>VFZH01000107.1 GCA_016871255.1 Acidimicrobiia bacterium | reverse complement strand
TTGCGACGGTCACCGGACCGCTGCAGCCTCACCGCAGGGCCGCCGCGCCGTCCGGCCAGCCGATGGGGCTCGTAGTCGAGCAGCTGCTCGTACACCGTCCCGAGCTGCTCCACGTCGAGGTCGTGGTAGTCGATCCGGAGGCACGTCCCGCCGGACGCCGTAGTCGTGGCGAGGGCGAGCAGGGCCTGCTTCAGGTCGGGGTCGGCCAGCCGGGTCCGCTCGGCCGCCGGTGCCTGGCGAGGGGCGAACAGCCGGCCGTTGAACGCGGTGACCCGCAGGTCGTCAATCGAGCAGCCGCTCCTGGCGAGACGCGTGATCGCCTGCAGCGTGTCCCACAGCCCCGGCAACGGTCGCGCGCCGACCAGCGCATCCACCATCGACTCGAGCGTGTAGCGCCGCCGGTAGATCGGGTGCCACACGGGCACGAGGCCCCGCGCCTCGGCGAACAGCAGGAACAGCAGGCGGTACAGCACGGTCAGCGCCTGGTCGAATGCGGCCACCGGTCGTGTCCCCACGGAGCGGACCCACCGGCTGGGCCGGTCCACGGATCGGAGCAGGTGGCCGGTTGCCGACAGCACCCCGGCCGCGAGGTGGCGGCACAACGAGGCGCGATGCCGCCCGGACAGGTCGACGGCCCGGTCGAAGAGTGGCGCGGGACCGCCCAGCGAGGACGCGGACAGGAGCCCGCAGCACAACTCGAGCGCCTCGGGCACGTCGGCCAGGACACGCAGGTCGACTTCGAGGTGCTGCCGAGTCCACGCCCGGTGCGCGTCCACGACCCGGAGCACGGCGCCGTCGTAGGCAAAGGACCATCGCGCGTCCACGGCGATCGCCGGCAGGAGCGGATCACGGCGCCGCCCCGTCGTTGCCGTTCCCCAGGGCGTCACCAGCACGGACACGGGCCGGCCGTTCGCCGAGATCTCCAGCACGCAGGCCTCCGACTGGTCTGCGCGCGCCGTGATCTCGTACCCGAGCGCTTCGAGGAGCGGGGTCGCGCCACCGTCCACCAGCGCCCGCACGCTCGCTGCGGGTCCCAGCGTCGATCGGGCCGCGGCGACCGCGCGCCGGACGGCGTCCCGGACGACCGTCTCGACAGCCATGCCGGCGGCGAGGCGTTTCAGCCCGGCATCGGCAAACGACCGCGCGATGAGGTCACCGCGAACGCCGGTCATTCCTGGCCGTGCACACGACCGCCGCGATGTCACGGCCGCCACGCGACGCCCGTCGCAGCCGTTCGAGTCTGTGCAGGCACGCGTCGGTCGAAGCCAGGGCCGCCTCGGCCATCCGGCGCTGCTCGGCGCGGCCGCGTTCCGCACGCCGGTCGAACAGCCCCGCCTGGACGAACGTGGCCGCAAGGCGGCCCACCGAGCGCCTCACCTCCGCCGCGATCGCGCGCTCGCGCTCGACACGCGCGTCGAGCCAGAGCCCGACGTCGCGCGCCACTGCCGCAGCCAGCGCCTCGTGGGCCGCGACGACCGCTTCATCACCCACGATGTCGATCGATCGCCATCGGGACAGGCAGGCGGCCACCTCCGAAGCCCGTTTCGGTGGAGTCGTCATGTCGAGATCTGTCGTGGAGCCGAGCACGGTGTCCCAGAAGGGGATGCCCTCGGCGTCGTCGAGGAACGCGCGGACGAGCCAGTAGAGGCGGAGGCGGCCCGGCCGCCGGCTCAGCACGGCGACCGGGGCTCGGTGCTCGACCGGCCTGGACGGCCGCCGGGGAGGTGAAGGCGCCAGCCCGCGGCAGTGGTGAACGCGCCGGACTTCGGTCAGCGCCGCCGGGACAAGCGTCGGCAGGCCTGGGGCGGCCGGTTGCCGGAAGGCTTCGATGCGGCCGTTGACCGCCACCGGTTCGCGCTGGAAGGGCGCGCTGGTGCCGGCGTGGTCGGCCCGTGCCTGCAGGCGCGCTGCGATGCCTTCTTCGGGCGTGCGGCGCGCCACCAGCGTGACCGCGTGCGGCCGCTTCCGCTGGCCCAGCCGATCCACACGTCCGATCCGTTGTTCGAGACAGAGCGGCGTCCAGGGCACCTCCAGGCTGAGAACGACGCGACATCGCCAGTGCAGGTTCAGGCCTTCGCTGGCGGCATCCGTGGCGAGCAGGACGGGCGCGTCACCATCGGTGAACGCGCGCAGCTGGCGGCGTCGTTCGTCTGCCTCCAGGCCGCCGTGCAGGACCGGCGCGAGGTTCAGCCCGACCGTCTCCACGACGTGGTCGAGCGTGTCGCGGTAGTGGGTGAACACGATGACCGGCTCCCGTACGCGACGCAGCCAGCGGCGAAGGACCGCCATCTTGCTTTCCGTCCGCGCGGCCTCACGCGCGTGGGCGAGCATCCGGCGGAGCAGTGACACTTCCTCCTCCCTGCTGGCCAGGCCCGGCAGGGCCAGTTCGCTGATCGGCTCCCCGTCTTCAGGTCCATCGCCGCTCACGAGCGGGAGAGCCAACTGGAGGGCCGAGGGGCTGGTGTCGCCGGACAGGAGCGCCATGCGCCGCTCGATCGAGCGCGCCAGGACGGCGGGGCTCGACAGCGCTCTGCGTGTCAGCACCGATACCAGCAGGTGGGCGCCGCCTGGCGCGCCGGGGGCGGTCTCGCGGCGGAGACGGCGGGCGTAGGCGGCCAGGTCCCGGTACACCACGGCTTCCGCGGGTGTCGGCTGCACGCGCAGCCACCGCGTCCTGCGCGCGTCCGGCACCGATACCTCGCGGCGTCCCCTGCGGAACACCACCAGCGGCCGGCGATCGCCTTCGAGGGCTCCCAGCGCCGTGAGCCGGTCGAAGGCCGCGTCGTCTCCCGGATGGGGTGTGGCGCTCACGAGGATCAGTCGGCGGGCGCGTGCACAGAGCAGCGCCGCGGCCGTGCCGCGATCCGAGTGGGTCGCGAGCGCGTGGGCTTCGTCGAACACCGCCAGGTCCCAGATCAGCGGCTCGAGCCCGCGGATCACCTCCGGGCGCTTCACGAAGTCCACCGATGTGATCGCCAGGGGCGCCACGGTCCAGGGGTTCACGTCCGGAGGAAGGGTGGCGGCCGTTCGCGCCAGGCTGGCGGCGTCGATGACCTCCGCGGTCAGCTCGAACCTCTCAGCAAGCTCGTCCCGCCACTGCTCGCGCAGCCCGGCGGGCGTCACGACGAGGATCCGGGCGCGCGGCTCACGCCTGTGGACTTCGGCGATGGCCAGCCCGGCCTGCACGGTCTTGCCGAGCCCCACATCGTCTGCCAGCAGCACGCGCGACGCCATGCCCTGAACGAGCGCCAGCGCGGGCTCGATCTGGAACGGCATCAGCGCCATCCGGGCGCTCGCCGCGGCACGCAGCGACGTCCACCGAGGCGTTGCCGCACTCAGCGTTCGCCTGAGATGGACGCGCAGGGACGCGGGGGTGACGACCTGTGGCTGCGGGTTGGCCGGGAGCGGGTGCGCGAGGTCGAACGGAAGGAGGAAGCGCTCGACGTCTCCGCGGTTGGCGGCGGCCGCGCCGGTGACCTCGAGAACGGCGCCGCCATCGAACACGTCGTGGCGAACGACGCGCCAGCGCTGGCACCGGACGACGACCAGGTCTCCCGGACGAAGGACGGGATGGTTCACGCGCAGGGACGACGCACGCGCCGTTCCACGTGCGGACCTGACCGGAATCGGCCGCGGAAGCCCGCGGTCCCCGGCAGGGCGTGCAGATTCTGCAACCTGGCGCGCCGGCCGACGTTTAGATTTCTGCGCTCCGCCTCCGCGCGAGTCTCGCCGCAGCCTGCCGACGCCGGCCGGCCAGACCGCGCCGGAGCGACGCGAGCGCGGCCGGGAGGGCCACGCAGCGCAGACTGGCGCCGTCCCGATTCAGGCGCGGCACCCGGCGGAACCTGGCCGCTACGCGCCGGTCTGGGAAGTCAGTCTCAGGCGGGCCATGGTGGCGCCCAGGTGGGCGTTCGGATCGTCCCAGTACTCGTCCACCTGCGGGTGGCGCTCGAGCGCCTGGTGCACGATGCCGCGCTGCACGCCGCGTCCGCGGCCGTGGACGATCCGGACGAGCGTCAGGCCCACCTCGGATGCGGCGCGCACGTATTCATCGACGACCGAAGCGACGTCGGCCGGACGGAACGTGTGCAGGTCGATGGAGTCTTCGATCGGCAGGCGGTGCGCCACCGCCTATGCCGCCGGGTAGGACGCCTGGACTCTCGTCGAGATGCCGCCGCGGACGGAGAAGTCGCCGGTCACGGTCATCCGCTGCGGCTGGCAGGCGGCCACCAGGTCGTCGAGGATTTCGTTGGTCACTGCCTCGTAGAACGCGCCGCGCTCGCGGAAGCGGATCAGGTAGTACTTCAACGACTTCAGCTCGATGCACCGTTCTGCCGGCACGTAGGAGATCCGGATCGTCCCGAAGTCCGGGAGGCCGGTCTTCGGGCAGAGCGACGTGAACTCGGGGCAGTCGATCGCGATTTCGTACGCGCGTCCGGGACGGGGATTGGGGAAGGTTTCGAGAGCGGGCGCGCTTGACATGCCGGCGCGATTCTAGCATTTCGGCTTGAAAACAGCCGGATCTCGGCGTGCTCTCGATTGACACTCGCGAGACGCGCACGCTAGCATCAGGCGGTTCTGCACCTGTTCGCACCGGTCGCCGCGCGCGCGGCCGTCTGGCGGCACCGCAAGTCGCGCGCACTCAGCAGGTGGGGGTTGTAATGGCAGAAGCCCGGAGAATGGGGAAGTCGGAGTTGTTCTCCTACTTCGCGGATCGCTTCGAGATGAAGCGGACGCAGGCGCGCGAGTTCTTTGATGCGCTGACGGAGTTGTCGGAGAAGGAATTGAAGCGGGCGGGCGAGTTCACGCTGCCCGGCATGGTGAAGCTGGTCGTGCAGAAGCGGAAGGCGCGCATGGGGCGCAACCCCGCGACCGGTGAAGCCATCAAGATCCCCGCAAAGACGGTCCTGAAGGCGCGCATCACCAAGCCGCTGAAGGACGCCGTCCTTCCGAAGAAGTAGCCGGCGTCGGGTCCGGCGGCCCGATCGCGCGGGAACGCCGCAGTCCAGCGGGACGCCCGCGCGGCCGGTTTTCTCGTTCCGCCGAAGCTCCGCTCAGACGGCGGCCAGCTGTGCAGGTCTGGACTCGGTCAGCCTGAAGCGCAGCGTGAAGGTCGTGCCCCCGCCCACCTCGCTGGCCACCGCGATCGTGCCGCCCAGCTGCTCGACCACCTTCTTCGAGATCGCCAGCCCCAGTCCGAGCCCCTGACGCTTCGTCGTCACGAAGTCCTCGAAGATCGTTTCGAGCCGCCCGGCGGGGATGCCGCACCCCGTGTCGCGCACTTCGATCACCGCCTCGCCGTCGGCGCGCCGCGTCCGGATGACGATCGCCCCCCCGGGGGTGGTGGCCTGGCAGGCGTTGATGATCAGGTTGCGGTACACGCGGTTCAGCGCGAACAGGTCACCCTCGATGTAGAGCGGCCCGAAGGCGAGTTCGCCGGTCAGCGACACGCCGGCCTTCTCGACCGTCGCCTGCATCGATTCGATCAGCTCGCCCAGCGCGCGGTTCACGTCCAGCGGGAACTTCTCCAGCGGGATCGGCCGCGCCACGTTCCGCAGATCCTCGAGCACCCGCTTGATCACCGTCAGCTCCCGCTCCACCGTGCGCTGGAACGTTCGCCGGTACTCCAGGTCGTCGAACATCTTCACGATCAGCTTGCAGCTGTTCCCGATGTTCTGGATCGGGTGCGAGATGTCGTGGACCAGCCCGATCGCGACCCGGCCGAACGTGGCCTGCCGCTCCTTCTTCCGCACCTCGTCCTGCAGCTCGACGAGACGGTCGGCCATCGTGTTGAACGCCCGGCCCAGTTGTCCCAGTTCGTCCGTGGCGTCGATCGTGACGCGTTCGTCCAGCCGCCCGGCGGCCACCGCCCGCGTGCCGCGAATCAGGTCGAAGATCGGCGTGATGAAGCGTCGGCCGTTGTAGTAGCCCGCCACGACCGTGACCAGCAGAAACAGCCCGATCGCCGCGCCGAGCTGCGCCTGCAGGCGGCGTGTCGTGGCGTACGCCTCCGACTCCGGCTGCTCCACGATGACCGTCCACCCGAGCGCCGGCACGCGCGCCGCGACGCCCACGAGCGCGTCCCGCCGGCCGTCGTATTCGGCCGACGCCGTCAGCACGTCCGGACCCGCGTCCGACAGCTCCCGCACGAGCGGGTGGTCCAGCAGGTTGTCGCCGCGCGCCACGCGCGACTTCTCTTCGGGCGCACCATGCGCGAGGAGCAGGCCCGCAGCCGTCACGACGAGCGCGACCCCGTGTTCGCCGATGCGGATCCGGTCGACGGCGCGCCACAGCTCTTCGAGGCTGACGCGGCCCACGAGCCAGCCCGCCGTCCCGCCGGCGCCGCGGAGCCGCATGCCGAGCACCGCCGCTGGCAGGAGGTCGTCGTCCGGCGTGAAGGGCGACAGGAACACCTCGCCGAACGAGGTGCCGTCAGCGTCCGGCACCGAGACGCCTGGCCGGCCGATGCGGCTCGACACCACCGGCGCGCCCGCCTCGTCGAGCAGCGTCAGCTCGGCGAACTCCGGGAACTCGAGGACGAAGTTCTTCAGGATCCGGTCCTGCTGCCATCGCTCGAGTCCCGTGTGCTCGAGGTCGGCGGCGACGGCCCGCAGGATCTTCACGCTGTTCCCGATGTGCAGCTCGATGTGCTCCGCCGCCCGCAGGGCGACGTTCGTGTTGCCCTCGATCACGGTGCTGCGCGTGCCCTGCTGCAGGGAGATCACCGACACGACGCCGTAGAGGAGCAGAGGGACCACGGCGGCCGTGGCGAGGTGGAGCGCGAAGCGGGTGGTGATCCTGTTCATGACTGCGGCCCGGTGATGCCCTCTGCGATCTCCCACTCGGCGATCGCCTGGAAGGGGTCGGCGCCCGGCGCCGCCTGCACGTCGATGCGCTCGCCGATCGCCCGGGCTCGCTCGCTCCACGCCAGGAAGATGGCGGGCGGATCTTCCAGCAGCGTCCGCTGGAGCTGGCCGGTCGCGAGCCTGGTGGCCATGTCGCCAGTGGCGAACCGCAGTCCGTCCAGCCAGCGGTCGGCGTCGGCATTGTGATAGCCGAACAGGTTCAGCCCGTCCAGCAGGTCGCCCGGGGAGCGCCAGAACTGGTACACGCGCGACAGCGTGGGCGCACTGACCATGTCCAGGAGCGCTGCGTCGAAGTGTCCTGCGCGCAGCCGCCCGTCCATCTCCGCCAGCTCCACGGCCTCGAGCTCGAGGTCCACACCAACGTCGTACAGCTGGCGCTGGAGCACGAGCGCCAGACGCTCGAAGAGCGCGTGGCCGCTCGGCACGAGACACCGGAAGCGCAGGCGCGACGGCCCTGCGTCGTCCTGTGGCTGCAGTCCGGCGGCTGTCAGGGTGGCGCGCACGAGTGACGGGTCGAACGTGTACTGGTCCACGGTGCCGTCGTACGCCCAGTGTTCCGGCCAGACCGGGCTGTACGCAGGCCGGCCCATCCCCTGAAGCACGTCGGCCACGATCGCGTCGCGGTCCACGGCTGCATTGAGCGCTCGTCGCACCTCCGTGCGGGCCAGCTCCGGCCGGCGGGCGTTGAAGGCGAGCACGTAGGCGTAGTGCCGCTGAAACCGGAACGTCCGCACCCGGCCAGCCCGCAGGAACTCCTCGGCGTCGGCCGGCACGTTCGAGACGACGTCGATCTCGCTGCGGAGCAGGCTGGCCCACGCCTGCCGCAGCGTGGGAACGGATCGGACCACGACCTCGGCGATCTTCGGCGTGCCCTTCCAGTACCGCGGGTGCGCCCGCAGCCGCACTTCCGTGGCCGACGTGGCCACGGCGTAGAAGGGGCCGGTGCCGACGATGGAGCCATCCGGGAGCCGCTTGGTGATCTGGACGTTCAGGTCGTCGAGCAGGAACGAGGACGGCCGCCGCAGGTGGACCACGACACGGAGATCGCCGTCGGTGCGGACCTCCTGGACGTCGAGCAGCCCGGGGAACAGCGAGGTGACCTCGGGGCGGCGGAGCGACGACTCGAGCACCGTCCGCACGGCCGCGGCATCGCAGCGCGTGCCGTCGTGGAAGTAGAGATCCGGCCTGAGGTCAATCGTCCAGCGCAGGTCGTCGTCAGACGGCCGCCACGACTCGGCGATCAGCGGAACGGGCCGGCCGTCCACATCGCGAGCGACGAGGCCCTCGGACACGAAGAGCCGCCAGAGCTGCTGAAAGCCGACGTCGCCGTCCGCGCTGACCCCCTCGGGCACGGCAATCGTGATCGACGAAGAATTTCGGTCGCTTGCCGGGGCCGAGCCCGAATCGGCGCCGGCCAGACACCCGGCCAGCGCGGCCACGAGCACACCTCCGCCACCTGCGAGGAACAGGTGGCGGCGGCACGACGCGCGGCGCGGGGCGGGACCGGCCTGTCGGAGCACGTCCTAACTCTTATCGGACCAGCCCCTCCAGTTCAACGGTCCGGCCGGACCAGCCGGCCGGAGCCTACTTCTTCGGCGCGGGCGGATCCTCGATGAACCACGGGCAGTAATTGGCCGGCTTCTTGGTCTCGACCGCCTTCTTGACGACAGTGATCTTCATGATGGGGTCCTCTCAGTGTCAGTGGGTGGTTGCCGCCTGGTTGGACGCCACCGTCCGCGCCAGGCTGATGAGCGCCGATTCGAAGCTCGTCTTGTGACACGTCGGCGTGTTCATGTCACCGAGTTCCGAGTACGAGGCGACACTGCAGCCGCCCGCGCACACAGGGACGAAGGCGCAGTCGCCGCACACCCTGTAGGCGGCGAGCGCGTCGAAGCGTTCCGCGGAGGCCGCGCGCCGCGCCTCGTGGCGGCCGTCCACGTGGCCGATCGCCTGCGTCGGTTCCGCGGCGAACCCCGGGCACGCGAACAGCGACCCGTCGGGGGACACCGACCAGGCATGCCGGCGGTGGATCTCGCAGGGACCCATGTGGACGCCGTCAGACGTGGGGAAGCCGTGCTTCCGCGTCTCGTCGCGCAGGAACTCCAGCTTGTCGTCGAGCTGGTGGCACGAATCGCACCCGCCGCCGCCCGCGCCGGCCGACGTCATGCATGCGCCGCCCAGCGGCTTGTCGCCCGCGCCCACCAGCGCGAGCGGGATCACGCCCTTCGGCGCGCGCGGCGCCGGGGCGGTGCGGATGATCGGCTTGAAGTTGACCCGCACCACCTGGTCCGCCCACGCCTGCTCGCGCAGGAAGTCGAGCAGCGCCGGGTAGCTGTCCACCGTCGTCTCGTCGAAGTTGCCGCCGATCGTGATCGGCACCTGGTCGGCGATCTTGCGGACGTTCTCGACGATGCGGTCGAAGGTGCCCTGCCGCCCGCGCAGGGGCCGCATGCGGTCGTGCGTCTCCTTGTCGCCGTCCAGCGTGATCTTCACGCCCGTCAGGCCGAGCGGCACCAGGCGATCCACGACCTCCTTCGTCAGCAGCAGGCCGTTCGTGATGATGCTGATCCGGAGCGTGATGCCGCGCGCGGCGGCCAGCGCGTGGCAGCGCTCCGCGAGGAAGTAGACGACCGGCAGGTTCAGGAGCGGCTCGCCGCCGAAGAAGGTGAGGACGAAGACCGGCGGCGCCAGCTCGTCGAGCCGCCCCTCGATCCAGCTGGCCACCTGCTCCGCCTGCGCCATCGACATCTTGTTGCCGAACAGGTTGTGGTCGTCGTGGTCGCCCTGGATGCAGTAGTCGCAGGCGAAGTTGCACTGCAGTGTCGTCAGCACCGTGACGCGGAGCTGCTCGCGATCCTCGCGCACGCTCCGGAAGAAGTTCGAGAGCGCCTGGCGCTCCTCTGCGCGGCTGTTGACCAGGAAGCCGTTCTCCGACAGCGCCTGCAGCGTGTCGCGCTCCTCGTCGGTGTAGCTGCCGCCGTGGCAGACGCGATCGACGAGCGCCGGCACGTCGGGTGACACCAGCAGCTGCGCGTCGGTGAAGGTGTTCATCATGAACACCTCGTTGCGATCCGGCAGCGGAACCTGGACGTTGAACATCGACGGTTGCATCGGGATACCTCGTCCGTGTGCGGGCCCGTCCGGCTGCGCGGCCGGGCCAGGCGCGGCGCGCGACACCTGCAGCGCGCTCCTCACGGACGTCCTCGAGCAACGGACGTGCCGGGTTCGGCCGACTCGCGTGCACCTGCGGTTGTGGCCGGAAACGTCGGGAGATTCCGTTGATCTCGCGTGTTCGCGAGTCGCCGGTTGCGGAGAGGCGATCGGCCAGCACGCTGGCCGCTGCAGGAGGGTGGGCGGACGAGGAGGCGCTAACTGTCGAGGAGAGGCGAGATTGGGCGACCGGTCAACATCTTGGCCGGTCGGGCGGAGGGTTGTCCGATCCCGTCAGTTGCCGCGGATGCGGCGGGCGAGCTCCCGGATCTCCAGCCGGTCCATCTTGAACTTGAGCGTGCTGAGCGGGATCCCCAGGGCGCGCGCGGTGGCGGTCACGTTCCAGCCGGACTTGTCGAGCGCCCGGACCAGGAACGCGCGCTCGAACGTCGTCATCGCCTGCTCGAGGCGGTTCTCGCCGGACGTGCCCCCTGCGGCTTCGAGCCGCGCGACGTGCAGTTCGTAGGGGAGATCCTCGTCGGTGATCCAGTCCTTGTCCGTGATGGCCACCAGCCGCTCGATCAGATTCTCCAGCTCGCGGATGTTGCCCGGCCACCAGTACGTCCGCAGGATGTCGAGCGTGGAGTCGGAAATGCCCTGGATGCGCTTGCGGAACCGGGTGTTGTAGCGGCGCAGGAAGAACCGCGCCAGCTCGGGCACGTCTTCGATCCGCTCGCGCAGCGGGGGCACGCGGATCGGGATGACGTTGAGCCGGTAGTAGAGGTCCTCGCGGAACGTGCCCTCCTTGACCGCCCGATCGAGGTTCACGTTGGTGGCCGCCATCAGCCGGAAGCTCGTCCGGATCGGCCGCACGCCCCCCACGCGCTCGATCTCGCTTTCCTGGATCGCCCGCAGCAGCTTCGCCTGGAGGTCCAGGCGGAGGTCGCCGATCTCGTCGAGGAACAGCGTGCCGCCCGAGGCGAGCTCGAACTTGCCGATCTGCTGCCGGACGGCCCCCGTGAAGGCGCCCCGCTCGTGACCGAAGAGCGTGCTTTCGA
This sequence comes from Acidimicrobiia bacterium, assembly GCA_016871255.1. Classification (GTDB taxonomy): domain Bacteria; phylum Acidobacteriota; class Vicinamibacteria; order Vicinamibacterales; family UBA2999; genus VFZH01. Next base: position 2,534 of record VFZH01000107.1, on the reverse strand, counting down.
CCAGGTCCGTGGGGATGGCTGCCAGGTTCACCGCCACGAAGGCGGCCTGGTCGTCGCTGGACAGCTTGTGGACGCGCCGCGCGAGCAGCTCCTTGCCCGTGCCGCTCTCGCCGAGGATCAGGATCGTGGCCGACAGCTTGGCGACCTTCTGGACCAGCTCCATGACCTCGCGCATCGCCGCGCTCGGGCCGACGACCAGTTCGCGGTCGTGCTGCTCGGCGACCTCGGCGCTCAGGTTGAGGACGCGGCGGCTCAGGTCCTGGCGTTCCGCGGCGTTCGAGACGAGCGACCGGACGGTTTCGTACTCGAAGTCCTTCGACAGGAAGTGGTAGGCGCCCTGCTTCATGGCCAGCACGGCGGTTTCGAGGTCGTTCAGCGCGGAGATGACGATGACCTGGCAGAGCGGGTGGTTCTCCTTGACGATCTTGAGCACGTCGAGGCCGTTGATGCCCGGCAGGCGGACGTCGAGCAGCATGAGGTCGACCGTTTCCTTCTCCATGAGGCCGAGCGCCGCCTCGCCGCTGGCCACACGCAGCACACGGAAGTCGTGGCGCAGAATCGCCGCCAGCGTGTCGCGGGTCCCCTCGTCGTCATCGACGATCAGCACCGACTTGGGTCTGGGTTCCATGAGGGCAGGAAACCGACATTCTAGTGGAGCGGCCCGCTGCCACCCCGATTTCTTGACCTTTCCCGGGGCGTCCGATAAGGATCGTCCGATAGGGATCACTGAGTAGAAGGAGCCGTTGTTGTCGAACGCATACGACCTCGTCGTGATCGGTGCAGGTACGGGCGGGTACGTCGCCGCCATCCGGGCCGCGCAGCTCGGGATGAACGTAGCCGTGGTCGAGAAGCAGAAGGCGCTCGGCGGCACCTGCCTGATCTGGGGGTGCATCCCCACCAAGGCGCTCCTCGAGCACGCCCACGCCCTCAAGGTCGTCCAGCAGGCGAAGGACTGGGGCGTCACCATCCCCGCCGGTGAGGCGGTCATCGACATGGGCCTGGTTCAGACCCGGAAGGACAAGGTCGTGTCCGGCCTGACGCGCGGCGTCGAGTACCTGTTCAAGAAGAACAAGATCGCGTGGGTCAAGGGCACCGCGCGGCTGGCGGGGAAGGGCCGCGTGGAGGTGGCCGAGGGCGACGCGCAGACGCTCGAGGCGAAGGAGATCATCGTCGCCACCGGGTCGTCGCCCAGGAGCGTTCCGGGCATCGAGATCGACCACATGACGATCATCACGAGCGACGAGGCGATCCACCTGAAGGCGGTGCCGAAGTCGCTGATCATCCTCGGCAGCGGCGCGGTTGGCGTCGAGTTCGCGTCGATCTACCGGCGGTTCGGATCCGAGGTGACGATCGTCGAGCTGCTGCCGCGGCTGGTGCCGGTCGAGGACGAAGCCGTGTCGGCGGAGCTCGAGAAATCGTTCAGGAAGCAGGGCATCACGTCGCTGACCGGCACGAAGGTCACCAAGGCCGCCGTGACGAAAAACGGCGTCGAGGTGGAGGCCGAGTCGTCAGGCGGCAGGACGCAGAAGCTGGCCGCCGAGCTGCTGCTCGTCGCGACCGGCCGCGGGCCGGTGACAACCGGACTTGGCGCCGAAGAAGCCGGCCTGACGCTCGAAAAGGGCTACATCAGGGTGGACGAGATGTACCGGACCGGCGTCGAAGGGATCTCGGCGATCGGCGACGTCATCACGCTGGGGAAGGGCCCGCACCCGCAGCTCGCCCACGTGTCGTCGGCGGAGGGGATCCTGGTTGCCGAGCGGCTCGCCGGTCACGACGTGAAGCCGCTGAACTACGACCACGTGCCCGGCTGCACCTACTGCGATCCCGAGATCGGCAGCGTGGGGCTGACGGAAGCCGAGGCGAAGTCGCGCGGGTACGACGTGAAGATCGGGACGTTCCCCTTCGGCGTGCTGGGCCGGGCCAAGATGGCCAACGAAACCGAAGGGTTCGTGAAGATCGTCGCCGACAGGAAGTACGATGAGATTCTGGGCGTGCACATGATCGGCCCGCGGTCCACGGAGCTCGTGGCCGAGGCGGTCGTGGCGCTGCGGCTGGAATACACCGTCGAGGAGCTGGTGAAGACGATTCACGCGCACCCGACCTTCTCGGAAGCAATCGCCGAGGCGGCCCACGCCGCGCACGGCGCCGCGATACACATGTAGGGGCCGGCTTCAGCCGGCCCGAGAGTCCTGATCCGATGCCTACCCTCGTTCTCATGCCCCAGATGGGCGAGTCGATCGCCGAGGGGACGCTCGTCCGCTGGCTGAAGAAGCCCGGCGACACGGTCGAGCGCGACGAGCCGCTGTTCGAGATCTCCACCGACAAGGTCGACGCGGAAATCCCGTCGCCGACCTCCGGCATCCTCACCGCCATCAACGTGAAGGAAGGGGAGACGGCGACGGTCAACAGTGTGGTGGCTGTCATCGGACAGGAAGGCGAAGCGGTCGCACCGGACCGCCACACGGCGCCGGCAGCTGCTGCTTCGGCAGCGCCGGCACCCGCGGCCGCGGCGTCGGCCCCCGCTCCTGCGACGC
>VFZH01000106.1 GCA_016871255.1 Acidimicrobiia bacterium | reverse complement strand
TGCACCTCCCGAATCACGTGCGCCGCATCCCGCGCGAACGACGCCGCCGTGTACCCCTCGGAGGGGTCGGCGATATCGATGAGGTGGTGGGGAATGCCGCGGCGCAGCGGCTCGGGGACCTTGTCGGTCCCGATGTCGAACCCGCGGTACACGGCCGTGGAATCGCAGTTGAGGACCTCGCCGCCGAACGCTTCCGCGAGCGCGATCCCCAGGGCGCTCTTCCCGCTCGCGGTCGGACCGACGACCGCCAGCACGACAGGCGCGGCCCGGCGGTCGTCGCCGCTCACCCGCGAACCAGCGCGAGCACGACCAGCAGCCCGAGCACCAGCAGCAGGCCGAGCAGCTGGACCCGCCTCGGCATCAGTACCGCCCGGGATCCTCGTTGTAGAAGAACGTCACGGTGAAGAGCGCCATGTCCGACGGGTACTCGGGAGGCAGCGGCTCGGTCGGATTCGACGTCAGGATGGCGTTGTAGGCGGCGGTGTTGAAGGCGCCGACCTCCGACGGACCGACGATCGCGATGTCGGTGATCCGGCCATCCTTGTGGATGTTGAACTGGAGGACGACGCGGCCGCGCAGCAGCCAGGCGGCGCTCGGCACGAACCAGTTCCGCTTCACCTGCGCCACGAACCGGCGGATCCACGGGCCGAACTCCACGCCCTTGGTGTCGAACTGAATCGACGCCCCGGGCTCGCCGCCGCCACCCTGCGGGTTGTTGAAGGCCTCGTTCTCCACGTAGCGCTGCAGGTTCCGAAGGGCGTCGCCGAGCGGTGTGCCGCCCGCGACGCGACCCTGCTCACGCGGGCGCTGGTAGCCGGTGTCAGCGGGCGGAAGCGGCTTCGCATCCGCCAGGCTGCCGGACTCGTTCGTGTCGCTGCGCGGGGGCGCATCCTCGACCCCGCGGGCCGCCGCCCCGTCCTCGACGCGCTCGGCGGAGTTGCCTCGCGAGAACGGCAACGGGTTCTGCGGTTCGGGCGCGACGACGGGGGCGCGCGCCCTGCGATCGATGTCCGACAACTCACCCCGATCGGGGGGCGCCGGTGCCGGCACATCGACGGGCGGACGCACGAACACGAACGTCGGCGCTTCCTCCGGCTCCGGCGCCGGAACCCGGGCCCTGGCCTCGGCCAGTTCCTCCGCGCCCGGCTGGAAGAGCGCCAGCGTCGGGAGATAGAGAACCACGACGAGACCGACCAGGTGCACGACGATCGACAGCAGGACACCCTCGCGGCGCGAGATGGCCCGGCCGACGATCGCCTCGTCCTGGTACCGGTCGTCGATGTCGAAGTGAATCAACGGCGTGGGCTGCAATCATAACAGCCGGCAGCACTTGTCCGTGCACCGCGCACGGTGGCACCCATCGACGCGCGCTTGGGGCCCTGGCCGGAATACGGTTGCCGACTCCCGGGCGGCGAGGCGCCCGGATCGCCAGGCGCGAGGAGGGAGCAGGCCGGGTGCCTGTGACCGACGAGCCTCGCCGCGAGGCGGGATGCATCGTCGGCCGAGATGGCAACCTTATTCCGGCCAGGGCCCTTAGCGCGCTGCGGGTTCCGCCCCGGCATCACCGGTGTCCCCGACCCTTGTCCCCACGTACAGATAGACGATGCCGAGACTCAGCGGGACTGCCGAGGCGTCTGGAAACCCTGCCCGTCGGAGCAGCGAACAGAACGCCTCGGGGGATGGAAACGCCGACACGGACGCGGGCAGGTACGAATAGGCGGCGTCGTGCCCTGACACGCCGCGGCCGATCCGCGGGAGCAGGTACTTGAAATACCAGAGGTACAGCCGCGAAATCCCGGGCACCTTCGGCACACCGAACTCCAGAATCACCAGCCGGCCACCCGGGCGCAGGGCCCGCGCCACCTCCCGGCACGCGTCCTCCGCGCGCTCGACGTTGCGGATCCCGAAAGCCATGGTGACGGCGTCCACGCTCGCTGACGCCACCGGCAGGCTGGCCGCATCTCCACGAACCAGCGCAACGGCTGCCGCTTCTCCCGCGGCCACCACCTTGCGCAGGCCGCGCGCCAGCATCGCAGCGGCGAAGTCCACCCCCACGACCCGGCCGGCCCGGCCAAGGCGGCGGGCCAGCAGGGCCATGTCGGCAGTACCGCTGCACACGTCGAGGAGCACACCCGGGGCCGCCGCGTCGAGCGTCCTGATCGCGCGCAGGCGCCACCGCCGGTCGAGCCCCAGGCTGAGCGTGTGGTTGAGCAGGTCGTAGCGCGGCGCAATGGCGTCGAACATCCGCGCGATGCGATCGGGCTGCTTGTCGGGAAGTTCCTGGCGGCTCACCGGTCTCTCATCTCGCGAAGTACAGGGACGCCACCGTGCACACCAGGTACACGATGCCGACCCATCCGTTGAGATCGAAGGCCCGCTTCACCTGCGACAGATCGTCGGCACTGACCAGCGACTGCTCGTAGGCGAGCAGCAGGCCGACCAGCACGACCCCTCCCATATACGCGGGCGGCAGCGCCGCAGCCTGCCACAGCGCCGCCATCGCGACGACGGTCGTCACGTGCATCAGCCTGGCGATCGTCACCGCGCGACGCGTCCCGAAGCGCACGGGGATCGACCGCAACCCATGCGCCCGATCGAACTCCAGGTCCTGGCAGGCGTACAACACGTCGAACCCCCCGACCCAGGTGCCGATCGCCAGTGCCAGCACCCAGGGCTCCCAGCCGCCCCGGCCGCCGGCCGCCAGCCACCCGCCCACGGGCGCCACGGCCATCGCCAGTCCGAGAAACACCTGGGTGTAGGACGTGAACCGCTTCGCCAGTGAGTACCAGAAGACGATGGCCAGCGCCACGGGCGACAGCAGGCCGCACAAGGGGCTCAGCCGCCAGGATGCGAACACGAAGACCGCGGCCGCCACGAGCACGAAGACCGTGGCTTCGCGGGCGCTCATCGCGCCCCGCGGCAGCTCCCGTGCCGCCGTGCGCGGGTTCAGCGCGTCGTAGCGCGCGTCCGCCAGGCGATTGAAACCCATCGCCGCGCTGCGGGCTGCCACCATCGCGACCAGGATCCAGCCGACCTGGCCCCACGCGAACGGGTGCGTGCGCCACGCCAGCACGGCACCCAGCAGCGCGAACGGGAGGGCGAAGACGCTGTGACTGAAGCGCACGAACGACAGATACGTCCCGAGCCGCTCGGCGATCACCATCGCGCGTCCCTGACCGGGTCCCGCCCCCGCGACGCGCTCACACCCTCACCCAGCGCACGTGCCGGGCCTCGATGCCGCTCACCAGGTACTCCTCCACGTCGGAGACCTCTGGCGGCACGTCCACCGACAGCAGCTCCGCGCGCCGTCCAGGCTCGATCGCGCCCAGCTCGTCGCCGAAGCCGAGAGCCTGCGCACCGATCAGGGTCGCGCTCTCGAGCAGCCATCGCGCGGCCACGCGTGGCGCGAGCCGCCTCGCCTCCGCGAGGTCTGCGAAGAGGTTGAGGTCCTCGACGCTGGCGAGGCTGTCGGTCCCGAACGCCACACGCACCCCGAGCGCGTAGAACACCTCCACCGGCGGCTCCCCGGCTCCGACGTACTGGTTGCTTCGCGGACAACACACGACCGTGCCCCCGACTGCCTTGATCCGTTCCAGGTCCGCGCCGGTCACCTGAACACAGTGCACGGTCAACACGCCGGTATCCAGGAAGCCCAGCCGGTCCAGGTACGTCACCGGGGAGCAGGCGGGCGGCTGCCACTCGGGATCCCACACGCCCAGCGACGTCAGAATCTCGCGCCAGGGACCACTCCCGGACGCGAGCAGCTCCACCTCTTCCTCCGACTCGGCCACGTGCACGGTCGTCGTGCGGCGCGTGCGCCCGTCCAGGTCTTCGCGGATGGCCCGGAACAACGCGGGCGCCACCGAATAGGGCGCGTGCGGCGCGACACTGACGCGCACGTCACCCTCGTCCCTTTCCGCGATCTCCCGCCGCACGGCCTTGACGGCCTCCACCGGATCATCCGGCCTGAACCCGATGAGCTCGCGAAACACCACGGCAGGCATGCCGGCCGCCTTCAGCCGGCGCACGGTGGCCGGCGAGTTGGCGATGTCGCCGATCAGGGCCGTCCCGAACCGTCTGGCCTCGACGATCGCCTCGTCGATCGCCGCCTCCACCAGCTCCGCCGCCGGCTCCGCGGCCCGCCGGGCCATCAGCGCCCTGACCCACGTCGTGAAGGCGCGGGTGCAGGGTACGAGCCCGCGCAGGTACGAGAGCTCCAGATGGGTGTGGGCGTTGACGAGTCCGGGCAGAATCGCGACCTCACCGAGGTCGATGTCGCCGGGTGCGCCGTTGGACGGGCCGACCAGAGCGATCCGGCCACCCTCGATGCCGATCAGGCCGTCGCGGATCGGCGGGCCGACAATCGGGACGACCCACCGGGCACGGCAGGTGGTCATTCGTCTGCAGGCGACCGGCGGCGGGCCTTCTCGTGACGGCTCCTGGGCTCGTAGCGCAGCAGCTCGGCCGGCACCGCGGCGTCACCAGGCTCCCGCGCGGTGGCGAGGGCCAGCATGCGCGGCAGGTCGCGCTCGCGGACGATCGGATCGCCCAGCACCTCGTAGTGCATGTTCCGGCGCTTCGGCACGAACCCGGCGTCCTCGACGTTGGCCACGATCTCGAGCTCGTCCATGCAGTAGGCGGCGCCCGCGGCCCGGACGACGTTTTCCTCGATCATCACGCTGCCCATGTCGTTGGCGCCGAAGGCCAGGCTGAGCTGACCGACCTTGCCGCCCTGCGTGACCCACGACGCCTGCAGGTTGTCGACGTTGTCGAGGACCAGCCTCGCGAGCGCCAGTGTCCGGAGGTACTCCACGCCAGTGGCCTCCACGCCTCCGCGCTCGGTGTGTTCCGGCTGGAAGCTCCACGTGATGAACGCGGTGAAGCCGCCGGTCTCGTCCTGCAGGGCCCGAAGCCGCAGCAGGTGCTCGATCCGTTCCTCTTCCGTTTCGACGGTGCCGTACATCATCGTGGCCGTGGTCCGCAGGCCCGCCCTGTGCGCCTCGCGCATCACGTCCAGCCATTCGTCCGCGCTCGCCTTCGTATGGCAGTGCAGTTCCCGGCGGACGCGATCCACCAGGATCTCCGCGCCGCCCCCCGGGATGCTGTCGAGCCCCGCGGAGACCAGCCGCCGGATGACCTCGCGGGCGGCGAGCTGCGACAACCGGGCGATGTGGAGGATCTCCGGGGGCGACAGGGCGTGGAGCTTGAACGAGGGATACCGCCCCTTGACGGCCCGGAACAGGTCTTCGTACCACTCGATCGGCAGGTCGGGGTTGTGCCCGCCCTGGAGCAGCAGCTGCCCCCCGCCGACGGCGATCGTTTCATCGATCTTGCGGAAGATCTCCTCGAAGCCGAGCACGTAGCCGTCCGCCGCACCGACATCGCGGTAGAACGCGCAGAAGTTGCACTTCGCGACGCAGACGTTCGTGTAGTTGACGTTGCGGTCGATGATGTAGGTGACAATCGGCTCCGGGTGCCTGCGCAGCCGGACCTGGTGTGCCAGCTGCCCCAGCAGATGCGTCGGCGCCTGCCGGTACAGCGTCAGCGCCTCGCCCGCACTGAGGCGGCCACCGCTCCGAACCTTCGCCGACAGCGCTTCCAGCATGCGTGAACAAGCCCGACACTCGCCCGTGCCGTCGCAGGGGCCGGCCTCAGACCGGCCCTCGGACAGCTGACCACCCTCGCCGAGGCTATTGTGGTCCGCCATAGCTTCAGCGGCGGCGGAAGCTGGTCGCCACGCGTGTCAGCACGGCGGGTTCCGGCTCTAGTAGAACTCCACCCGGCGGCGACCGGCGAGCCCCAGGTCGGCAGCGGCATCGAGGAACACCTGGAGGCCTTCGATCTCCGCCTCACCAAGGCCGTAGCGCACATTATCCCTCAGGTACACCATCGCCCTGTCCGCCACGCGATCGTCCCCCCTCGCCCACTCGCTGGCGATCTCCCGGGTGGCGTGGATCCCTGCGGCCTGCGCCGCCTGGAGCCCCTCGATGGCTCGCCGGTCCACCTTTCCGGGCGCGCCCGTCCATGCCGCATACACGAACGGCAGGCCCGTGAAGCGATCCCACTCCGCGCCAAGATCGATCTTCTGTACGCCCGTCGGGCCGCTCCCGGCCTCGAGTGCGGGATCGCCGATCAGCAGCGCGGCGTCGCACGCCTGCAGCATCGTCCCGAGATCCGGTGCGTGCGGCACGAGCCGCGGCTCGATCCGGAAGTGCCTCGCGCAGAGCACTCGCAGCAAGGCCACCGACGTGCGCGAGCTGATGTCCAGGGCAATCGTCCGTATGGCCGGCAGGTCCCTGGCGGTGAAGAGCGCCACTGACGCGACGGGCCCTCGGGAACACACCCCCACCCCCGGCACGAACCGGTAGTCGCTGCGTCCCAGGTACTCGATTGAGGGAATCAGCCCGACGTCCACTTCCCCGGCGTGCAGGAGCGCCGCACACAGCGCGGGCACGTCGTAGCGCACGTGCCACCGCTCCGGTGCGCGCTCCAGCGCCCACGTCAGCGGCCGGGCGTTCAGGTAGCTGACCGCACCGATCCGCAAGGCACCCCCGGACTCCGGCCGCGCCGCGGCGCCGTTCACTTGAGACCTGCCGCCGGGCACCGGGCTCAGAGACACCGGTAGAACGCGTCCCGCTCGATCGCCTCGAACCCGGCGGCCTCGATGTTGCGCCGCACGTCCGCCAGGACCGTCCGCCTGCCGCCTTCCGCTGCGCCATCGTCGGCAGAGACGTGATCGAGATCGTCCGCGCCGAAGGTCAGGGCAACCTGCGCGAGCTTCGGACCGTAGCGCCGCCAGTCCACCTGGACGGCCACGGTGGCGGGTACCGCCAGACGCGCCAGCGCCACCATCCGGACGTCCTCGTACCCGGTGGTCGGCCGGAACGGGCTGAGCACCATCGGCAGCGGGTTCACGGCCGCGACGGCCGGCGTGCGCGACGCGAGCCGGCGGGCCAGCAGCAACAGGTCCAGGCGGGCGGAGGCGGGGGCACGATCGACCGTCAGCCGAATCCCGGTGAACCCGGCGGCCGCCGCGCGGTCCAGCGTCTCCTCCGGCGACGCGAGCCGATCGAGCGGGACCTCCGACAGCAGGTCGAGCCCGGCCTCCCGAAGGGATGCGAGCCGCTCCTCGAGCGGCGCGCCCGCACCCACGTCCGCGAGATCGGCCAGCGACCAGCCCGAGACAGGAACACTCCCCGCTACCGCTTTCGCCGCACGCACGGCGGCACACGCCGCCTCGTTCGACGTGAAAGGGCCCGTCAGGCGCACCTCACGCGCAGCAGGAGGCGGCTGTGACGGTTCCCGATCCCCGGCCACGTCGGCCACCCGCAGGTACGACACCCGGCTCCCGCGCACGCGCCGCCGCGCGCTGTCGGCCAGCATGCCCAGGCCGAGCACGTCCCGCAGGGCCGCCAACTCACGGAGTTCCGCCTCCGGAATCGGCTCGCCGGCCCCGATGCGCCGGGCGGCCGTCTGCACGAGGTCGCCGGTCGTCATACCGCCTGCTGCATTTCCTCGGCCACGCGGGTTGCGAGCGCCAGGGCGCTCCGGCCCGCGGCCCCGGTCACCCTGGGCGGGCGCCCGGCCCGCACGGCATCGACGAAGTCTTCCAGCTCGAGCGCCAGCGGCTCGAGCCGCGGCACCTCCAGCGGGCCTCCCTGGATGAGCGGCCGGCCGTCGCTTCTGGTCAGCCGGTACACCTCGACCTCCTGCGCGGCGTAGTCCACCGACACGTAGGCATCACGCTGGAAGAAGCGGATCTTGCGCACGCGGTCCCGGCTGATCCGGCTCGCCGTCAGGTTGGCGATGCACCCGGACGCGAACCGGATCCGCACGTTCGCGATGTCGGTCCGGGGGGTCAGCACCGCCACGCCAACCGCCTCGACGGCAGCCACGTCCTGACCCACCAGCGCCAGCAGCAGGTCGAGGTCATGAATCATGAGATCGAACACGACGTCGATATCGAGGCTGCGCTCGGGAAAGACGCCAAGCCGGTGCACCTCGACAAAGCGGGGATCCTGGATCAGCGGCCCCGCGGCGGTGACAGCCGGGTTGAAGCGCTCGGTGTGTCCTGCCGCCAGCATCGCGCCGTGCCGCTCCGCGACCGCGACCATAGCGTCCGCCTGCTCGAGTGACGCGGCGATCGGCTTCTCGACGAGAACCGCGATGCCGCGCTCCAGAAACGGAAGCGCGACCTCGAGGTGCACGGCCGTCGGCACGGCGACGGTGACCGCATCCACCTCGCCCAGCAGGCCGGCGGCATCCGTGAACGCACGCGTGCCGTACTGGCCCGCGATTGCGGCGGCGCGATCCGGCCGCACGTCCGCCACACCCGCCAGCGCCGCTCCGCGCATCGCGGAGAGCAGCCGCGCGTGGTGCTGGCCCAGGTGTCCCACCCCGACGACCCCGATGCGAACGGGGTTCATGCGCGCCTGTGCACTGGTTCAGTACTCGTACTCTGGACCGCCCGCTGCCCCGCCTGGTGCGTCGGCTCCGGTCTGCCGCGCGACCGGCCCCGCGTCGCGCCCCACGATGGCGATCCCGGCAGCGTCGGCGGCGGCCAGCACGGCCGGCCCGTCGATCAGCAGCGTCCGGCCCGCATCCACGGACAGCGTCGTCGCTCCCGCCGCCCGCATCGCCTCGATCGTGGCAACGCCCACCACCGGCACGTCGAAGCGCATGTCCTGTCCCGGCTTCGCCACCTTGACCACGCGGGTACCGGGACCAGCCAGCCGGCCTGCCCGGGCGATCACCTCGTCGGTCCCCTCCATGGCCTCCACCGCCACGACGGCCCGAGCCTTCACGACGATCGTCTGTCCGATGTCCGCGCCCGCCAAGACGTCCGCGGCCCGATACCCGAAGTCCAGGTCGCCCTGCTCTTCACCTGTGGGGGGCCGGCGGGACAGGGGGCCCCCGCCGGCAAGCAGCGGCGCGATCAGCACCGTGGAGTCGAGCAGCTCGATGCCATTGTCCGCCAGCACACCCGCCACGGCGCCGATCAGTCCGTCCGTGCTCCGCGACGCCAGGCGCCGCAGCAGCGAGAGCATCGTCAGGTCCGGGACGATGCCGCCGGCGAAGATCTTCGTGTGCTTGACCTGTCCCGCCATCACCGCCTGCGTGACGCCGGCCGCCTTCAGAAGACGGATGCAGCCACCAAGCTGCCCGAGCGACACCCAGTGGATGGCGGCACCCGCGCGATCGGCTGCCGCGTTCAGGTCGGGCGAGGCCTCCTCGCTGGCCGCCACGATCGTCACATCGTGCCCCTGCGCCCGGGCGGCGTCCAGCACGAGAAACGGGAAGCGCCCGTTGCCGGCGATGAGGCCCAGCCGCACGCCTCAGTCCTCCGCGACCAGATCCTCCGCGCGTCGTCCGGGTCGTCTCAGGATGACGCCGCGCGTCGAGCTGCGGATGAACTCCACCAGATAGGCCACCTCCGGGTCGCTCAGCATCGGATCCGCCTCGATCGCCACCAGCGCACGGCTCGCGTTGAGCTTCGACTGGAGCAGGTACCGGTAGGCCTGCTTGAGGCGGGCGATCCGGTCGCTGGAGAACCCCCGGCGCGCGAGGCCGATCGTGTTGACCCCGAAGATCCGCGCGGGACGGCTGCCGATGGTCCGGCCGAAGGGGAGCGCGTCCTTGGTCACGACCGAGTAGCCGCCAACGAACCCGTAGCGGCCCACCCGGCAGAACTGATGGACGGCCGAGCCGGCGCTGATGTTCGCGTAGTCCTCGACGGCGACGTGCCCCCCGAGGGTGGCGTGCGGGCCGAAGATCGTGTGGCTGCCGATCACGCAGTCGTGGGCCACGTGGACGTAGGCCATGAACAGGTTGTCGTCGCCGATCGCGGTGAGGCCGCCGCCGCCCTTCGTGCCCCGGTTGATCGTCACGAACTCGCGGAAGACGTTGCGCCGGCCCACCACCAGACGCGTGCGCTCGCCCTGGTACTTCAGATCCTGCGGTGCCAGCCCGACGGACGCCATCGGGAACACGCGCGTCTCGTCGCCTATCTCGGTCCAGCCCCCGATCACCGCCGAGGCGCCGATCCGGCAACCGCGGCCGATACGCACCTCCGGTCCGATGACGGCGAACGCCTCGACCGTGCTGCCCTCGCCGATTTCGGCGGACGGGTGCACGCGGGCACGCGGATCGACGAAGGCCGCACCCGGCTCGACGGCGAGCAGGATGTCGGCCTCGGCGACCATCTGGCTGTTCACCTTCGCGACGCCGTGCGCCCTGGCGAGGCGGGGCTTCGTCCGTCCGAGCGTCACTTCCAGGCGCAGGCGATCGCCCGGCACGACCTGCCGCCGGAATTTCGCGTCCTGCACCCCGCGCAGCGCGACACGCGCCGTCGGCGAGACCGAGTCCCGCTCGAGTGCCAGCACTGCCGCGGCCTGCGCGAACGCCTCGATCATCAACACGGCGGGCATCAGCGGCTGACCCGGGAAGTGACCCGGGAAGAAGTCCTCGTTGACGCTGACGTTCTTGATCGCGACGAGACGCGCCCCCGGCTCGTGCTCGGCGACGGTGTCAATCAGATACGACGGACAGCGGAACGACAGCCGGCCGAGCAGCGCGTGGAGGTCGACAGACACGACGTGCGTCAGATCCGGCCGGACCCGCGGACCGGGCCGGATGTCACTGGGCGGCGTCGAAGCGCTTGATGACGTCTTCGGTGATGTCCAGGCCCGGATGGGCCCACAGCAGGCCTGCGTCACCGCCGAAGACCATGTGCAGCCCCTTGGACTGCGACACCTCGGCGATCACCGGCTGGAGCTTGCGCAGGAAGTCGTTCTGCAGCGTCTGCTGGAGATCCTGGAGCTCCTTCTGCGCGTCCTGCGTCGCGCGCTCGATCTCGGTCTGCTGCCGATCGATCCGCCGCTGCAGCTCGGCCGCGGCCTCCTGGCTCAGGACCGTACCGCCCGAGGCGAGCTTCTGCTGGTCGGACTGCAGCGCCTTGTTCTTGTCGTTCAGCTCGGCGACCTTCTTGTCGTTCAGGGCCTTGACCTTGTTCGAAGCCGCCTGCCCGTCCCTGGACTCCCCGATGACCCGCTGGATGTCGATGTAGCCGATCTTCCCCCCGTCGGGGAACGGCACCACGGGCGGCGGGGGGGGCGCGGCCTGCGGTGCCGCGGCGGCCGGCGCGGCCGGCTTCTCCTGCGCCCATGCGGACGGGGCCAGCGCCATCCAGGCACTCAGCGACAGAACGAGGACGGTTCCCCGGATGCCCCCAACAGTCACGGCTCTCATGCCCATCGGTCCTTTCCTCTCCCCGGAAATGGGGAATTATATGCCAAAACCCGCACGGGCGGCGCCCCCGGTCACGGGTGGCGCACCGAGACTTCGTAGGCGGCGTCGGCGGTGAGCCGGCCACCGGAATCGTAGATCCGGACGCACAGGTTCCCCACACCCGTCGCCGTGCCGGTCACCACCGTTCCGGGCTGGGCGTTCGCGTTGCTGATGATGCTCTGGCAGGCGATCCCGTTCCACGTGCCCAGGTCGAGGCCGATGGCCACCTCGGGCGACAGGGCCACCAGGGTGGCGGTGACGGTGCCACCGGCCTGCGTCGCGAACGGGTGGTTCACGGCCCCGTTCCGCGTCAGCGTCCCCGTGAACACCTGGGTGGTCGGCACCGGCGTGGGCCCCGTGGGCGGCACCAGATCGACGGTCTCGCACGCCGCGCCCGCCAGCCCCACCATGAGCAGGCCGCTGGACAGCCAGGCTGCCCGCCTCCGCGCACCCTGCCCGGACCCGAACGTCTCTCCCATGCCCATGGCCCTGTTCTGGATCCCGCTAGAAGGTGGAGCCGACCGCGAAACGGAACGTGAAGTTCTTCGCCGGCCGCAGGCTGTTGTCGAGCACGCCGCCGCGCTGCGGATTCGAGGCGAAGATGAGCCGGAAGGGCACGTTGAGCACCGGCATGAAGAACCGGATCTCCGCGCCGGTTGACGTCTTGAACGCGCTGGTCTGGCCGATGACACGGCTGATCGGCCCGGGAGCATTCGGGTCGATGAGCAGCGTGCCCGCGAAGGGGTCCTGCAGCAGCGGCGCGGCGGGGAACACCTGCTCGGTCAGGTTCTCGTGCCGGGCGAACCCTTCGCCGAGGTCCCGCACCTGCCCGGCATCGTAGAAGAGGATCAGGCGCACCGGCCCGGCGATGGAGATGATGTACTCGGCGTTGAACAGCAGGCTCTTGTTGCCGCCGAGGATCAGGCCCGGGTTCGACGGATCGCTCGGCCCCACCGTGCGGATGTCGTAGCCGCGAATCGTGTATTCGCCGCCCAGATAGAGCTTTTCGAAGATCGGCAGCGAGGTGGTCGACCCGATGGGCCGGATGTACTGGATCTGACCCCGGACGCCGAACGAGGTCCGCGAGGTGTGCGGCACGAACCACACGGCCTCCGCCGTCGGCTTGACGAACTTCGTGTTGCCGCCGAGGCCGGCCAGGTCGAGCGACAGCGTGAAGCGCTTCCCGCGATTCGGGAAGATCGGGTTGTCCACCGTGTTGTGGATGAAGCTCGGCGTGACCTTGCTCACCGTGCGGCGGCCCGACTGCCCCACCAGCAGCGAGTCGTACAGGTACGGATTGCGCTGGATGAGCAGCAACTGGCTCGCGCTGAGGTTGTCGAGCGACACCTCCGAGCAGCCCCGTTCCAGGTACAGACAGGTCGAGTCGAAGAACGCCTCGTTGATGTCCTGGACGCTCACCCCCTCGTAGCTGTAGTTGAAGAACATGCGGCTGAAGGCCGCGACCGGGAACCCGAACGTCAGGTTGCCGCCGGTGGCCGCCTGCGTGAACTGCGAGATGTACTGCAGCGTGCGCTTGTAGATGTCGATGCCGCCCGAGATGTTCCGCTCGAACAGGAACGGCTCGGTGAACGCCAGCTGGTAGTTCTGCGCGCGCGAGCCGGCCTGCATCGACACCGTCAGGCTCTCGCCGCGTCCCAGGAAGTTCGAAGTCTGGAACGCCAGCTGTCCGAAGAACCCTTCGAACTGCGAGACACCCGCGCCGAACGTGATTTGATTGCGGTTCTGCTCCTCGAGCTTCAGCGTCAGGTCGACCATGTTGTCCTTGCCTTCGGTCTTCTTGACGTCGATGGCACGCTGCTCGTCGAGCTGCTGGAAGTAGCCGAGCTGGTTGATCCGGCGGACGCTGTACTTCAGCGATTGCGTGTTGAACACGTCGCCCTCGAACACCTGCATCTCGCGCCGGACCACGTTGTCCCGCGTCGTCGTGTTCCCCACGAAGGTGATCTTGTTGATGAAGTACTGCTTGCCCTCCTGCAGGCGCATCGTCACGTCCACGATCGGATCGTCGGGGGGCGGCACGGCAGCCAGCGCGGGAGGCACCTGGCCCGGCGCCAGTCCCACGCCCGTATCGCGCGGCCGGGTGTCGGGATAACCGGTGAACTCCCAGTACCCGCGCGCCCCGTAGATTTCCCGGGCCGCCTCGAGGCCCTTCCGGACCGCCTGCTCCTCGTAATACGCGCCCTGCTTCAGCGCGAACAGCGGGCGCAGGCCCTCGTCACTCAGCCGCTCGTTGCCGGCGAACTCGACCTGCCCCACGCGGAACCGCGGCCCTTCGGTGACCGGAACGCGCAACTCGACCCACCGCGTCTCGCCATCCGGATCGGTCTCGATCGTCCGCAGCTCCGGCGCACCCACGCGCGCCTGGATGTACCCGTTGTTCCGGTAGTACTGCGAGACCAGCTCCGCGTCCTCCTCGTAGCGATCCGCCTTGTACAGGCCGCCGCTCCCGAAGAAGAGCTTCCACCACGCCTTGGTCCTGTTGGTCTTGAGCGCGCCCCGCA
>VFZH01000105.1 GCA_016871255.1 Acidimicrobiia bacterium | reverse complement strand
CGCCCGTGACCGCCGCACCTGTCACCCGCCGTCGTGGAGCCGCCCGGACTGGTTCCGTGGTCGCCTGATGCGCGCGGTGGTGCAGCGCGTCTCCCGGGCCAGCGTGTCGGTGGGTGACCGCTGCGTCGGGGCGATCGGACGCGGACTGCTGGTGCTGGTTGGTGTGGGAGAGCGAGACGGGCCGGAGGATGTGCGGTACCTGGCCGGGAAGATCCCGGCGCTGCGCGTGTTCGACGGAGACGGGAAGGGCTTTCACCGGTCGGTCGTTGACGTGGGTGGCGCCGTCCTGGTCGTCTCGCAGTTCACGCTGTACGGAGACACGCGTGGCCAGCGCCGCCCGTCGTTCACCGGGGCTGCGGCGCCGGAACGCGCCCGGGACCTGTACGAGGCGCTCGTGCGACAATTGCGGGACGCCGGGCTTCACGTCGAAACCGGCGAGTTCCAGGCGGCGATGGAGGTCGAGCTGGTCAACGACGGCCCCGTCACCCTGCTCCTCGACAGCTCACGACTCTTCTGATGACTTCACGTCTCGCCATCCCGACCTCGTCCCGCCCGCAGCGTCCCTGCCGCCTGCGGGCCCTTGTGGCTGCCGCCGCGCTGCTGGTCGCCCACCCGGCCCAGGCCCAGCAGCGCCCGCTCGTCACGGAGGATCCCGAGACGATCGGCGCCGGCCGGGTGCTGCTGGAAGCCGGCATCGACACGACCCGCGAGGTGCCATATCCGGCGTCAGGCCTGACGGGCAATCTCCTGCGAGCCCCGGTCGTGGGTGTCAGCATCGGCCTCAGCTCCATCGCGGAACTGCAGATCGACGGCGGGTTCTGGAACCGGCTGACGATCACCGATCGCCGCGCCGCGCCGCTTTCGGCCATGGTCACGGCCACGGGCGATACGACCAGCGATGTCGAGGACGTCGTCGTGGCGACGAAGGTTCGCGTCATCGCGGAGGGCACGGGCCGTCCCGGCCTGGCGTTCCGCTTCGCGACGAAGCTGCCGAACGCTTCCAACGAGAGCGGCCTTGGGCTCGACACCACCGACGTGCACGCCGCGTTGCTGCTGGCGAAGACCGTGCAGTCGGTGCGCGTCGTCGGCAACGTGGGTCTCGGGATCCTGGGTGATCCGGCACGGGGGGACGCGCAGAACGACGTCCTGCTCTACGGCTTGTCGTTCGCCCGGGCGGTGAGCAGCGCCGCGGAGGTCGTGGGAGAAGTGGCCGGGCGGGTACACACGCAGGAGGGCGAGGCGCCTCCCGGCACCGGCACGCAGGGCATGTTCCGGTTCGGCGCGCGCTACACGCGCGGCCTGTTGCGCCTGGACGGTGGTCTGCTCGTCGGGCTGACCTCGCGCGATCCCAGCCTCGGACTCACCGTCGGCTTCACCTACGTGTTCGACGCGTTCCGCGTCCCCTGATGCGCCCGGTCCCGCTCACCAAGGCGCACGCCTACGGCAACGACTTCCTGTTCGTCCGCCGGGACGACGTACCCGGCGATGCGCGGGATCTCGCCAGGCTGCTGTGCGACCGCCACCGCGGAGTGGGCGCGGATGGCCTGATCGTGTACCAGGCCGACGAATCCGCCGTGTCGATGCGGTTGTGGAACGCCGATGGCGGGGAGGCCGAGCTGTCCGGGAATGGTGTGCGGTGTCTCGCGGCGCTGATCGTGCGGAGCCGGGAGAGCGAGGCCGGCGAGCCGTCGCCGGTGACGATCGAGACCGCGGCGGGGCGGAAGCGGCTCGATCTGTGCGCCCGGCAGGGGAACCGGTTCACGTTCCGGGGAGCGGTCGGCGTTCCCACCGGGCTTCGCCAGGCGCGCGTCGACGTCGAGGGCGAACCCGTGCAGGCCTCGCTCCTGTCGATGGGCAACCCCCAGTGCGTCGTGCTGGGGCCGCTGCCGGCCCCGGGGCGGTTCGCGGCACTCGGCCGGGCACTGGCGACCCATCCGCTGTTCCCGGAGGGCACGAACGTCGAGTTCGCGGACGTCGAGACGCCGGGCCTGGTGAGGATCCTGATCTGGGAACGAGGGGTGGGTCCGACGGCGTCGTCCGGGACCGGCTCGGCCGCCGCGGCTGTGGCGGCTGCGGCGCACGGTGGGGCGGACCGGGCCCTCGACGTGGTGGCGCCAGGGGGGACCCAGCGGGTCGAGTGGCTGGAGGAGGGGGTCTACCTGACCGGTGATGCCGAGGTGCTGTTCGACGCGACCTGGCTCGGCGCCACCGGTCCTCGGGAGCCGTTGGACTAGCCGCCCATCTTGGTCAAAGCGGCGCGAGCCTCCTCGTGCTTGGGATCCGCCTTGACCGCCGCCTGGAAGGCCGCCTTCGCTTGACCGAAGTTCCCGGCCTTCTGGTGGGCCAGCCCGAGGTGGTACCGGTATCCGGCGTTGTTCGGGTCCTGCTCCACGCTCTGCTCGAACGCGGTGACCGCCATCTGCGGCAGGTCCTTCTTGTAGTAGACCCAGCCCAGCGTGTCGTTCACCTGGGGCACGTTCGGCATCTGCTGGACGGCGGTCTGCGCCAGCTGCAGGGCCACGTCGAGGTTGCCGCCCGTTTCCGCCATGAGCCAGGCGAGGTTGTTTGCCGCCACGGGGGAGTTCGGATCAATCGCGAGGATCTGCTCGTAGAGCTTCCGCGCTTCCTCCTGGTTGCGCTCGGCCTCGTACAGCAGGGCGATCATCGTCGGCGCCGCCACGGACTTGGGCTGCCGCTCCCAGATCGTGCTGTATTCCTTCTTTGCTTCTTCGAGCCGGCCCGTGCGGATGAAGAGCGTGGCGAGCGCGTCATAGGCCGCCATGTTGTTGGGATCGGCGTCGAGCACCTTGCGCAGGTCGGATTCCTGCTCTTTCGGGTTGCCGCTGGCCGCGTGGATGACCGACGAGACGAACAGGAGCTGCGGGTCGTTGGGCGCCTTCGCGAGCATCGGGCTGACGAGACCACGCGCCTGCGTCAGATTGCGGTCGGCGATAGCCAGAGCCACGAGGCCGCTGACCGCCTCGCGGGAGTTCGGGTCGAGCTGCTGGGCGGTCTCGAACGCCCGCCTGGCCGCGGCCCGGTCGCCTTTCAGCAGCGCGATTCGCGCGGCGTCGGCTCGCAACGTGGCGACCTTCGGGAACTGCTCGATGAGCTTGTCCAGCTCCGAGCTGGCGAGCGCGAGCTGCCCGCTGGCGGCGAGCGTCCGAATCAGCACCTGCTTCGCCAGCGGGTTGTCCCCGGAGTTGCGTGACGCCTGCTCGGCGAAGTCGACAGCGGCGTTCGCCTGGCCGCGCGCCATGTTGAGCTGGGCGAGCTGGAGCTGTGCGCCCGAGGCCCGTGGATTGAGCTTCAGCACCTCGGTGTAGTGCGCGATGGCGCTGTCGGGATCCTGCCTGGCCTGATAGATCGACGCGGCCAGGAAGTGGGCGGGTGCGGAATCCGGGTTCTCCGTGACCGACGTTTTCGCGCGCGCCAGCGCCTCGTCCAGCTTGCCCTCGATCAGGAGCAGCCGCCCCTTGAGCTGGAGCATCTCGAGGTCCTTCGGGTTGTCGGCGAGGACCGCGTCGATCTGCGCGTGTGCTTCTTCCTGTCGCCCCTCCGCGTACGCGATGGCCGCCTGCCGGAGCGTGGCCGGCGAGCGGCCACCTTCGGCCTCCAAGACCTGCTGGAGTATCGGCCGGGTGTCTTCGATGCGGTTCTGCGCGATGTAGTAGTCGGCCAGCGCCAGGCGGGAGGGGATGTCGTCGGCGAGCTCCACGACCTTCTTGAGCGGGGCCTCGGCCTCGGCGGCCCGGCCCGATGCGCGCAGATACGTCGCGAGGGCACGCTGCGCCTGCAGGTGGTCGGGCTCGAGGCGAAGCCCCTGGCGCAGCGGTCCTTCCGCTTCCTCCTGGCGCCCGCTGGCCCAGTAGAAGCTGGCGAGCGCGAGCTGGGCGTCCACCGACTTCGGGTTGACCGCAACCGCCTGGAGGAAGGCGTCCTCGGCTTCGGTCGCCGCCCCCGTGGCCATCTTCATGACGCCCAGCTGCGCGTAGGCGCGCTCGTCGTTCGGCGCCATCCGGATCGCTTCCTCGATGTCCGAAATGGCACCGGACAGGTCCTTCATCCCGGCCGTGGCGTTGCCGCGCAGAATCTGCGCATCCACGTTGTCAGGCTCCCGGGACAGGACGCTCTGCGCACGGGTCTTGGCGTCTTCGTAGCGGCCCGTGGCGAGCAGGAGCTGCCCGGCCTTGAGCTGGAGGTCCATGTCGTCGGGCAGCAGATCGGCGGCACGAATGAACTCCGGATACGCCGCCCGCAGGTTTTCGGCGTCCTCGTATGCCTCCGCGAGCTTCTTTCGGGCATCACCCAGGCGCGGGTCGAGGCTCACCGCCCGGCGGTACTCGACGATCGCCTCGGGAAGTTTGCCTTCGGAGACATATTGGTCGCCGCGAGCGACGACCTCTGCGGGGTCTTCTTCGGATGAGCAGGCTGCCACCGAGACGCAGGCGAGCAGTACCACTATGGGTGCGACGCGGGACTTCAACACCACTCTCTCCTCTGGCCGGCGTCTGAGCCGGCATGTTCCCCTTGTATCGGCGTCAGCCCTACCGAACGACACCGTGCAACTTCAGCGTACCGGGCCGCTGGTCCGGTTGCAATTCTAGCAAGTCCGGGGCCGGTCGGGAGCGCTAGGTCGGCCGACCTCCTGCGAGCAGGGTCTCAGGGCCGGCGGGCGTCTCCAGCCGTTCCCGTGCGCGGATTTTGGCCGGAATCCCCCCTGGAAAGAGGGGCGATCGCGTCCTCGATCCGGCTTGCAACGCCCGCCAGCAGGTCCTCTGCGGCGGCGAAGTCGTCGGCGGCCGCGGCCGTGCCCGCCTTTTGCACGTCGTCGGCAATGGCGCTGAGGGCGTCGAGCACGGCTTGCAGGGTGCGGCGCGGCGCCCTGGCACGCTCGGCTTCGGCAACCCGGGTCTGGGCTTCTGCGAGGTGGACGGCTACCTCAGCCATGGTGCGTTCGACGCGGGCCCCCATCCGTGCCTTGGCGTCGGCGGACATCCGCGCCGCGTTCTGGGCGCGTTCGCGGCTGTCGATGGCGTGATTGAGCGCGAGGCGGTAGTCGCGCAGCGCGACGGCGTCGTGCGCCCTGCCGAGCGCGTCGGTGGCGGCGGTGAACTCGTCGGCGGCGTAACGGTCGGCACCCGCGGCCTGCGCGGCGTCGATGGCGCCCTGCGCCTGGTCCATCTCCTTGTGGGGAGGGTCGGCGCAGGCCATGACCAGGCAGGAGGCCATGAGCCAGACGGGCCGTGGAAGACGCATGGACTGCCAGTATAGACAGGGCCCGCCGCGCTGGCTACCGCGGGTTGGTGACGAAGGGTCGTGAAGAAGCTCACGCCCCCGGATCGACCCCGCGAGAAGCTGGAGCGTGTCGGCCCGCAATCGCTCGGCGACAACGAGCTGCTGGCGCTCGTGCTCGGCACCGGCACGCGCCAGAACGGCGCCCTGGAGCTGGCGACGAACGTGCTCGGCGAACTCGGAGGGCTTCACCACCTGACGCGCGCGTCGCTGGCCGACCTGCAGGCGATTCCCGGTATCGGGCGCGCGCGGGCGGCGCAGGTGCTGGCCGCGATGGAGCTGGGCCGTCGCTCGCTCGCGCGGGGTGCGGCCGAGCGGCCACGCCTCTCGTCGCCCGGGCAACTGGCGGCGTTCCTGATTCCCCAGTTCGGTGCGGCACCGGTGGAGCAGTTCGGCATCGTCATGCTCGACACGCGGCACCGGATGATCCGGGTGCGCGTGCTGTCGATCGGATCGCTCGATTCCGCCGTCGCGCATCCGCGGGAAGTGTTTCGCGAAGCCGCCGCCGCCTCGGCAGCCGCCATCGTCCTGTTCCACAACCACCCGTCGGGCGACCCCACGCCCAGCACCGAGGACCTCGCGCTGACGTCCCGCCTGATGCGCGCGGGAGAGATCATGGGCATCGCCGTCGTGGATCACCTGATTCTGACCGACCATCAGTACGTCAGCCTGTTCGAGGCTGGACGGCTGGGGCAATGACGATTGGTGATTGAGGATTGGTGATTGGTGAATGCATTGACGGATTGAGTGATTGACGGATTGGCGGTTCCATTGACGATTGGGGATTGGTGATTGGGGATTGCATTGACGGATTGGGGATTGCAGATTCATGATTTCATCCAGCTGGTGGCGACTGCCGGGACGGACAAGCGCGAAGCGCCAATCGGCAATCGGCAATCGGCAATCGGCAATCGGCAATCGGCAATTGTCAATCGTCAATGCAATCGTCAATCACCAATCCGTCAATGCAATCCCCAATCCTCAATCACCAATCGTCATTGCTCTACCTCGATTGCTTCTCGGGGGTCTCGGGCGACATGCTGCTCGGCGCGCTGATCGACGCCGGGGTGCCGCTGGCCGACGTCCGGCGGGCGCTCGGCAGCCTGGCGATCGATGCCGACGCGGTATGGACCGAGCGCGTGGTGCGGACAGGCGTGACGGCGACGAAGTTCCAGGTGCGGGGCGAGGGTGACGGTCATTCGCACGACCACGGCCGCGACGCCCACGACCACGGCGCCCACGACCACGGCGCCCACGAGCACGTGCACGAGCCCGGACACACACACGCCCACGCGCACGCACACGGTCACGGGCACGATCAGGGGCACGATCACGCCGGGCACACGGCCCACGTGGACCCGCCCCCGGGACGTGTTCATGCGCACCACGTGCACCGCACGCTCGCGGAGATCGCGGCACTGATCGACGGGTCCCTGTTGAGTGCGGCCGGGAAGGATCGCGCGAAAGCGCTCTTCGCGCGGATGGGCGACGCCGAGGCGGCCATTCACGGCACGACGCGGGACCGCGTCCACCTCCACGAGGTCGGTGCCCTCGACTCCATCGTGGACATCGTCGGCGCCGTCTTCGCGCTGGAGGCGATCGGCGCGGACGAGATCGTATGCTCACCCCTGAACGTCGGCAGCGGTACCGTCAAGACGGCGCACGGGCTCTACCCGGTGCCGGCGCCGGCCACGATGGCGCTCCTTGACGGCGTGCCGATCTACGCGGGTCCGCAGCAGGCGGAGCTCGTCACGCCTACCGGCGCGCTGCTCGTCTCGTCCTACGCCACGTCGTACGGCCCCGTGCCCGCCATGCGGCCGCGCCGCGTCGGATACGGCGCCGGGACGCGCGACTTCCCGGAGACGCCCAACGTCTTGCGGGTCCTGCTCGGAGAAGGGACGGCCCGGGCGGCCGCACACGCGGTCACGGTCATCGAGTGCGAAATCGACGACATGACCCCCCAGATCTTCGGCGCGCTGATGGACCGCCTGCTGGCGGAGGGCGCGCTCGACGTGTTCTACACGGCGGTGCAGATGAAGAAGAACCGGCCCGGCACGCTGCTCACCGTGGTGAGCCCGCCGTCGAAGCGGGAGGCGCTGACCGCCCTGGTGTTTCGTGAGACCACCACGATCGGCGTGCGCTACCGTGAGATGGCGCGCGAGTGCCTCGACCGCGAGGAGCAGCGCGTCGCCACGCCGTACGGCGAAGTCCGGATGAAGATTGCCCGGCGGAACGGCGAGCTGCTCAACGCGTCGCCGGAGTTCGATGACGTGCTGGCGATCGCGCGGCGGGAGGGGCGGCCGGTGAAGGACGTGCAGGCGGCGGCGATGAAGGCCTTCCTCGACGGTGGCCGCCCGTGACCGGACTCGCGCCACGCCCGTTCTACGTCACGACGCCGATCTACTACATCAACGCCGAGCCGCACATCGGCCACGCCTACACGACCATGCTGGCCGATGCGGTGGCGCGGTCGCGGCGGCTGCTGGGCGATGAGGTGTTCTTCCTCACCGGCACGGACGAACACGGCCAGAAGGTCGAGCGCGCAGCACAGGCCGCCGGTGAGGGTACGCGCCAGTTCGCCGACCGGGTGGCGGCGTCCTTCCGCCGCATGTGCGGAGACCTGCGGATCAGCAACGACGACTTCATCCGCACGACCGAGCCACGGCACTTCCGGGCCGTCGAGGAGATCTGGCGCCGCGTGGAGGCGGCCGGAGACCTCTACAAGGGTGACTACGAAGGCTGGTACTGCACGACCTGCGAGGTCTTCGTGCCGGAGACGCAGCGCGTCAACGGGAGGTGCCCGACGTGCGGCGGGAAGGTCGAGCGGCTGAAAGAGGAGAGCTACTACTTCCGCCTGTCGAAGTACCGGCAGCCGCTGCTCGACTTCTACGCCGCCCACCCGGGCTTTCTGCAGCCGCGGATCCGCCTGAACGAGGTGCGGACGTTCGTCGAGGCAGGGTTGCAGGATCTCAGCGTCAGCCGCACGTCGTTCCGCTGGGGGATCCCGGTGCCGGGCGATCCGGCCCACGTCATGTACGTCTGGTTCGACGCGCTCACGAACTACCTGACGGCGCTCGGGTTCGGCTCCGGCGATCCCGCAGCCGATGCGCGTGTGGGTCGGTTCTGGCCTGCGGTGACGCACCTGGTGGGGAAGGAGATCATCCGGCAGCACGCGGTGTATTGGCCCGCCTTCCTCATGTCCGCCGGACTCCCGCCCCCGGCGCGGATCGTCGCGCACGGCTGGTGGCTGATGGGCGGCGCCAAGATGTCGAAGTCGGTGGGCAACGTCGCCCGCTACCAGGACTACGTGCGCGTGTTCGGCGTGGATGCCCTGCGCTACTTCGTCATGCGGGAGATGCCGCTCGGCCAGGACGCCAGCTTCTCGGAAGACGGCGTGCTCGCGCGCTACAACGCCGACCTCGCCAACGACCTCGGCAACCTGGTCAGCCGCACGATGACGATGATCGGCCGCTACTGCAACGGGGTGATCCCGCCGGGCGGCCGTGAGGCCGACGACGGGCTGGACGCCGCGCTCGCCGCCGACGTGGACAGGACCGTCGCGGCGGCGGTCGGCGCGTTCGAGCGCCTGGAGACCGGCGTGGCGCTCCAGGAGATCTGGGCGCTCGTGCGCTCGGTGAACCAGTACATCGTCAGGCGCGAGCCGTGGGGGCTGGCCAAGGACCCCGATCGCCGCCACCTGCTCGAGTGCACGCTGTACCAGGCCGCGGACGCCGTGCGTGTGGTGGCGGCGCTGGTGGATCCGGTGATGCCGGAGGCGTCGGCCCGCATCAGGGGCATGCTGGGGGTGGGGGCTCCCACGTGGGTCGGCCTGGCAGCGGGGGGCCTCGAAGCTGGCGGCCGGCTCGGCCCCGTCGAGCCCCTGTTTCCGAGGATCGAAGGGACCGTGGAGGACGTACGCGCAATGGCAACCGACGAGGCGCCACAGACCCCCGCCGCGCCGCCGGCACCACCGGCCGGCACGGAGGCACCGCCGGCAACGGGTACGCTGAGCATCGACGAGTTCATGAAGGTGGAGCTCCGTGTGGCGAAGGTGCTCGGCGCCGAACGCGTGCCCAGGTCGAAGAAGCTGCTGAAGCTGCTGGTCGATACCGGCGCGGACCAGCGGACGATCGTGGCCGGGATCGCCGAAGCCTACGAGCCGGAGCAGCTGGTGGGCCGCACCATCGTGGTCGTGGCCAACCTGAAGCCCGCGAAGCTGATGGGCATCGAGTCCAGCGGCATGGTGCTTGCGGCGAGCGAGGAGGGGGGCCTGCCGGCGCTGATCGGCGTCGAGGGGACGGCCCCCGGCGCCCGCGTCCGGTGACCGATTCCCACTGTCATCTCGCCGGCACCGAATTCACCGCGGACCTCGACGACGTGGTGGCCCGCGCGCGCGCGGCCGGCGTCTCGCGGGCGCTGGTCATCCTCGCGGCCGAGGACGTGGAGGAGCGCGCCCGCGCCTCGCACGTCGCTGCGGTCTGGGAAGGCGTGCGGTTCGCCGTCGGTCTGCACCCGCACCACGCTGCACGCGGTGGCGCCGATCACGCAGGCGCGGCCGGGCTCGTGGAGGAGGCGCTTCGTGCCGAGCCCCGGGCGGTCGCGCTGGGCGAGATCGGCCTCGACTACCACTACGATTTCTCGCCGCGCGATCTGCAGCAGACGGTGTTTCGCGACCAGATCCGTCTGGCACGGCGTCTCCGCCTGCCGATCGTCATCCACACCCGGGAGGCCGAGGACGACACGTTCCGGATCCTGGAGGAGGAGTCGGCCGGCGACGTCGGCGGCGTGTTTCACTGCTTCACCGGCGATCGCGCCATGGCACGCCGGGCGCTCGACGCCGGCTTCCACCTCTCGCTGTCGGGGATCGTGACGTTCCCGAAGGCCGCGGAACTGCGCGAAGTCGCGCGGATGGCGCCTGCCGATCGGCTGCTGGTCGAAACAGACAGCCCCTATCTCGCGCCGGTCCCGCACCGGGGAAAGCGGTGCGAGCCGGCGTTCATCGTACGGGTTGCCGCAACCGTCGCCGCCGAGCGCGGCGTCAGCGTGGACGCACTGGCCGAAACCACGGACGAGGCCTATGGGCGACTCTTTGCCATTGATGATTAGTGATTGGTGATTGGGGATTGCATTGACGATTGACGATTGGGGCCAATCCTCAATCGTTCAACGCAATCGCCAATCCCCAATCGTTCAATGCAATCGCCAATCCCCAATCCCCAATCAAAAATCGATCTGTCCTCCGAACTTGAACAGCCGTGCGTCGAGGATGCGCGTCGGCCGGAGCCACTGCGGACCGAACGCCGCGTTGACGCCCAGCACCGTGCTCGCGTTCAGCATGTTGTAGATGTCGAACGAGCCCTTGAGGCGCGTCCGCCCGAGCCGGAAGATCTTCGTGAACCGGACGTCCACCTGATTCAGCCGCTCCTCGAACATCGTGTTCGGTTCGAGCAGCGTGACCGTCGCCGTGCCGGCCGCGCCGGCTGCGAGGTTCCGGCCCAGGCTCGGCGCGATCTCCGGATTCCTGGCGACGTAGTTCGCCTGAAGCGGGATGCCGGCGAGGTTCTGATAGGTTGTGCTGAGCTGGACGCCCCAGCGCAGCGGGTAGATCGCGGACGCCTTGATCTGGGCCTGGGCGCTCCACGGGAGCGTCGTCTTGCAGAAGCGGCTCTGCTGGGGCGAATCGATGACGGTGCAGTTGTCGATGACCGTCTGCCCCGTGCTGACGCCGCCGCGCAGGAATCCCCCGTCGCCGAAACGGGCGTGGACCGCCACGTCCACGCCGTTGAACACCTCGCTCCGGTCGCCGTAGTTCGCCTGCCGCGCGATCAGGTTGTTGCTCTGACCGAAGCGCGCGGGCTTGATGTCGTACAGGCCGCAGATCTGGTAGCCACCTCCGTCCGGCAGGCGCGTGTCCCGGGGCGCGGCGATGCAGAAGGGATCGTAGTCGGCCGGTGTGACGAGCAGGTTGTCGGTCACGCGGAAGTTGCCGTGGGACGTCCGGAAGTAGTCGATGTTCAGCGACATGCCGGCCCGGAGCTCGTGCTGGAAGCCCGCCGACGCCTGCCAGGTGTAGCCGCGCACCCCGAATCCGCGGAGCACGTCGTCGGCGAAACGGCTGGTGATGACCGCCGTCCCGAACCGCGAGTTGCTCATCGGCCCGCACTCGCCGCTGGCGGTGATGCTCCGGAGATCGCAGTCGGGGGTCCAGTTGCCGTTGGCATCGACCCACGTCCGCGTCGTGCTGCTCTGGATCCGGTTGGCCGGGTGCTGGGCGAGCGTCGTATCCGTGCCCTCGAGGGCCACGCCGCGGCTGATCGACGCCTTGACGCCCGTCCTGCCGTCGCCGAACAGGTCGTACGCCGCCCCGATGCGAGGTGACAGATCCGTCCATTTCGGCGCCTCGTCGACGCGCGCGTGCGCCAGCGCGGGCCCGAACCGTCCCTGCTCGTTGTAGCCGTCCGGGGTGTAGCCGGCGAGGTAGTCGAACCTGAGGCCGAGATTGAGGGTCAGGCGCCGCATCGACCACTGGTCCTGCGCGTACAGCCCGAGGTTCGGCTTGACGCGCGCTTCGCTCGACAGCGGCACGAGGAACTGCTGCAGCTGGATGGGCACGCCGTTGAACAGGAAATAGGTGAACGGCGGCGGCGACGTCTCCGGAAGGCGCGTGAGAGTCTGGATGTAGCGCTGGTGATCCACGCCCACCTTGAACGCATGTGAGCCGGTGACATACGCCATCGTCACCTTCTGGTGGTCGATGATCTCGAAGATGTCGATGCCGATGCTGGCCACGCCGAGCGGCGAACCGAACGACGAGTTGTAGGGGAACGAGGTCGTGAGCTCGAAGAGCGGAATGTTCGCGAGCGACAGCTCCTCGATGCCCTGGGTCCACTGGTTCACGAGCATGTAGCCTTCCGTGGCGCTGAAGAGGAGGCGATTCGTCGCCGGGTACGTCCAGGTGACCTGGGTGAGCCGCGCGGGATTCAGCCTGACGTTGCCCGTCGCGTCGGGCGCGCCCGCCGCGGCGCCGAGCCGGCAGTAACAGTTGCTCTGGTCCGTGTGGTAGAAGGTCAGCTTGTGCTTTTCGGCCGCCTGCCAGGTGAGCCGGAGGCTGAACGGGTCGTGCACGTACGATTCCTGGAATCCGGGCCGGCTGAAGTCAGGCGTATACACGAACGTGCCGATCGTGCTGTTGTGGAAGCGGCCCGGCGCCGACGTCCGCGCCCGCATCGTGTAGTGCCCGGTGCGGAACCAGAGCTTGTCCTTCAGGATCGGCCCGCCGAAGCCGCCCGCGACGTCGTAGTTCGCCAGGACTTTCGGGGGGGCGGTGATGCCGCGCGCCTCGAGCTCGGGGGTCAGGTTCTCCCCCTGGAGATCCCCGTTGGTCCAGTTCGCGTTGAAGTAGGCGGCGAACGTGTTCCCGCCGTCCTTCGGCACGATGTTGATCATGACCCCGAGGCTCTCGCTCTCCGCGGAGTTCGCTCCCGTCACGATGCTCGTCTCTTCGACCGCGGCCGGGTTCGAGAAGACCTTGCGTCCGGAGCCGGCGCCGAAGTTCATCGATCGCAGGGAGGTGCCGTCGTGCAGGTAGAGCGAATCCCCCGTACGGCTCCCATGGATGTTGATGGGCGTCCAGTTGATCCCCTGCGTGCCGCCCACGTCCTGCGACGCCGTGCCGCCGGGTGCGGACATGCCGAGCGTCAGGGCGATCAGGCCGGGGATGTCCTTCCCGGCGGGCAGCGAGTCCTGCACTTCCCGCGTCAGCACGACCTGCTTGGTGACGTTCTGGACGTCCACCACCGGGCTGGCGCCGGAAACGGTGACGGTTTCCTCGAGCGACCCGACCGCCATCTCGGCGTTCGCCGTGGCGGTGAAGCCGCTCGACAGCAGGATCCCTTCGCGCGCGAACGTGCTGAAGCCGGGCAGCGTGAAGGTGACGCTGTAGGTGCCGGGCCTCAGGTCGATGATCTTGTAGTTGCCCTGCGAGTCGGTGACCGCGACGCGGACCTTCTCGATGAGCGCAGGGCTGGCCGCCTCGACGGTCACGCCGGGCAGCACCGCGCCGGTGGCGTCGCGGGCCGTGCCCGCGATGGCGCCCGTGGTGGACGACTGGCCCAGCGCACGGCCGGGCAGACACACCACACCCACCATGCTGGCGAACGCCAGCAGTCTCAGGTGCTTCATGGTCCCCCTCCTTCAGAAGCGACAGCACCCCGCCGCCCGCATCGGAAAGCGAAGGGCAGTTCAGATCGGGGCTAGCGAACTGTACGGCTCAGCCGCAGCGGCTGTCAACCGCCGCGAGGACGCCCGAGGACGCGAGAAATCCCGACCAAGGCAGACGCGAATCGTCGCCTGCCTGCCAATCGGCAATCGCCGTTCGCCAATCACCAATCACCAATCGCCAATCGTCAATGCAATCCCCAATCACAAATCCTCAATCACCAATCTCGCCTGCCAATATCGCCTGCCGGTGTTGTGACTCCTTGATAATGTCCCCTCGCGGACTCGTTAGAAATGTCCCCCTAAGCTGACGACCTCTGAGGAGGTCGTGAATTGGGGCGGACGGCGATGAGTACGACAGAGCTACGGCGTGCGGGC
>VFZH01000104.1 GCA_016871255.1 Acidimicrobiia bacterium | reverse complement strand
CCTGCCGTTCGCGGTTCCTGAGGAACTCCTCGAGCTGCGCCCGCACCTCGTCGAGCGGGAGGGTGCGTCCTTCCTGCCGGTCCGCCACCTTGATGACGTGGAAGCCGAAGGGCGTTTCCACGACGTCGCTGAGTTCGCCCGGCTGTATCGAGAAGGCCGCCTTCTCGAACGGCTCGACCATCTGGCCGCGGGAGAAGTAGCCCAGGTCGCCACCCTGCCCGGCGTTGCTCGGGTCTTCCGAGTGCTCCTTCGCCAGCGCCGCGAAGTCGCCGCCGGCCCTGATCCGCTTCAGCACGTCCTGGGCCTTGCTCCTGGCCGTGTCCTTCGCGGATGTGTCGCCATCGGGCGGAACCATGATCAGGATGTGGCTCGCGCGCACCCGCTCGGGCTCCTTGAACTGATCCGGGTTGCTTTCGTAGAACGCCGTGACGTCCTGGGGCTGGATGTCGATCTTCGAGTCAACTTCCGTTTCCAGGAGTTTCGTCATCTGCATTTCGCTCCGCGTCTGGTCGCGGAACGTCTCCAGGGTGAGTGCCTGAGCGGCCAGCGCCTTGTTGAAGTCGTCTTCCGATCCGAAGTGTGCCTTGAAGACGGCGAGGCGGCTGTCCACCTCCTGCTCGCTGACGTCGATCTTCCGGCTGGCCGCCTCCTGCGCGATCAGACGGTAGCTGATCATCTGCTCGAGGACGTCCCGGTATACGCGGTCCCGCTGGTCGGCGGGCACCGCGCTGCCGGCGCGCTGCTCGACCTCCTTCACGGCGGCCTCGAACTCGGCCTTGCTCAGCGTCTCGCCGTTGATCGTGGCGATGACGTCGGGGAGCTCGGCGGGAACCGGCTTGGGCGGTTCGGTCTGTTCGGTCTCGGCGCCGGCGGCCGATTCGGTGTCTTCGGTCGGCGTGGCGTTCGAGCAGGCCGAGACGGCCAGCAGCAACAGGACGATGAGCGCGTGTCTCACAAGGGCTCCTGGAGTGGCGGTCGTGGTGAGGGAACGGCGGTCCCGCACCGGGCGACGGCAAACGAGCCAGTCTACGCGCGGGCTGCGGGAGGGGTCAAACGCCGCGCGCTGTCCGTCGCGTGAGGTCGCTGACCGGCTGGAGGCTTGTGGGGGCCGGCTTCAGACGGCCCGTCCCGCCCTGCTATACTCGTTCCCTCCAACCCGCGGGAACTCGAACCCGCGCGCGCACCATCCGGCCAGGTAGCTCAGTTGGTAGAGCACATGACTGAAAATCATGGTGTCGGCGGTTCAATTCCGTCCCTGGCCACCAGCCTTCGCTCGGCTTCGCCGGGCGCGGCTCTGGCAGGAACAGCCTTCGCCCACGACTGCAGGCGAAGGCTGCCCGCTGAACCGCTCCGCTAGACCCTTAGGGTTTGGGCCCTTAGGCCCGATCGGGACCGGGTGGGCGGCCATCCCGGCCTGGTTCCTGGTCAGCACTGCTGCGGGGGCGGTGGCACGCTCGGTGGCCCGGGGCGGAGGGAGAACTCGGCAGCCGACCAGCGATTCTGACAGCGTCGCGGACCTAGAGATCGAGCCAGCGGCGCAGAGCGTCGTTGATCTGATCGACGTAGAAGGGATCGCAGCGGCCGATCTCGCGGGCGATGGTCTCGTGCCGCACGCTGGTCACCTTGTCTACCATCACCTGAGACACCTCGTCGAGCCCGGTTCGCTCTCCGGGCGGCAGCGTGACCCGGACGAGCGGGGCGTCCACGCACTCCGTGGTCAGAGGGCAGACCGTCACGCTCGCATGCGTCGGATTGAAGAGATCCGACGGCACCACGACCGCCGGTCGAGGCTTGCCCGCGTAGGGCCCTCTGGCCGCCACGACGACGATGGCGCCGCGGGTCATTTCCAGCCGCTGGTGTCTGACGCCGACGCGATGAATGCGAGGGTGTCCTGCTCCGAGTGCAGGTCCCGCACGAGGAGAGACTGGCGACGGGCCTCGGAGGCCAGGTCGGGTTCCCCGCTCCCGTGAAAGCGCTCCTGA
The DNA here is from genome assembly GCA_016871255.1 of Acidimicrobiia bacterium. GTDB lineage: Bacteria > Acidobacteriota > Vicinamibacteria > Vicinamibacterales > UBA2999 > VFZH01. The sequence continues at coordinate 11,985 of VFZH01000104.1, read as the reverse complement.
AGGGATCGCCCGCGCAACCTGGCTGCGCGTCTGACGGCGGCGACGGGCTTCTCGAGTCAGGTGACGGTCGAGCGCCGGTGGGATCCGAATCGTGAGGACGGTGGACGCGGCTCGTTCCCGGGACATGCCGTATACACTATGCGTCGCCGGCGGGAGTTCGGGTCCGCGAGGATAGGAGGGAGGTTGAGACCAGCCACCAGGGACCTGGCAGATTGAAACTTGCATCATAAGCGGGTAACGTTCAGTCATGGACGTGAGCGTCAGGGCGTACCTGTCGGGCATCGGGCGGCGCGGAGGCCGGAAGAGCCGACGCCGACTGGATTCCGGCACGGCCCGCGAGATGGTGCGGCTGCGCGAGGCGCGCCGGGCGTTCCGCCGGTTTCACGCCCAGTGCTTCTGGTCCTCCGACCCGGACTACCGTGTCACCGCGCGGGACGTGCCCTGGGTCGCCGAACAGTTGATGAAGTTCGGTGGCCGCGCTGGCTGGGAACGTGGGGCGCGCCTGTGCCGCTGACGCCATACCAGGCCCAGATCGCACGCCTCCTCGCCGAGAACCGGAGCGAGGACAGCTATCTGGCCGGTGGAGCGGCCATCCACATCGAGCCGAACAGCCGCCGCTACAGCAACGACCTCGACTACTTCCAGGATTCAGTCGACCGTGTCGCGACGGCGTTCGCAGGCGATGCGAGTCGTCTGACGGACGCCGGACACCAGGTCGCCGTGGACATGCAGCTGCCGGGCTACGTCCACGCCACCGTGTCTCGCGGTGCCCTGCGCACGAAAGTGGAGTGGGCGCACGACTCCGCCTGGCGCTTCATGCCTGTGGTTCGACACGAGGTCGCAGGGTACACGTTGCACCGGATCGATCTGGCCATCAACAAGCTCCTGGCGCTCGCAGGCCGGGACGAACCGCGCGACTTCCTTGACATCCTCGATCTGCACCAGGAGGTACTGCCGCTCGGCGCCCTCTGCTGGGCCGCGTCGGGGAAGGATCCCGGTTTCACGCCGCTGTCCCTGCTGGAGATCCTGCGGCGCCGCGGCAGGTACCACCAGGAGGACTTCGCGCGCCTCAGCCTCCAGGCGCCGGTGGAACTCCCGGCGCTCAAGACGCTCTGGCTGAGGGCGCTGTCGGACGCGGACGCGTTCGTGCGTAGTCGGCCACCCGGGGAAGCGGGGTGCCTGTACTACTCGCGGGGCCTTGCGCGGTTCGTGGCGCCGGGGCCGGAAGCGCCCGGGGATGTCGAACCACACTTCGGTCGGCCGGGTGGTGTGCTTCCGCGCGTCATCGACGAAGGACCCTGACGGGAACCTGTGCCAGGCCGCTGGGCCGGCTCGAGCCGGCCCCCACGGGTTCAGGAAGCGGGGCGGCCGAGGGAGGACAGTGACAGCAGCGCTCGGAGGAGGTCGTCGATCGCTCTCTGTTCCCGCAGGCGGTAGCGCGCGCGCGACTCGCCGCCCATCCCGACCCTGATTCCGAGCAGCCGGCTCGCCGGCGCGTGCCTGAACACCTCCTCGTCGGTGGCGTCGTCACCCACGTAGAGAACCCGGTCGCACCCGAGCTCCCGCCGCGCCCGCTCGACCGTCGTGCCCTTGTGCACGCCGGTGTCCGGCAGCAGGTTGACGGTCGCCAGACCGCCGACGATCCGCACCAGCGGCAGCTCCCGCGCGGCGCGTTTGATCGCGGCCTTCGTGGCGGCAGGATCCGGCGCAGCCCGGAAGTGCACGGAAACGGCGAACGGCTTCTGTTCGATCGCGATGCCCGGGAGGCCGGCGAGTGCACGCTCCAGGTGGCGTACCCACGTCGCGATCGGCACGTCGGGCAGACCAGCAGGAGCCGGTTCGTGGCCGAAGCCGCCGAAGACGCCCGCCAGCGGGACGCCGGCCACCCGGGGCGCAAGGTCAGCCAGCTGCCGGCCGGACGCGACCACGGTCCGCGCCCTGGCGGCCAGCCTCTCCAGCAGGCGCCTGGTCGACGCGCGCATGCGCGCACGGTCCCGATCGGCGACGATCGGCGCGAGCGTGCCGTCGAAGTCGAACGCGAGCAGCGTTCCGGGCGTCACGAAACCGGCCAGCGCCGATCGATGGCGCTTCGCCAGGATGTCGAGCCCGCGGCTCATACGGCGGTCTCTTCCCAGCGCCGGACGGAGTAGTGGAGCGGCCGGGACCAGAGGCTCTCCAGCCCCTCGAGGATGTCGGATGCCCAGCTGAACACGTCGCGGCCGGCCACGGCCCGCCGCATGGCGCGCATCCGCGCCTGACGTTCGTCCCTCGGCATGTCGATCGCCCGCGACAGCGTCTCGGCGAACGTTTCGACGTCGTAGGGGTTGATGAGCAGCGCCGAGTGCAGCTCCTGCGCGGCCCCGGCCAGTGTGCTCAGCACGAGCACGCCGTCTTCATCGTCTCGTGCGGCGACGAACTCCTTCGCCACGAGATTCATGCCGTCGGCCAGCGAGCTGACGACGCAGAAGCGGGCCATGCGGTACAGGGCGACCAGGCTGAACGCCTTGAGCGGCTCGGGGTAGTAGCGGATGACCGGCTCGCCGCCCGGCACGGCGTGGCGCGCGTTGATGTCCGAGACCAGCGCGCTGATTTCGTCGGCGATCGCCGCGTAGCTGTCCAGGTCGGATCGCGAGGGCACGCCGATCTGGACGAAGGTCAGCCGGCCGCGCAGGTCGGGCCGGAGCGTCATCAGCGCATCCAGTGCCGCGAGCCGTTCCGGGATGCCCTTGGTGTAGTCGAGACGATCGACGCCGAGGCCTACGATCTCGGCCCCGAGGTCGAGCAGCCGCCGGAGCCGCGTCTGCTCCTCCTCGAGCGCCGGGTCGCGGGCGATGTCCTGGAGGCGGTCGTAGTCCACGCCGATCGGCACCTCGACGACGGTGCTGCTGTGGCCGCGCAGGCGCACCCGCGAGGTCTCCTCCTCGACGTCTGCTCCCAGGACCTCGGCCGCGGCGGTCAGGAAGTTGCGCCGGTCGCGCTCCACCTGGAAGGCCAGCAGATCGTTCGCCAGGAGGCCCGTGAGCAGCTCACGGCGCCAGGGGCAGATCCGCAGGCGGTCGGGGTGCGGCCAGGGGATGTGCCAGAAGAGCGCCGTGCGGACGTCCGGGCGCCGCTGGCGCAGCGCCGGCGCCACGAGCGCCAGGTGGTAGTCCTGGATGAAGACCGGCGTCTCCGGTGCCTCCAGCTCCTCATCGACGGCGGCCGCGAAGCGCTGGTTGACGTCCACGTACGCCGCCCAGTCCTCGGCGCGGAACTTCGGTCGCACGTCGACGAGGTGGCACAGTGGCCACAGCCCCTCGTTGGCGAATCCGCCGTAGTACGCGGAGAACGCCGGCTCCTCGATCCACAGCCGGCGAAGCTGGTAGCACGGGTCGCCGGGTGGCACGGCCACCTTGTCGTGGGCATCCACCACGAGGCGATCCGCCGACCCCGAGCCATGGGCGATCCAGATGCCGCGCCGCTCGCGCATCAGGGCGTCCAGTGCCACCGCCACGCCGCCGGTCGATCCCCGCGCCTGCGTCTGCCCGTGGTCGTCCAGATCGTGCTGGTACGGCTCGCGGTTCGACACGACGATCAGCGGACGCGGCTGCTGCACGTCGAGCTCCCCGGCCCGGTTCAGCCCGTGGCGGAAGAGGACCGGTCCGATCAGCTCGTTGATGGCGATGGAGCCGACGAGCACGAGCTGCATCTGCACGCCCCAGCCGGGTGCTTCCCGCGCGAGGATCGACGCGAGGCCCAGCGTGATGCCGGCCTGCGAGATCAGGCCGGTCCAGGCGTAACGGCCGGTGCGCTCGTCGAGGCCCAGCAGCATCCCGCCTGCCCGCACGCCCGTGTAGAGCAGCACGAGACGCAGCGCCGCGAGCGCCACGACGGCAGCGCCCACGGTGGCCAGCGCATCCAGCCGCAGGGAGGCGCCCACCGACACGAAGAACACGATGAGCACCGGCGGCGCGACGCGCTGGACGGCCGCACGCAGCGTGTCGCCCTGGGCGACCGACAGGTTCTCGATCACGAGGCCGGCCGCCACGGCAGCGAGCAGCGGCTCGAAGCCCTGCACCGATCCCACCTGGCTGAGAAGGGTGCACACTCCCAGCAGCACCAGCGTCGCGTCCCGTCCGACGTAGCGCAGGTACAGGGCGAACAGCGTGCCGACCAGCACGCCGAAGGCAAGGGCGCCGCCGATCTCCCAGGCGAAACGGGCGATGGCGTCGATCGCGGATGCGCGCGCAGGGTCGAACGCCATGCGGACGCCGTGCATGCCGGCCGAGAAGAGCAGGAGCACGAGCAGGTCGGCCAGCACGACCATCGCCAGCACCGACTCGCTCAACCGCCCGCGCGACCGGGTTTCGGTCATCACGGCGGCTGTCATGGTCGGCGAGAAGCTCACGGCCATGATGGCGAGCACGCCGACCATCGCCAGCTTCGACGCACCCTCGGCGTCCGGCGCGATCGGCAGCCACGGCCACAGCACCCACGCCGCGGCGGCGAGTCCGGCCATGGCGACCGCGAGCGTGACCGCCGTCAGGCGGGCAATCATCCGCAGCCGCGTGCCCAGGCGTTCGATGTTCAGGGTCAGACCGGCGATCAGCGCGATCAGCGTCGTCGCGATGCCGGTGATCATCTGGAGCTGTCCGGCCATCGACTCGGTGATGACGTTCCCGAGGTACGGGCCGGTCAGCACGCCGAAGAGCAGGTAGCCGCTGAGCCGCGGCACGTTGAGACGACGGAGCAGGTCCCCGGCCACCCACGCCGCCAGCAGGGCGAAGCCGAGCGCCAGCGCCGTCCCGGCGGACGCCTCCGCCGGCCTGGCGTCCACGAACCGGAGCCAGACCACCGCGCCGCCGGCCAGCAGAACGCCCGCGAGCCGGCTCATGCCGCCACCTCGTCGCGACGCACGACCAGGGCGACGAGCTCGCAGATCATCGAGCCGACGACGACCGCCGGCAGCAGGCCGGCGACGAAGGCATCCGTGGCGCGGGCCGCGTTGAGCGCGAACGCCACGCCGAACACACCCGGAGCCATCAGATGCGCGCCCAGGCCGCGAGGGGGCGTCGAAAGGGGCAGGCGCCGGATGAGGGCCGTGCCGGCGGCCTTGGCGGCGGTGCGCGCTGCCGCGTACGCCAGGCCGAGGAGACAGGCGTCCACCGAGAGCTCGGCGTGCGCACCGGCCACGACCAGCAGGCCGACCAGCAGCGGCCGCTCGAGCCTGATCACGTCCCTTCTGAGCAGCTCGCGCGTCGGCCCGCCCGCCCACTGCCACGTCAGCCCGGCGACCAGGCCGCTGAACAGCGCCGAGAGCGCCAGCGAGTCGGCGATGCCGCCGATCAGCAGCAGGGTCGCCGTGATCAACACCCGCTGCTCGGTGTCCGACGCCGTGCGCCTGGCGATCAGCCAGCCGCCGGCAGCCACGGCCAGCGTCGCGCCGCTGGCCTCGAGCGCCAGCCACGCGGCTCCCGATGGCGCGGCGGCGCCGATCGCGGCGAGCAGGGCGGCTCCCGCGGCCATCGGCAACAGCACGCCTCGATCGACGATCCGCAGGGCGCCGGGCCGGGCTTCGGTCGGGCTCTCGGGTGGCAGCACCAGCGAGGGGGCGGCACAGATGCCGGCGGCGAGCGGCAGGACCAGCACCGGCACGGCCGGCGTGAGACCGAGCGGCAGCAGCAGGAGCAGGGCGATCGAGACCAGGCCCAGCGTCACCGCCGAGTCCAGCACTGCGGCGGCCATCACACCACGCGCGCCAATCGACCTGGCGCTCGTGGCCAGGCCCACGCGGATGCCCAGCGTGGCCAGCACGACCGGCACCACCGGGTCCACGATGGACAGTTCGGCCGGCGTGAGCAGGTTCAACCCCTGCGGCCCGAGCGTGATCCCGAGGAGCAGCAGCGGCGAGATCGCGAGACCGGGGCGCCACCGGCGTCGTTCTGCCGGGCGGCCGAGCGCCTCGATGGCCGCACTCTCCCCTGCGGATCCGTGGAGCGGGACGCCGGGAACGGGCGGGGTCGTCATGGCGCCAGCGCCACCACGAGGTGCGTCGTTCCGCGCGTCACGCCGAGCAGGAGGCTCTCGCCGCCGGACAGCGCGGCGTACAGCCGGCGGATCTCGCCGGGCGGCGGTGCCTGGACATCGCCGGCCGCCGTGATCAGATCCCCACGCCGCAGGCCGGCGCGCTCACCCGCCGTGAAGCGTTCCACCCACTGCACGGCGGAGCCCAGGCCGGACTCCGCGACGAGCGTCAGGCCAAGCGTCGAGCGGCGATCCGGCACGGATGCCGTCTCGATCCCGATGGAGCGGACCGTTCCCTGCGAGCGCACGTCGAGCGTGGCCCGTCGGCCTGGTTCGGCGCGCGACAACCACGCGTCCCACTGCTCGCGGGTGCCGACGGTTGTGCCGTCGATCGACTCGATGACGTCGCCGGTGGCGAGGAGCCCGGCCGAAGGGCCGTGTGGATCCACACGGGTGACGACCACGCCGGCGGTGGCACCGGTTGCCTGGCGAAGGGTGGATGACAGCGGCTGCACCTCGATCCCGAGACCACCGGTCGTGTCCGCAGGCTGCGTCAGCAGCCGATCGGCGGCGCCCACGACGGCCTCTCCCGGGATCAGGACAGGGACTCCGCCCCGGTCGATGACGAGGCCGGCCAGCTCGCCTTCCGGCGTGAAGAGGAACTCGCCTGCGCCGATCGGGGTGCCCTCGGGAACGGCCCAGAGAGGTACAGGCACGTCCGGGACATCGAGCGGCACGAGGGCGCTCACCAGCACCGGCCGCAGCGCCAGCGTGGCGCCAGCCGCGTCGGGCACCACGAAGAGCCGAGGCTGCCGCAGACGGGTGGGCGGCCAGAGGGCCGGGGGCGCTCCAGGTCCCGGTGGATCCACCCGCAGGGCGCCGAGCTGCAGCACGGGGTCCCATGCGAGGAGGTCCTGGTGCACGGCCCGGTCGCCTGCCGCGATCAGGCCGACCGCCACGGCTTCCTGGACGATCAGGACGGGACGTCGCCGCGGGCCCGGAACCACGTCGGCCGGGCCGGGCGAGGGCAGTGCCAGCCACGGCAGGATCCTGGGCTGCGCGGTCACGACCTCTTCCGCCAGCGTGTCCAGCCTGCCGCTGCGGCCGAGCTGCTCGAGCACGGGCACGACCGGGTTGGCCGAGGGTGGGCGATCGGGGAACCGGAAGCGGGCGAGCAGCCAGAGCGCCGCCAGCGCGATGAAGGCGGTCGCCAGCAGGAGTCGCGTCTCGCGGGAGATCACGGGGCGGCGGTGGAGGCGGGGTTCGTCGAGCATCGAGGGCGCAGCGGATACAGTCGTTTGTACAACACCCGTTGCCGTGGCGCCCGTCCGGTACGCTACCGTCGTGATCGGCCGAGGGTCGCCTCCGCGGGTTCCGCGGCGCGGCGGGGTCCCTGCAGGCAGACCGGTACGCATGAGCAACTCGACGGACGGGGCGCCAGCGGGCGCTGTTGCGCGTCTGCCTGACGGACGTCAGTCGACGAGACGGGCCACGGTCATTGACGTCGCCCGCGTCATCGCGACGCTGGCGATGGTCCAGAACCACACCATCGATGCGCTGCTCGCCACCGAACTGCGCGTGGGGCCCGTGTTCGACGGGTGGACATTCATCCGGGGCCTGACGCCCAGCACGTTCCTGATGCTCGCCGGTTGTGCGTTCGTGCTGGCCACGCCGCGGGATGCGGTGGCGCCAGGCACCACCTGGCGGCGGCTGCGCCGCTTCGGCTTCTTCCTGCTGCTGGGCTACGCGCTGCACATTCCGGTCGAGAGCGTCTCGCAGGTGCCGTCGATGTCCGCCGAGGCGTGGCAGCAGTTCCTCATGGCGGACGTGCTCCAGTGCATCGCGCTGAGCCTGGCCGCCCTGCAGGGCATCGCACTCGTGGCCCGCTCGCGGGGCGCGTTCCTCACCGTGGCTGCAGGTGCCTGCCTGGCGGTCCTCGCCCTCACGCCGGTGACGTGGCAGGCGGATACCGGGGCCGTGCCGCCCGTCGTGCGAGCCTACCTGTCGGAGGGCACGGGCTCGCTGTTCCCCCTGTTTCCGTGGATGGCGTACGTCCTGTTCGGCGGGGTGATGGGCGAGCTGTACACCGGCTGGAGGCGGGGAGGCCCCGCGGTGGAGGCGCGATCCTGGCTGCTCTGGGGCGCCGGGTTCGCGGCCCTGGCGCTGGCGGCCTCCCGGCTTCCGCTGCATCCCTTCGGTCCGGCCGCGTGGCAGACGATCAGCCCCACGTTGTTCCTGATCCGCGTCGGCCTCGTGATGACACTGCTCGCGGCGCTCACGTACCTGCTGCGGCACCACCGGTCGATGTCGCCAGTCCTGGCCGCGATCTCGAGGGAATCGCTCCTGGTCTACGCCGCCCACCTGTGCGTGGTGTACGGGTCCCCGTGGAACGCCGGATTGCGGCAGACGTTCGGGGCGTCGCTCGCCCTGCCGGCCGTGCTGGGCATCGTGGCGGCGCTGCTGGCAGGTTCCGTGCTGCTGGCCTGCTACTGGCGGGAATGCAAGGTCCGGCGGCCGACCGCGGCGCGCGCGATTCGGGTGGGCCTGGCGGTTGTGCTGGCCGCCCGCCTCATCTGATCCGGATCGTGCCCCCCGATGCTCGCAGGGTGGCCGGTGGCCTTCGTGGCATTCGTCAGTGCAGCCAGACGGACACGGCGATTGCAATCAGCGATGCCAGCGCGAACATCACGGTGAGGCCGACGCCGGCTCTGTACGGATCGCGGTTCCGGTGGAGGCCGAGGTCCCCGCGCTGTGCCAGCCACAGCGCGAGCTGTGTGCTCGCAGCCGCAAGCGCGCGGCCGGTGGCGGCTGCCCGCTGGACGGCGCTGCCGGTCAGTGCCGGGACCAGCCGCCGGTAGAGGGCGTCGGTGTCGAGGGAGACGGTCGGCTCGCCGGCCAGCTTCGGGAGCAGCCACCAGAACGCCACGCCCGTGCCAAGCAGCAGCTGCACGGTTCTCACCACGTGGTCCACGGAGTACGGGTGGTACTCGAAGCCCGGGAAGGGCAGCCGGGCGTACAGCCAGTCGGGATAGACACCGAGACTGACGCAGAGCGCGGCCGCCAGCCCCATGGCTGCCGTCATATTCCACGGGAGCGCCGCCGGCCGGACGCCGCGGTTCGGCCCGAAGAAGGTGAACCAGGGGAGCTTGAGCCCCGTGTGCAGGAAGGTGCCCACGCTGGCGAGCGTGAGGAGCAGCTCGGCCGCGGGCCAGCCACCGTCCGCGGCGGCCGACACGATGACCGACTTGCTGATGAAGCCGTTGAACAGCGGGAATCCCGAGATGGAGAACGCACCGATCATGTACAGGCCGGTGACCGCCGGCATCCGTGAGGCGATGCCGCCCAGCTCGGTCAGACGGCTTCGGCCGGTTGCCGCGAGCACCGCACCGGCACCCATCAGCAGCAGCGCCTTGTACAGGATGTGGCAGAAGGCGTGCGCCGCCGCGCCGTTCAGTGACAGATCGGTGCCCATGCCCGCGGCCGCCACCATGTAGCCGACCTGACTGATGATGTGGTACGCGAGCAGGCGGCGGATGTCGTTCTCCAGCACGGCGTAGACGACGCCGTAGAGCGCCATCACGACGCCGGCCCACAGCAGCAGATCCGAGCCGGGGAACGCGCGCAGGAGCAGGTACACGGCGGTCTTGGTGGTGAAGGCGCTCAGGAAGACCGTGCCGGTCACCGACGCCTCCGGGTACGCATCGGTCAGCCACGCGTGGAGCGGCGGAATGGCGGCGTTCACCGCAACGCCCGCCAGCATCAGCGCGGCCGGTACGGACCACCCGGCCTGCCACGTCGCGGCCCAGTCAGGGAAGGCGGCGCTGCCGCCACCCGCCAGGTGCAGGAGGATGCCGGAGAGGAGCAGCGCCCCTCCCGCCAGGTGCACGAGCAGGTAGCGGAACCCGGCCTGACCGGCGCGCGCCCCTGGCCCGCTCCAGACGACGAAGACCGACGTCGCGGTCATCAGCTCCCAGAACAGGAACGCCGCGAACCAGTCGCCTGCCAGCGTGACGCCGATCGCGCCGCCGGCATACCCGAGGACGGCGGCCGGCTCCCCGGCACGCCGGAGGTGGAGCGCAAAGACGGCGCCGATGACGGTGATGACGGCGAAGATCAGCGCGAAGAGGCGTGACAGCGGATCGACGCGGAGGAGCTCCACCGGGTAGCCGGCCACCTCGCGGGTCCAGAGCACGCCGGTGGCATCGGGCAGGGCGGCGACGAGCGCGAGGGCGGCGAGGGCTCCGCCGACGAACGCGAACGGGCGCGCCGGTCGCGGCAGCAGGCCGAGGATGGCCGCCGTGCCGAACAGCACGAAGCTGGGATGCGCCATCATGGCGTCCGATCCCAGTAGTCGTCGGGGCGCTGCAGCCAAGCCTTGCCGATCGCCTTCGACACCACGATGATGGCGAGGCAGCCGGCCGCGCCCCAGAGGAGGTCGAAACCGGGGACCGAGTGCCAGGGGAATACCGCGTGGGACGTGTCGTGCAGGCCGATCTCCGCGGCGACGCTCGCGACGGCCGTCCCGCCGATCGCCGTCCACCAGCGCCGGCTCATGGGGCCGCCCCCGGGCTGGCGGTCACGCTCTCGGCCGCCATCCACGCGAGCTGGTACAGCTGCAGGCCGGCATCGGGAACGACGCCCAGGACGAACGCCGCCGCCGCGGTCAGCGCCAGCGGCACGGTCAGCGCCGCGCCGCCGTCCTGCCACCTGACCGGGCGGTCGTCGCCGAAGAACGCCGCCTGGACGATCGGCAGGAAGTAGGCGGCGTTGAGCAGGCCGCTGAGCACCAGCACGCCGACGTAGACAGGGGAGCCCGCGCTCAGGGCGCCGAGGCCGAGGTTCCACTTGCTCACGAACCCGGCGAGGAGCGGCACGCCGGCCAGGCCCATCGAGCAGAGGGCGAAAGCGCCCATGGTGATCGGCATCCGGCGGCCGATGCCCCGCAGGTCGGCGATCTGGTCGATGTGCGTCCGCGCGTAGATCGCCCCGGCGCAGAAGAACAGCGTGATCTTCATGACCGCGTGCGCGGCGATGTGGAAGACGGCACCGGCCACGGCCGCGGCCGAGCCGAGCGCGGCGCCCAGCACGATGTAGGACAGCTGGCCCACGGTGGAGTAGGCGAGCCGGCGCTTGAGATGGCCCTCACCCAGCGCGCGCACCGACGCCACGATGATCGTGACGCCGGCGACCAGCGCGAGCACCCGGCCGACCCCGAGGTCCCGCACGAGGTCCACGCCGAACACCCAGCCGATGATCCGGACGCATCCGAACACGCCGGCCTTCACCACCGCGACGGCGTGCAGCAGCGCGCTCACCGGTGTGGGAGCGACCATCGCCGCCGGCAGCCAGCCGTGCAGCGGCATGAGGCCGGCCTTGACCCCGACGCCCGCAATGAAGAGCAGGAACAGCAGGACCAGCACACCCGGGTCGGCGCCGCCGGCCAGGAAGCCGCCAGGCCGGAACGACGCTCCGGGGGCCAGCACCGCGGTCCAGACGACGGCCAGCAGGAGCAGCTGCCCCGCGCCCAGCGTGTACACGAGATACCGTCGGCCGGCCGCCAGGGCCTCGTCGGTGCGGAAGTGCACCACCAGGGGGTAGGTGGCGATGGTCAGGACCTCGTAGAAGAGGAAGAAGGTGAGCAGGTTCGCGGAGAAGGCCAGGCCGATCGTCGCCGACAGGCAGACGGCGAAGCTCGCGAAGTACGCGGTTTGGTGTCCGTAGCCGCCGGCCCGCATGTAGCCGATCGAGAAGACCGACGTGAGCAGCCACAGGGCCGACGCCACGAGCGCGAACACCAGGCCGAAGGCGTCCGCACGCAGGTGCAGCGCGAATCCAGGCGCCAGCGCGAGCGGTGACGTCTCGACGGTGGCGCCCGCCAGCACATGCGGCACGAGGGAGACGACGAGGCCGAGCTTCAGGATCGCGGCGACGAAGGTCCAGGTCTCCCGAAGCCGCGGGCGCCGGCCGGACAGCCCGATCAGG
>VFZH01000103.1 GCA_016871255.1 Acidimicrobiia bacterium | reverse complement strand
CCGATCACCGGGTCGCCCCGCATCAGGTACACGACGACCGCCGCGATCAGGCCGGTCGCCGTGCCGTTGGCCGTGCCGACCATCACTTCCTTCACCAGGGCCTTGCGCGCGTTGGCGCCCGTCAGCTCCCCCAGGGCGATGCCCCGGACGATCACCGTCAGCGTCTGGGTGGCGGCGTTGCCACCCATGCCGGCCACGATCGGCATGAACACCGCCAGGGCGGTCATCTGGCTGATGGTCCCCTCGAACCAGGCCACGACCGCGGCCGCCACGAACGCGGTGGCGAGGTTCACCGCCAGCCAGGGAAACCGCAGGCGCAGCGACTCGAGCGGCGCCGTGAAGACGTGCTCGTCGCCCGACACGCCGGCCAGGCGGTACAGATCTTCGGTCGCCTCGTCCTTGATCACGTCGATCACGTCATCCACCGTGATGACGCCAACCAGCTTGTTCTCCAGGTCGACCACCGGAATGGCGAGCAGGTTGTAGGAGGCCACCTGCCTGGCCACCTCCTCCTGATCCGTGTCGGCCCGGGCGCTGATCAGGTCCGCCGTCATGATCCGCTTGAGCGGCGTTTCCGGTGAGACCAGCAGGAGACGCCGCAGCGACACGACGCCCACCAGGTGCCGGCGCTCGTCCACGACGTAGAGATAGAAGACCATCTCGACGTCGCGGGCGCCCTGCAGCTCGGCGATCGACTCGCCCACCGTCATGTCCTCGTTCAGCGCGAAGACATTCGGGTTCATGATCCGGCCCGCCGTCCGCTCGTCGTACTCCAGCAGGTTCTCGACGACGCCCGACTCCTTCGGGCGCATCAGGTTCAGGACCGCCGCCGACAGCTCTTCCGGGAGGTGATCGATGAGCGCGGCCGCGTCATCGGACGGGATGTCCTGCGCGAGCCTGGCGATGTCTTCGGCCGGCCGCGTCGCCAGCAGCTGGGCACCAGCCTCCGGGCCCAGCTCGGAGACCGCTTCCATCGCCAGCCGGCCATTGCGCTCGGCGAGGATCGTGAAGGCGGCGACGCGATCGCGATCCGGCAGGTCGCCGAAGACCTGCGCCAGGTCGGCCGGGTGCTGTTTCTGCAGGAGGTTCAGCAGGTTGGCGGACGCACCGATTCTCTGGAGTCGCTTGACCGAGTCAAGGATGAGGTCGATTCTGCGCTGCGCCGCCATGGTCGGGATCCTCTTGCCGGCAAAACACGTGAGCCTAGCACGGATCCCGTTTGCCCCGGCTCTCAGTCACGTGCGCCGCCGAGCCCACGCCGAGGTCGTCGAGCAGGCGCTCGTCGTCCCGCCACTCGGGGCGGACCTTGACGTGCAGGTCCAGGTAGACCCGCGTGCCGAAGAACCGCTCCAACTCCAGGCGCGCGGCAGTCCCGATCGCCTTGATCATGCCGCCGGCGCGCCCGAGAAGGATGGCACGCTGCGAGGCGCGATCCACGACGATCGTGCAGAAGATCCGGAGCACCCCACCGGCCCGCTCCGGCTCCTCGAAGCGATCCACCGCGACCGCGGTCGAGAACGGCAGCTCGTCGCGCGTCACCTGCAGCACCTGCTCACGCACGAGTTCCGCCGCGATGACCCGCTCTGGCTGATCCGTCAGGAAGTCCTCCGGGTACAGCGCCTCACCGCCGGGCAGGTACCCCAGCAGCAGGGACTCCAAGAGCGGCATGTTCGTGCCATCGGCGGCCGACACCGGCACGATCTCGGCGAACGCATGGAGCGTCCGGTAGGTGTCGATGATCGGCAGCAGGGCCTGCCGGCTGACGAGGTCGATCTTGTTGAGCGCCAGCAGCACCGGCGCCTTGACGGCGCGGATCGCCTCCACGACGAACCGGTCGCCCGCGCCCATCGGCGACGAGACATCGACGACCAGCACCAGCACGTCGGCCGAACGCGCTGCCTCCATGGCGACATCGACCATCCGGACGTTCAGCCGGTGCAGCGGCTTGTGCACGCCAGGCGTGTCGACGAACACGATCTGGCCTTCCGGGGTGTGCTTCACGCCCAGGATGCGCGTGCGCGTCGTCTGGGGCTTGTCCGACACGATGGCGACCTTCTCGCCCACGATCCGGTTGAGGAGTGTGGACTTCCCCGCGTTGGGGCGGCCGAGGAGCGCCACGAAGCCGGCCTTCATGCCCTACTCCCGCTCGTCGGCCGCCTCCAGGCGCCGCACCCGGATCTTCGTGATGCGCCGCCGCTCGACCTCCAGCACCTCGACGTGCAGGTCATCCACGTCGAACGTCTCACCCAGGTACGGCATGCGGCCGAGATGCGACAGCAGGTAGCCGCCCACCGTCTCGAATCCTTCGCGCTCGATCCGAACGTGCAGGCGATCGGCCACCTCGTCGATGCTGACCTTGCCCCGGAACACGAAGCTGCCGTGCCCCTCGTCGGTCACCGTCTCCGACTCGACGTCGTACTCGTCGCGGATCTCCCCGACGATCTCCTCCAGCAGGTCCTCGACCGTGACGAGACCCGCGGTTCCGCCGTACTCGTCCACGACGATCGCCATGTGTGCCTGCTTGCGCTGCAGCTCCTTCAGCAGCTCGGACACCCGCTTGCTCTCCGGCACGAAGTAGGCCGCCCGCATCAGCGTCGTGAGCGCCGGCTCCGCCGAGGGCGGCAGCGCGACCAGATCCTTCACGAACACGATGCCCAGCACGTTGTCCAGGCTCTCGCGGTAGACAGGGATGCGGGAGTACTGCTCCTCTCGAAACAGCGTCCGGACCTCTGCCAGGGTGGCGTCGGCGTGAATCGCGACGATGTCCGGCCTGGGCGTCATGACCTCCTTCACGAGCGTTTCCGTGAAGTCCACGATCGACTGCAGCAGCTCCCGGCTCTCTTCGTCCGAGATCGCCCGGTCCGGCTGCGTCTCCGTGTCGGCCTCCCTGGGGCCTGGCCGGCTCTCGCCGGCTCCGCTGGCCTCACGTTCCCCCGGCCGGTGCCGGTCGAGCAGGCCGCAGAGCGCCATCGTCACGGGCAGCAGGGGTCTCGCCAGCCAGTCGAACACGGGCAGAACGGCGTCGAGCACGAGCTCCGGGTCCCGGCGCGCAATCAGGCTCGGCACCAGGTGCTCGAACAGCACGGTGAAGACGCCCAGGCCCAGGAAGAGGAGCACCACCGGCACCGCGCCTTCCCCCCGGGTGCTCGACGCGATCAGCAGTGCGGCCAGCACGATGCAGGCCGCGAGCAGCAGTCGCACCGGGATGAACAGCCTGAGGGGCTCGTCGAGGTAGTAGCCCAGGCGATCGTCGCGGCCACCCCGTTCGGCCATCAGACGCAGCGACAGGCGCATCAGCACGCTGAAGGCGGCCTCGACAGTGCCCAGAAACGCGGTGACGCACGCCAGCAGGAACAACCCAAGCGGAATCATCGGCGGCTCCGCTCGATCAGCCCCTCGACCAGCCCGCTCCGCCGGCGCAGGCGCCGCTCCACGCGGGCCATCCGCCCGTTGTCCCGTTCGTGGTCGTAGCCGAGCAGATGAAGGAGGCCGTGCAGCGCCAGGATCCGCAGTTCCGTCTCGACGGGGTGCCCGGCCTGCCGGGCCTGCCGCCGGGCCACGCCGGTCGCAATCGCGATGTCGCCCAGGCGGACAACGTGCCCGCCGGCGGGATCCGCAGCCGCCGGAAACGACAGGACGTCCGTCGTCCTGTCCACGCGGCGGTACTGCCGGTTCAGCGCACGCACGCGTGCATCGGGCAGCAGGGCGACGGTGACCGTGCCCCGCGCGGCCCTGGGCGCCGAGCGCTCCAGCCACGAGCCGAGCCCATCGGCACGAAGGCGTCCGTGCGGCACGATCGCCACCTGCAGGGTCGTGTCCCGGCCCCGGTGGCGGCGCGGGTGCGCCCCCTTGTCGTCGCCCATCTCAGGTTGCCGACGGCGCCCCCGCCGGACGGGCGTCCACGACCGGCCCCGCGGCACGTTCGTAGGCCTTGACGATCTCCTGGACGAGGCGATGCCGCACCACGTCGCGGTCGTTGAAATGGACCACGCCGATGCCCTCGATATCCCGCACGACCCGCAGCGCCTCCACCAGACCCGAGCGGCCCGTCGGCAGGTCGATCTGCGTGATGTCGCCCGTGACCACGGCTTTCGAGCCGAATCCAAGCCGTGTCAGGAACATCTTCATCTGCTCCGAGGTGGTGTTCTGGGCTTCGTCGAGGATCACGAACGCGTCGTTCAGCGTCCGGCCGCGCATGAACGCGATCGGCGCCACCTCGATCGTGCCCCGCTCCACCAGCCTCGCGGCCTTCTCGCCGTCCATCATGTCGTACAGCGCATCGTAGAGCGGGCGCAGGTACGGGTTCACCTTCTCGGCGAGATCGCCTGGCAGGAACCCGAGCTTCTCGCCGGCCTCGACGGCCGGCCGGGCCAGGACGATCCGGCTGACGTTCCGGGCCTGCAGGTAGCTCACCGCCTGCGCCATGGCCAGGTACGTCTTCCCGGTTCCCGCAGGGCCCACGCCGAACACGATGTCGAACTGTTCGATCGCGTCGAGGTAGCGCCGCTGGTTGACGCTCTTCGGCCCCACGCGGCGGCGGCCGGCGAGCCGCTGCACTCCCTTCACGAAGTAGTCCCGCAGGTCCACGTCACCCTGGTCGGCGACCAGTTGCGCCGCGGTGCGCACGTCCCCGTTGGCCAGTTCGTGCCCCCCGGCGAGCAGGGCGCCAAGCTGCGCGAACAGCCGCTCCGTCCGTTCGGTCGCCTGCTCGTCCCCTTCCACGATCAGGTCGTGTCCCTGCGTGCGCAGGCGCACACCCAGGAGGCCCTCGATGTACTTCAGGTTGGAGTCGTGCGAACCGAACAGGACTTCGATCCCCGCCTCGGGCAGAGCGACCTTCCTCATGCCCGCGCGTGTCCCCCGGCCCGCGCGCGGCCGTGCCGCCCCGCCGACGACGGGCGGCGTCTCATGCGAGGTGGAGCTCCTTGAGCTGCCGGCGATCCACGGCGGACGGCGCACCGGCCATCAGATCGACGGCCGCGGCGGTCTTGGGGAAGGCAATCACCTCGCGGATCGAGCTTTCGTTCAACAGCAGCGCGATGATCCGATCCAGACCCAGGGCGATCCCCCCGTGCGGCGGAGTGCCGTACTCCAGGGCTTCCAGGAAGAACCCGAACCGGAGGGAGGCTTCTTCCGGCGTGATCCCGAGAAGAGAGAAGATCCGCGCCTGCAGGCCGGCGTCGTGGATACGAATGCTGCCGCCCCCGATCTCGGTGCCGTTCAGCACGAGATCGTACGCCTTCGCGCGCGCGCGGCCGGGTTCCCGCTCGAGCAGATCGAGATCCTCGTCCACCGGCGACGTGAACGGATGGTGCATCGCCAGGTAGCGTCGGGCCTCAGCATCCCATTCCAGCAGCGGAAAGTCCACGACCCAGACGAACTCCCAGTGGTCGGCCTTCAGCATGCCGCGGCGCCGGGCGATGTTCAGGCGAAGCTGCCCGAGCAGCTTCGACGCCGCGTCCGGCTCCCCGGCCGCCACAAGGAGAATCTGCCCTTGTCCTGTGCCGGTCGCGTCCAGCATGCGGGTGACGTCCGCCTCGCCTACCGCCTTCATCACCGAGCTGGTGATCGTCCCGTCCTCGCCCCGCCTCGCCCACACGAGCCCGCTGCCGCCCAGCGCCTTCGCTTCGTCCACCAGGCCGTCCACCTC
Source organism: Acidimicrobiia bacterium (assembly GCA_016871255.1). Taxonomy (GTDB): domain Bacteria; phylum Acidobacteriota; class Vicinamibacteria; order Vicinamibacterales; family UBA2999; genus VFZH01. The sequence goes on along the minus strand of VFZH01000103.1, from coordinate 8,354 downwards.
GCTCCGCGAGGTCGCACCCGAATCGGGCACGACGAAGCCGCGCACCGTGCCGCCACCGGCCACGATGTCGCGAAAGACCCGGAAACTCGACGCGCGGAAGACCTCGCGGATGTCCTGAATCGGCATCCCCGGGCGCAGGTCCGGCTTGTCCGTGCCGTACACCGCCATCGCCTCCGAGTACGGCATGCGGCGGAACGGGCGGGCGAGGGTGACGCCGATGACGCTCATGACCTCGGCCATCAGCGGCTCGATCACGCCGAAGATGGTCGTCGGGCGCGCGAACGCCATTTCGACGTCCACCTGCGTGAACTCCGGCTGCCGATCCGCCCGCAGATCCTCGTCGCGGAAGCAGCGGCAGATCTGGACGTAGCGATCCATGCCCGACAGCATGAGGATCTGCTTGAAGAGCTGTGGCGACTGCGGCAGCGCGTAGAACTCCCCGGCGTGTACCCGGCTCGGCACAAGGTAGTCGCGCGCCCCTTCCGGTGTGGACTTGGTCAGGATGGGTGTTTCGATGTCCCAGAAGCCCTGCGCGTCGAAGTACCGGCGGATCGTCGCCGTGATCCGGTGGCGCAGGCCGATGTTCGCCTGCAGCCGGCCGCGGCGCAGGTCCAGGTACCGGTAGCGGAGCCGGACCTCTTCGGACACCGGCGTGTCGTCCGCGATCGGAAACGGCGGCGTCTTCGCCTCGTTGAGGATCGTCAGCTCGCGCACGGCGACCTCGACCTCACCCGTGTCGAGCTTCGGGTTGACGGTCTCGGCCGACCTCCGCCGGACGGCACCCGCCACGCCGACCACGAACTCCGACCGCAGGCGTTTCGCCTTGGCCATCGTTGCGGCGCCGGCGTCGAACACGACCTGCGTCACGCCCTCCCGATCGCGCACGTCCACGAACAGCACGCCCCCGAGGTCCCGCACCCGGTGGACCCATCCCAGCAGGACGACCTCGGTGCCGACGTCTCCCGGCCGAAGCGCGCCGCACGTGTGCGTGCGCGACAACTCCCCCAGCTGCTCAGCCACGCCCTTCCCCCAGCATCGCCTTCACCGCCGCTCCGGCCCCCCGTTCCGCCAGCGTCTCCTGCCGTCCGGACGCGAGGTCCTTCACCGTGACCTCGCCCCGGCCAATCTCGTCTTCTCCCAGGATCGCCACGCAGGGAATGCCACGCGAGCTGGCGTATTTGATCTGCTTCCCCATCTTATCTGCGTCCGGGTAGACCAGAACGCGAAGCCCGCTCTGCCGCAGGACGTGCGCCAGCCGCAGGGCGTGCCCCAGGTCTTCCGGACGAAATACGGCCGTCATCACATCGGCCGGTGCCGAAGGAAGGGACGCCGGGAACATGCCGCGCTCTTCCATGACGACCAGGATCCGTTCCAGCCCCAGCGAGAAGCCGCACGCCGGAACGGTATCGCCGGAGAACATCCCAACGAGGTTGTCGTACCGCCCGCCACCCCCGAGGCTACCGGCAAGGTCCGGCACGTTGATTTCCATGATGGCGCCCGTGTAGTAGGAGAGGCCGCGGGCCAGGAACGGATCGTACGCCACCCGGGGCGCCGCGGCCGTGTCGCGCGTCAACTCCAGCACCACGCGCAGCGACTCACGAGCCTCGACACCAGCGGGCGTCACATCGGCGACGCGGCTCCCCGCCGCCGCGAGCGCAGCCAGGGCACCCGCCACGCCGGAGGCGCTGTCGCCTCCGCCATGTTCGGCGTGGACGGCCAGCAGCCGCTCGCGCGCCCCCGGCGGTACGCCACGCTGCTCGAGTTCCGCCCCGACCCCGTCCGGGCCGAGCCTGTCCAGTTTGTCGAGCGCCACGAGCGCGCCGTCGTGCAGCGCGGCCGGCACGCCGGCTCCGGCGAGCATGCTTGTGAGCAGCCGCCGATCGTTGACGCGGATGCGGAAGTCACCGAACCCGAGTTCGGCGAGGACCTCGCTCACCGCCGCGCACTGCTCCGCCTCCACCACGGGCGAGGTGGAGCCCAGCGTGTCCACGTCGCACTGGTAGAACTCGCGGAAGCGCCCCCGGGCAGGCCGGTCCGCCCGCCACACGGGCTGGATCTGGCAGCGCTTGAACAGGCGCGGCAGCTTCGCCCGGTGCTCCGCCACGACACGGGCCAGCGGCACGGTCAGGTCGTAGCGCAGCGCGAGATCCGCCTCGCCGCTCCCCTCGTGCACGCCCCGCTTCAGGATCTTGAAGATGAGCTGGTTGCCCTCTTCCCCGTACTTTCCCAGGAGCGTCTCGATGTTCTCGACGGCCGGGGTCTCGATCGGCTCGAAGCCGAAGCGCTCGTACACACGACGGACGACACCGACGACGTATTCGCGCCGCCGGACGTCGTCCGGCAGGAAGTCGCGCATGCCGCGCGCAGGCTCGGTTCGTGGCATGCGGGATCAGGCCGGGGGACCGGGGTGCTGGTAGTCGAGCCGCGTGCGGACGTAGTTGTCGGCGTAGCGCTGGATCGACGCGTCTTCCTCCGCCGTCAGGGCGCGCCGGACCCTGGCGGGCACACCCATCACCATGGACCCCGGGGGAACGTCCATGCCTTCCGGCACCAGTGTACCCGCTGCGATGATGGAACCGGTGCCGATGCGTGAGCCGTTCAGCAGCATGGCTCCCATGCCGATCAGGCACCGATCTTCGATGGTGCACCCGTGGACCACGGCCGCATGCCCGATCGTGACGTCGTTGCCGATGACGGTCGGGTTCGTCACGCGCATCACGTGCACGATCGTCCCGTCCTGGATGTTGGTGCGCGCCCCGATCCGGATGCTGTTCACGTCGCCGCGGACGACGACGTTCATCCAGATGCTGCTCTCGGCGCCGATGTGGACGTCGCCGATGACCTGGGCGGTTCCGTCCACGTACGCGGTGGCGTCGATCGTGGGGACGATGGAGCGGAACGGGCGGATCACTCTCAGTCCGCGGCCATGCTCGACCCCGGGGACCGATTCGGCGAGGGACCGCCGCGGAACGACATGATGTGGTTGCGGACCGCCTCGATCTGCCGCTGCGCGTCCCCGCCGAACTGCGGGAAGTCCGACTTCGGGTAGTTCGGCCAGAACATCGGCATCCGCGTGCCGGGCACGATGCGGAGGGGCGAGATCATCCACTCGTCCATCCACTCGGGATTGAGCCGTTCGTGGCCCATCCGCAGGTCCGGCGCCAGGTTGGCGGTTGGCTGATCCGCCGGAATCTCGCCCAGCACGTGGCACTGCTGGCACCGGAGCAGGTCGAACAGCTCCTTGCCGGTCGCGGCGTCCGCAGCCGACGTCTGCGCCATTTCGACCGTTCGGAACGGGCGCAGCTGATTGGGAATGGCCTGGAAGTAGCCGATGACTTCGTTCCAGCGGTCGTCGTTCAGCCCGAAGCTCGGCATGCGGACATCCAGCCAGGGGCGAATCTGGATCGGCGACCGGAGGAACGCGTAGAGCCAGTCGGCCTGGACGCGGGCGCCTTCCGGCGTCAGCAGCGGCGGCCCGAGAGACGGATCCTCGACCAGCGAGACGAAATCGCCCCCGGCGCCTTCGATCGTGTGGCACCCGACACAGTTCTGGCGGTGAACGAGCGCGCGGCCCTGGACGAGGAAGTCCCGGCGCGCGTTCCTGGGCGGCAGCGCCGCGTCGGGCTGCACGTACCGCTGGAAGCTCATGAGCGCCGTGCGCAGCAGCTCGTTCTCGCGCTCGCTCAGGTGGAAGTTCGGCATCCGGAGCTTCTCTTCCGGCGTCAGCACGCGCCCCTGATCGAAGCTGCGCGGGTCCGCGAGCTTCTGCTCGAACCAGGCGAGCTTCGTGTGCGGGATGTCCACGTGGGCGAAGTCGAGGCGAGTGACCAGCTTGCTGCCCTGCTCGGACAGGTCCACGCCGATCGCCTGGGTGTCTTCGAAGCCGGCGATCTCGTGGCAACTGAAGCACCCGTACCGGGCGATGACGCGCTGGCCGAGATCGAGCTGCTTGGCCTGCGCGTCCATCGACGCGATCTTCGACTGCGCCTCGGACGTGGGCATGACCGCGCGCAGGTAGCCCAGCAGGACTTCGTCCACCACCGCCTGGTCGGGCGAGACCGGCGCGGCCGTGCCGGCCGGTCCCTTCAGGCTGAACAGGTAGGCCGCGACGTTCGCGGCCTCGGTGCTGGTCAGCCGCAGATCGGGCATGAAGGTGCCGGGGCTGTAGTGCATGGGGTCGCGCACCCAGTCGTAGAGCCAGGCGTACGTGGTCTTGCTCCCGATGCCCTGGAGCGGCTGGCCGAAGGTCCGGCGCGGGCCGGCCGTCTCGCGATCCGTCTCCCCCGTGATGTGGCAACCGAGGCACCCGGCGGACTCGACCAGCGCGCGACCGGCCTCGACGTTCCCCATCGGGGGATCGGCCACTTCAGGGGTGAACGTCCCGGACTGGTTGAAGAGGTACGCGACCGCCGCCCGCAGCTCCGCCTCGTTCCTGGGCGCATCCTCAGGCGCGTTGGAGTTCGAGTTGTACCAGACCTGCGGCATCCAGGTCGCCGGCTTCATCGCCCGGGGTTCGCGGACCCAGTTCTCCACCCACTCGGGTGTCAGCTTCGACGCCGCCAGACGCAGGTCGGGCCCGGGTTTGCGGAGCCCTTCGAAGCCTCGCGTCTTGTGGCACGCATAGCAGCCCGCCCGTTCGTACAGACCGTAGGCCTCCGCCAGCACGTCCCCCGTCGGCACGTAGATCTCCTCGCGGTGGCACTTCGCGCACGAGGCCTCGGTCATGCCGACCGGCAGCATCGGGTAGTCCCAGAAGTGCGTCGGGTGCCAGTGGTACTGCTCCTCCCACTGCGCGGCCTGCTCCTCGTTGCGCGGCGTGTGCGCCACGTGCGTGAAGTCCACCGACTGCCCCATCCCGTCGTGGCAGACGGTGCAGCCGACCTGGTTCAGCGGATGCGGTGAATCGCTGCCCACGTACGCGCTCAGGTTCGGGTGGGTCCGGAACGGCTGCGGGTACTCCTCGTACCCCGCGCGATCGATCGCGAGGTGACAGGTCGTGCACCGATCCATCTTCGGCACGCGTGTGAAGTTCACGTCGTCCACGACGTTCGGCAGCATGATCTGCGCCACCTTGATCGTCGGCGCCATGAAGTCCGTCATCGGTGCGTCGCGAATGAAGGTCTTCGCGAAGCTCGGCGCGATCGTCCGGAGCCGATCCTGCAGCCGGCGCTGTTCGCCCAGCAGTTCGTCAATCTGGCTCTGCGCCCCGGCAACCTGACCCGTGAACTCGGACAGCTGATCCCGCAGGGCGTCGCGCTCGGTGGTCGTCTGCTCCATCCGGAGGTTCAGCTCGGCCACTTCCGCTGCCTGCGCCTGGATCGCCTGATCGTCCTCCGGCGTGGTCCGGCCTTCCTTGCGCTCGACCTCGTAGTCGTAGCGGTCCACGTCGTAGGTGGCCTTGGCGAACTGGTAGTCCTGCGTGTCGCGATCGAGCCGGATCGAGATCTCCGCCAACTGGGCCTGCAGCTCGTCCACCTTGCCCTGGTTCGCCGCCAGCGCCTGCTCCGCGGCGGCACGCTCCTGCTCGAGCGCGGCGAGCCGGTTCCGGTCGATCCCCTGCTCGGCCGCCGCCAGCTCCTGTCGCGTGACCTCCATCTCGAGCTGGGTGAACCGCCGCTGGGTGTTCTTCCACTCGCGGTCGTAGTCGTCCCAGACCATCCAGATCACGCACAGGAACAGGAACACGCTGGACGCCGCGAAGACGACGTTCAGGAAGTCGACGTTGTATGCGTGCCCGACGGACTTTTTCTCAGCCATATGCCACGCCGCGCGAGGCGCCCCTGCGCCGTGCGCTCAGATGTTGAAGAAGAACTCCGGAATCGCCACGATGTACTTCAGGTTGAAGACCCACCGCAGCAGCATCTTCGCCGGGAGGGACATCATCATCAGGAAAAGGAACGCCCCCACGTAGTACCGGGCCGGCCCCATCTTCTCGTAGTAGCCCTTGAACACCGTCTTCGCGAGCACGACCGGCAGCACGAACGTGTACGCGAACACCAGCAGCAGACCCAGGCTCTCGCGCACCAGCCAGAACTCCGGCATGCCCGTGCCGAGCAACCGCATCCAGAGGTACTGCGAGAGATCGACGTTGGTCAGCGCCTCGAGCTTGTGCGTGTCCCAGTACTCGAAGGGCCCGAAGAAGTTCCAGTTCGGGCCGCGAAGGAAGGTGCCGAGCACGATCAGCGAGCACCAGAGCACCACGAATCCCAGCAGGAACAGGAAGATCTCGGCCTTCCGCTCGGCGATCGTGTAGTAGCCGTTCCCCTTCTCGTTCGTGTCGATGTAGGGGATCGCAATCAGCCCCACGATGATCAGACTGGGCAGCACGACGCCCGCCAGCCAGGGATCGAAGTAGACCAGCATCTCCTGCAGGCCCAGGAAGTACCACGGCGCCTTCGACGGGTTCGGCGTGGCTGCCGCGCTGGCCGGCTGCTCGAGCGGAGCCTCGAGGACGATGGACCACACAATCAGCACGACCGAACACAGGACCAGCGCGATCAGCTCGGTGTAGACCAGGTCGGGCCAGACCCACACGCGGTCGGCCTCCTCCTTCTCCTCCGGGCCGAGGCCGGCGGCGATCCGCCGATCGTTCAGGACCCCCTGGCGCAGCGAGTACCAGGTGAAGAAGACGATCAGGAAGATCAGGCCGACGATCGGCACGTTGTCCGGCTTGGCGATGATCAGCAGGAAGTTCGGGTCGAAGGCCCCGAAGACCAGGAACACCGCCAGGAACGCGAGGATGCCGTACCCCCAGGCCTTGCCGGCGAACATCTCGCGCTTCCACATCAGGAGCACCAGCGCCGCCACCGACAGGAGGAAGAACAGCCGGGGATCGGCCAGGTAGTTGAAGAAGTCTTTGATGATCTGCATCTCAGCTCAGCTCAGCGGACTGACTCACGGTTGGCTTGGGGCTCTGGGCTTTGGATCCCGGGATCTACATCGGCCCGGAGATCCCACCGTCCTTGCGGACCCGCCAGAAGTGCACGGCCATCAGCACGGCGATCACCAGGGGCAACCCGACGCAGTGCAGCACGTAGAAGCGCAGCAGCGCCCCCTCCCCTACGAACGTGCCGCCGAGGAGCGCGAACCGCGCGTCCGACCCCGCGTGTACCAGCTTCACGTCGCCGATCGCCAGCAGCGCCGCGCCGGGACCCTCGTAGCCGAGGAACGGCGTCGCGCGCGCCATGTTCGAGCCGACCGTGATCGCCCAGATGGCCAGCTGGTCCCAGGGCAGCAGGTACCCGGTGAACGACAGCAGGAGCGTGAGCACGAGCATCACCACGCCGACCGACCAGTTGAACTCCCGCGGGGGTTTGTACGAGCCGGTCATGAACACCCGGAACATGTGCAGCCAGACGGTGATCACCATCGCGTGCGCGCCCCATCGGTGCATCTCGCGCATGATGCCGAGCGGCACGTGCTCGCGCAGGCCCACGATGTCCGTGTAGGCGTACTCGAGCGTGGGCCGGTAGTAGAACATCAGCAGCAGGCCCGTGAAGGTCAGCACCAGGAACAGGAAGAAGCTCAGGCCGCCCATGCACCAGGTGTAACGCAGCTTCACGCCCGACTTGCGGATCCGGACGGGGTGGAGGTGCAGGAACACGTTCGACAACATGACCAGCACGCGATTGCGGTCGTTGTCGGGGCGGTTGTGGCGGAAGACCGACTTCCAGACCTGGGTCTCCGTCAGCCAGTTCCAGAAGCGGGTCGCTGCCGGTTCCTGGGGCTGGACGGTCTTGGTTTCAACGGCCATAAGGACCTCGGGTTACCGTGAATCGACGAAAGGCGCTCACACGCGGAGGAAGGCTTCCGAATCCGCCCACTGCCCCAGCTCGAACTGGAACTTCCGGCTCTTGTCCACCAGGATCTGTCCGTCGTCGGCCAGCACGATCCGCGCGCGCTCCAGCGGCCGGGGCGCCGGGCCCTCGAAGTTGATGCCGGTCGTGCGGAAGCCGCTGCCGTGACAGGGACACTTGAACTTCGCTTCCGCCCCCAGGTAGTTCGGCGTGCACCCGAGGTGCGTGCAGCTGGTGAACAGGGCGTAGAAGCCGCTCGCGTTGTGCACGATGTCCTGCGACGTGCGCACGATCCACACCCCCATCGTTTCCTTGAACCGTTCATCGACCCCGATGCCGTAGTCGGATGGCAGGCCGATGCGGAACTGTGCAGGTGGTTCGTTGATGACGTTGGGGAACATGAACCGGCCGGTGGCCGCCAGCGCGGCGGCCGACGCCGCCGTGAACGCGGTCCACGCCACACCCATCCAGGTGCGCCGGGTGAAGAGCGGCGATTCGTCGTCGGCCGCGCGGGCCGGGGCGGCAGGTGCCGTCCGGGCCTTCGCCGCCGCCGCCGAC
>VFZH01000102.1 GCA_016871255.1 Acidimicrobiia bacterium | reverse complement strand
ACACGCCGCGGCTCCCGCGCGTTCGAACGACTCGATGCCGCGCTCACGGAATTTCTCGAGGAGGTACGTCTTGTTGCCTGAAAAACTTGACTCAACTACTCAGATTTCACTCGGTCAAGGCTTCTAGGGCCGTTTCGGCTTGGCGGAAGCCAGCCCCCGCACGGGACGCGGTCGGGATATCGGGGCCGGCTTGAGCCGGCCCTGGTCCTATCCGACTCGCTCGATCCTGACCGTCCTCGGGTGCTGCGAGTTGTCCTCGAGGAACGTCTTCTTGGTCTCCAGTTCCTCGACCGTGGGCTGGACGCGCCCGCGGACGTCGGTGACGCGCGACACCAGCGTGTACTCGCCTGGTTCTGCGGGCGTCCAGGTCCAGGTGAACAGCTTCCACGAGTACCGGTCGTCGGCGGTGACCTCGTCGACCGTCGCCGGCTGCCACGGCTCGTCGTTCACCCGCACCTCCACGGATCGGAGCGGCGTGCCGTCGTGGAGCACGACGCCCGTCACCGTGCACGCACGCGAGTCGTGCTGCGTGACGCGGGCGATGAACGACTTGGGCTGCATGTGGGTCACGGCCGTTTCCGTCCAGGTCGTCGAGCCCTCGATCTCTTCCTGGCGCACGGTGCGGTACCAGCGGGCCTGGTACTTGCCGAGGTACGGATCCTCCTGGACGTGGATGTGCGCCAGCCACTTCACGTTGGCCACGCCGTACCAGCCGGGCACGACCAGTCGCAGCGGAAAGCCCTGGTGCGCGGTCAGCGGCTCGCTGTTCAGGGCAAAGGCGAGCAGCGGGCCGGCACCCATCGCTTTCTCGCGAGGGAGGCTGCGCCCGAACGCCTGGTCGATTGTGAACGTCCGGCCGCGGAACTCCACTTCCTCCTCGCCGTGGTCCGCGCCGAAGAAGATGAACTCGCGCGCTTCGGGCCTCACGGCGGCCCGATCCAGCACGGCGCGGAGCGGGATCCCGGTCCAGCGGCCGTTGCTGCACAGCCCCTGCAGCGGCCGCCGGTTGCCGGAGCACTCGAAGCCGGCCACCACGTCGATGCTGCGCATCTGCTTGAGCTCGTCGATCGACAGCGCAAGCGTCCGGCTGACCAACCCGGTCACGCGGAGTCGGAACGCGTCGGGATCGATCGCGGGGTGCCCGTAGTGCTGGGTCGTGAAGAACTGGTCGGCCGGCGTGATGGCGCCCTCGATCGTCCGGACGTCGAGCAGACGGCGGTCCGGCGTCGGCGCGAAGTTGAGCGTGGCCGGCAGGTCCGTGAACGGGACGAGCACGTCATCGGCGGACAGCGCCGGCAGGAACCAGTCGGGCCGCCAGAGCGCCCCCAGCCCGGCCAGGGTCAGACCGCCGCGGAGGACGGCTCGCCGCGAAGGATGGGAACGCGTCATGGCGGGATTCTAGCAGTCCGTGGCGCGTGCGGCGATCGCATTCCGCGGGGTGCGGGCCCGCGCGCGTTGCGCGCGACGGCCGGGCGGTGTATAAGGCCGGGATGCTGCGTTTCCAGACCGCTGCCGCGGTGGTGGTCGCCGCCGCCGCCACATGGCCGTCGCTCGCGGCGGCCGATGATCCACCGTTCTGGGCCTACGGGTTCGCCGGGCCGCCGCCCCTGGGCACACCTGCAACCGGGTCCGTGGCGCCGCCGCCCGACGACCCGGCACCGTTGTCCGTACCCGGGAGCACGGCCACGTTCACGCGGGCCCAGCTCCGCGACCTGTTCGACGTCGCCGACTGGCACCCGGGCGACCATCCCCCCATGCCGGAGGTCGTGGCGAAGGGGCGCCGGCCGGACGTCCGGGCGTGCGCGTACTGCCACTACCCGAACGGCAAGGGCCGTCCGGAGAACGCCGGCATCTCCGGCCTGCCGCCCGCGTACTTCGCGCAGCAGATCGAGGACTTCCGCAACGGCAGCCGGATGAGCGCCGACACACGGAAGGGGAACACGAAGCTGATGGTGGCGATTGCGCAGGGCATGACGGCGGAGGAGGTGCGCGCCGCGGCCGAGTACTTCGCGTCGATGCCCTGGTCGCCCTGGATCCGGGTCGTCGAGGCGGCGGACGTGCCGAGAACGCGGATTGCCGGCGGGATGTTCATCCCGCTCGACGGGCCCGAGCGCGAGCCGATCGGCGACCGGATCATCGAGGTGCCGGAGGCGCCTGCGCGGACGGATCTGCGCGACCCGCGCGCGTCGTTCGTCGCGTACGTCCCGCCGGGGAGCATCGCCCGCGGGGAAGCGCTGGCCGGCGGCGGCAACGGAACGACAGTGGCGTGCGGCGTGTGCCACGGGGCGGACCTCAAGGGGATGGGCCCGGTTCCAGGCATTGCCGGGCGTTCACCCAGTTACCTCGTGCGGCAGATGTACGACATGCAGGCCGGGACGCGGAAGGGGCTGTGGACGGACCTGATGAAGCCGGTCGTGCAGCGGCTGACGAACGACGACATGCTGGCCATCGCCGCGTACGCGGCGTCGCGCACGCCATGAGCCGCATGCGGGTCAGGCGCGGGTCCCGCCAACCGGTGACGAGCTGATGCCGCTCTCACCGAAGGCCGGCGTGATCTGGACGTCGTCGCGGCAGGTGTTCATCGCCCTGCTCGTCGGTATTGGCGCCACGCTGCTGTTCCAGCAGGTCATCGCGCCCGCCATCGTGCTCGGCGCCCGCGCGCTCAGCCCGAACGAGGGATTCGGGCTCTACATCCTGCGCCGCGTGGTGCCCCAGGTGCTTCCGCCGCTCGGCGGTGTGTTCTCGGGCTATGCCGTCGCCAGGTTCAGCCGTGAGCGGACGTCGCGGATGGTGGTCAGCTACGCGGTGTTCGTGGGCATGCTGGCCGTGCCGCGGTTGCTTGCCGGCATCGTGAACGCCGCCGGCGATCCTCGCTACATCGTCGGCCTCTTCGGCTACATCGCCAACAACGCCGTGGTCATCGGCGCCATCCTCGTCGGAGGCCTCTGGCTGCACGGGTGGGGCAACAGGCCAACCGAAGTGCCCACCAGCCTCACCGATGGTCCCACTCGACCCGAAGTTCCGCACCCGGGGTCAGACCCGGGTCAGACCCGGGTCTGACCCCGGATGGGGCTGGGGGGTAGACTTCGCAGAAACGTTCTAGATTTTGCCGATCCGGATGCAGGCGGCGGTGTGTCCGGTGCCAGACACGGGCTGCAGCGCCGGCACTTCTGCGCGGCACGCGTCCACGGCGAACGGACAGCGGGGGTGGAACGCGCAGCCGGCGGGGGGCGCCATCGGGCTGGGGGCTTCGCCCTGCACCGGCGGGGCCGCCTGGCGCCGCTGCGGATCCGGTACGGGCACGGCGGCGAGCAGGGCCCTGGTGTACGGGTGGGCCGGCTTCTCGAAGATCTCGTCCACGCGACCCAGCTCGACGATCCGGCCCAGGTACATCACCGCGATCGCGTCGCTGACGTGCTCGACGACCGACAAGTCGTGGCTGATGAACAGGTAGGTCAGCCCCATCTTCTGCTGCAGTCCGACCATCAGGTTCAGCACCTGGCTCTGCACCGAGACGTCCAGCGCCGACACCGGCTCGTCCGCGATGATGAGCCGCGGCTCGAGCGCGAGCGCCCGGGCGATCCCGATGCGCTGCCGCTGCCCGCCGGAGAACTCGTGAGGGTAGCGGTCCACGACCTCCGCGCTGAGGCCCACGGTCTCGAGCAGCGAGCGCACCCGATCGATCTGCGACGCCTTCGTCCCGACCCGGTGCACCACGAGCGGCTCGCGCACGATCTCACCGACGGTCATCCGCGGATTCAGCGACGAGTAGGGATCCTGGAAGATGATCTGCACGTCCCGCCGGAGCCGGAACAGCTCCTGGCGCGAGGCGTGCGCGATGTCCTGCCCGTCGAAGCGCACACGGCCGCTTGTCGGCTCCTCGAGCCGGATGAGCGTACGGCCGAGGGTCGACTTTCCGCAGCCCGATTCGCCGACGAGCCCGAGCGTCTGTCCGGCCTCAATCGAGAAGCTGACGCCGTCGACGGCACGCACGTCGCCGATGCGCCCGCCGAAGACGCCGCCGTGGACCGGGTAGTGCTTGCGGAGGTCCTCGACGACCAGCAGCGGATCGCGTCCGTTCGTGCTCACGGCTGCTGCCCCAGCGGGAAGTGGCAGGCTGCCCGGTTCTGCCGTTTCGGCTCGATCTGCGGGTCTTCGCGGGTGCAGCGCGCCTGCTCCGCCTCGGACCGCTCCCGCCGCCGGCTGCAGCGATCCGCGAAGCGGCACCCCGGGGGTGGCGTGAGCAGCGAGGGGACGACGCCCTCGATCGTCGGCAGCACCGACTTCCGCGTCACGCTCTTGCCGGGAATGCTCGTCAGCAGCCCGCGCGTGTAGGGGTGCTCGCTCGCTTCGTAGATCGGCACGACGTCGCCCTGCTCGACGATGCGGCCGGCGTACATCACGGCCACCTCGTCGCACATCTCGGCGACGACGCCCATGTCGTGCGTGATGAAGATCACGGCCGTGCCGGTCCTCCGCTGGAGGTCGCGGATCAACTGCAGGATCTGCGCCTGGATGGTCACGTCGAGTGCCGTCGTCGGCTCGTCGGCGATGAGCAGCTTCGGCTCGCACAGGAGCGCCATGGCGATCATCACGCGCTGCTTCATGCCGCCCGACAGCTCGTGCGGGTACGAGCGCAGGCGCGTCTCCGGCTCGGCGATGCCGACCGTACGCAACATCTCGACGGATCGTGTTCGCGCGGCGGCCTTGTCCATGCCGAAGCGCAGCGCCAGCACCTCGCCGAGCTGCCTTTCGACGGTGAACACCGGGTTGAGCGACGTCATCGGGTCCTGGAAGATCATCGAGATCCGCTGACCGCGAATCGCGGCGAGCTCGTCGCCCGGCAATCGCAGGATGTCGACGCCGTCGAAGCGGATCGACCCGCCGAGAATCCGGCCCGGGGGGCTGGGGACGAGGCGCAGGATGGAGGCGGCCGTGACGCTCTTGCCGCAGCCGGACTCGCCGACCAGGCCGAGTGTCCGGCCGGCTTCGACGGACAGCGACACGCCGTCGACGGCGCGGAGCAGGCCGGCATCGGTGTCGAAGCCGACGGACAGGTTCTGAATGTCGAGGAGGGGCACCGGGTGGGCTCGCGCGTCTACTGGATCTGCTGGCGGATGCCGTAGAAGTCCTTGTCGATGTCGGGATCGACCGGGTAGGCGCGCCCTTCGCGCATCGCCTCCTCCAGCGCGGTCTTCTTCGCCGGGTCGATCCAGAACACCATGTAGTCCAGCACCTGCTCGGTCCGCCTCGGCAGGTGGAACTCCGGGAACTGGATGTAGTCCCAGTAGGCGAGGCGTATGTAGGGCGCCATCCAGAACGGTATGTAGAACGCCTCGTCGTGAACGATCTCGTCCAGGCGGTTCATCGCCGTCAACCGCGCCTGTGCGTCCAGGTCTTCTTCGTACGTCCGGATGAGCGCGTCGGTCTCTTCCGTCCCGAAGCCCCAGATGTTGTTGTTGTTCGTCGTCTTCTTGAAGTCCGTGTGCAGGTACTGGCGCGGGGCCGGATAGTAGCCGGCGGTCCGGCCCGTCACGGTCATCTCGTACTTCCGCTCCAGACCGCGCTCGAACGCCGTGCCCGGCTCGAGCAGCCTGAGGCGCATGTCCACGCCGGCGCGCCGATACTCCTGCTGCATCACCGTCAGGTGACGTTCCAGCCCGCGATTCCCGTACACGACGGCGAAGCTGGCTTCCTCGCCGCGGTCGTTGACCAGGATGTCGTCGGTGTCGGAGCGCGTGAACAGCAGGCCGGAGATGGCGCTGCGCAGCCCGCCGAAGAGCGTCCGGTTGCGGATGTCGTCCGGGCGGTAGTACCCGGCCCGTTCGAGGTACATGCGAGCCCGCGCCGGATCGAAGGCGTACGGCGCGAGGTCGGGGTTGGCGAACTCCGTGCCCTCGAAGAACGAGACCTGGCGGAAGTACTCGTTGAACATCAGGTTTCGGTTCAACCGCTCGAAGTTGAACAGGTGCTGCATCGCCTTCCGGAAGTCCTTGTTCCGGAAGATCGGCGCCTCGAGGTTCATGTGCAGGCCGTAGACGCCTGAGGGGACGTCGACGAAGACCCGCGCCAGCCGGATCCAGCCGTTCCGGACCGCCGGGAACGTGTACTCCTCGTTCCACGTGCGCGCCGTGGGTTCGGAGATGAGGTCGATCTCGCCGCGACGCAGGTAGTCCAGGTGCCGCTCGGCCGGGATCACGGGCAGGTGGATCCGGTCGAAGTTGAACAGCCCGCGGAAGTACCGCTTGTCGTCGCCCCACCACGTGCCGAGCCGGGTGAAGGTGACCGATTCACCCCGTGAGACTTCGGAGACGACGTAGGGTCCAACCGCGATCTGGAACTCGTTGGTCGTGCGGTCCACCCAGGTGTCGTCGAGCACGACAGCGTGCGACGGGGTCGGCCACAACCCGGCATAGTCCGACAGCGGGCGCCAGCTCGGGCGCGTGCCGACGATGCGCAGCGTGTAGTCGTCGATCCGGTCCACGGATTCGTAGTACAGCTCGGCGTAGTTGTTGTAGAAGGGATCGACGATGTGCTCCGAGCGCATCATCTCGAGGGTGAACACGTAGTCGTCGGCGGTGATCGGCTCGCCGTCGCTAAATCGCGCGTCGGGGTCGAGCCGGAAGTAGATCGTCTTCTGGTCGGCCTGGACCGACCAGTGGGTCGCCATGAGCGGGATGAACCGGTCGGTGACCGGATGGCGGCCGATCAGGCCGAAGTTCATCGTGAACGCCCGGTTCCAGCCGGCGAACGCGTCGTTCGAGTTGGGGCCCACCAGGCGGAAGGTAAGCGGGTACGAGCCCATGGGATGGGTGAACGTCCCGCCCCGGAGTGCTGCCTCCGAGCCGATCGGCGGGTCGTCGCTGTTCGTCTCCCAGACGATCCCGTCAGGCAGCGTCGCCGGCTCGGCTGCGGCCGGAGGCGGATCCCCGCCCTGGCGGGCCGCCACGAACGCGGCGTCGCCCGCGGCGAGCAGCAGTACCAGCGCACCAGCGCCCGCCGCCAGCCTGGCCAGCCCGCGATCAGCCGACGATCTATTCGTACTTCGCATATTGCTTCGGGTCGAACGCTTCGCGCACCGACTCGCCGATGAACACCACCAGGACGAGCGTGACGGTGAGGGCGCTGAAAGGCGCAAACGTCAGCCAGAGCTTGTTGCGGTTCTCGAGCTGCATCGCCTGATCGATCATCTCACCCCAGCTCGGCGTGGGCGCCGGCAGCCCGTAACCGAGGTAGTCGAGGCCGGTCAGCGCGAAGATCGCCGACACGACCGCGAACGGCGTGAAGGTGACGAGCGGCGTCAGGCAGTTCGGCAGCAGGTGCCGCAGGATGATCCGCAGGTGCGACGCGCCGTAGGAGCGGGCAGCCAGGCAGTACTCCCGCGTCTTCTCCCGGTACATCTCCGTTCGCATGTAGAACGTGATCGTGATCCACTGGAAGATCGCCATGATCACCAGGAGCATCCAGAACGTTGGCGCGAACAGCGCCGCGATGATGATGACCACGTACAGGAACGGGATCGACAGCAGGATCTCGAGCAGCCGCTGGCTGACGATGTCGAACCGGCCGCCCAGGTACCCCTGCAGACTGCCGACCAGGGTGCCGATCGCCTGGCTGACCAGCACCAGGAACAGGGCGAAGAAGATCGAGATGCGGAAGCCGTAGAGCAGCCGCGACGCGATGTCCCGCCCCTGGGCGTCCGTGCCGAAGTAGTGCCGCCGCGCTGCGTCGGGCGGGGTGGGGGGCACCGATCCCAGGTGTGCGATTGACGGCATGGCGCCGCTGCGTGCCAGGCCGACGAGGTCGCCCGTGGCTGATTGCTCCGGATCGGCCAGTTGCGTGTCGATGTCGCCGGTCCGGATGGCCTCGGCCAGCTCGTCGAGCCCGTCGCGCCGGGCCAGCCGCTCGGCCCGGGCGCGGTCTCCGGCGTCGAGCACGGCCTGCAGCTCGTGGAGCACCTCGTTGTACCAGAAGTCGTTTTCGTACGGGTTCCAGGGCACGAGCGGCATCAGCACGTAGTGGCCGCGGTTCGGGTACTTCCGGTCCAGTGCGGCCAGCGCCTCCGCGTCATCTCCGGCGGCGGCGCGCCCCTGCTCGTAGTAGTAGCGCTCGGTCTGCCACTCCCGCTGCAGGCGCCGGTACTCCGTCTCGATGTCGCCGATGTCCCACGCCGGCGGCGGCGTCTGCCCGAACGTGTTCATGTCGTGGAAGCGGAACGTCGGGAAGTAGGGCCGGCCTTCGTACCAGACGAGCAGGGCGCGGCTCTCGGCGAGGTAGGGCGCGAAGATCGACAGCACCATCGCCGCGAGCAGGATGACGAGCGAGTAGTAGCCCCGCTTGATGCGCCGGAAGCGATCGAGGCGCTTGCGCGTGACCGGGTCGAGCGCGAGCCAGGCCACGGGCTACTCGAACCTCACGCGGGGATCCACGAAGGCGACCGCCAGGTCGGACACGAGGTTGCCGACCATCAGGAGCACGCTGGAGATGACGAGGAACCCCATCACGACCGGGAAATCGCGCGTCTGGATCGCTTCGAACGCGAGCAGGCCCACGCCCTGGATGTTGAAGACGCGCTCGATCAGAAAGCTGCCGGTCATGAAGATGCCGAGCAGTCCGCCCACGCTGGTGGCCATCGGGATCAGCGAGTTCCGGAGCGCGTGCCCGAAGACCGCCTTGCGCCAGCTCAACCCCTTGGCGAGCGCCGTCCGCACGTAGTCGGCGCTCATGTTCTCGATCAGGCTGTTCTTCATCAGCATCGTCGTCACCGCAAACGAGCCGACGAGATACGCCGCCAGCGGCAGCACCGAGTGCCAGGCGATGTCCAGCATCCGTGCGCCCAGGGGCAGTGCCTCCGCGCCGACCGATTGAAAGCCGCCGAGCGGGAAGATCTCCCACTGCACCGCCAGCAGGTTGCTCAGCACCGCGCCCAGCGCGAACCCGGGTACGGCGTAGCCGACGAAGATCAGGATCGACGTCGCGCTGTCGACCGCCGTGCGGTGCCGGATCGCCTTCACGATGCCCAGGGGGATGCAGATCCCGTAGGTGAAGAGCGCCGTCATGAGGCCGTAGTAGATCGAGATTGGAAGACGATCGGCGATGACGCGCGTCACCGGCTCGTTGTACCGGAACGACTGGCCGAGGTCGAGCCGGACGGTGTCGGCGAGCCAGGTGCCGTAGGCGACCAGGAACGGGCGGTCGAAACCGTAGTACTCGTTCAGCCGGGCGAGCTGCTCTTCGGGGATGTCGAGCTGGACCCGGCCGCCGGCGCCTCCGCCCATGGCCTCGCCGCCCCCACCGGCGCCTGCGAGCGCCATGCGGATCTGATCGATCTGACCGCCGGGCACGAACTGGCAGAGCAGGAACGTGAAGAACGTGATGCCCAGAAAGGTCGGCACCATCAGGAACAGGCGCCGGATCATGTAGTCGCGCAGGGCCTCGCCGCGGGTCTTCACGCCGCGATTCTAGCAGGGCGGATAGCGGGTGGGGCGGCCAGGGCAGATGGGGCGAGCGGGAAGGCGCTGAGGTCGGTCCCCACCGGGGGAGGGCGACTCGGAACTGCTCGCGGGGCGCGAGCAGGGAGAGCCGTGTGGGGACCGGCCTCAACTCAGTCGCCGGCGTGATGGGTCTACGCGACCGCGCCGCCTGCGGCGCCCGGGTGACGGTGACGGTAGCGTCAACGACCTGCAAGAGGTCCACCGGCATCGCCCGTGGCACGGGAGAGGGGATCTGTGGGCGGGGTTTAAGATGCTGGCATGCGACTGATCGGGATCCCGCTGCTGCTGTGCGTGGCGGCCGTGAACTGCGCTGCCCCGGCGGATGGGACGGCTCCGGCCGGCGTCGTGGCTCCTGTGAGCGCCACCGATCCGGTGGGCGACGAGGCCGACGACCCGGCGATCTGGATCAACAGGCTCCGGCCGGCCGAAAGTCTCATCCTGGGGACCAACAAGGTCCCCGCGCCCCGTGGCGCGCTGGCGGTCTTCGACCTGAACGGCCGGATCCGGCAGATCGTCGAGGGGCTCGACCGGCCGAACAACGTCGACGTGGAGTACGACGTGGTCACGCCCAGGGGACAGGTGGACATCGCGGTCGTGACCGAACAGCTCCAGCGTCGGCTGCGCGTGTTCCGCGTCGCGGGTGATGGCGTGAACCCCCTCGACGGGGGAGTGGGCCTGCCAGTGCTCGAGGGGGAAGCCGGCGAGCGGGGGATGCCGATGGGGGTCGGTGTGTACAGGCGGCCGTCGGATGGCGCCGTGTTCGCCATCGTGGCGCCGAAGGCGGGCGGCCCGACGGACTACCTGTGGCAGTACCGGCTGGAGATGCCGTCAGGATCGAGCCGCATGCGCGCGACGCTCGTGCGCCGGTTCGGTGCCTTCAGCGGCTCGGGCGAGATCGAGGCGGTGTTCGTGGACGACGAGCTGGGGTACGTCTACTACGCGGATGACGCGTTCGCGATCCACAAGTGGCACGCGGATCCGGATCATCCGGACGCCGGCACGGAGCTGGCGGTCTTCGGCCAGGAGGACTTCTGGCACGTGCGCGAAGGGATCGCGATGTACCCGACGGGCGGCGGGAAGGGGTTCCTCCTCTGCACCGATCGGAGACCGGGCGGGTCGATGGTCCACCTCTACACGCGGGAAGGCTCGCCCGGGCGCCCGCACGAGCACCGCCTGGTCCGGTCGGTTCCGGTCGCTGCCGACGATACCGATGGCCTCGACGCGTCAGCAGCGCCGCTGGGACCGTCGTACCCGCAGGGGATCGTGGTGGCGATGAACAGCGGCGGCCGGAACTTTCAGGTGTACAGCTGGGAAGACCTCTCCGGCCTGAAGGCCCCGGGCGTCCTGACCATCACCCCGACCAACCCGTGACGGGCGGGCCGGCTTCAGGCCGTGGTGGGGGCCGGCTTCAGCCGGCCAGGGTCATGCGGATCGTTTGCGGTCCAGGATCTCGTGTGCGCGGGCGGCGGTTTCGCGCACGAGGTAGCCGATCTTCGGGTGTGACGGCTCCAGGTCCGGTGCCACACCGTATCGACGCAGCTCTTCCGACGTCGTCGGGCCGATCGAGGCGACGGCGGCGTGGCGCAGCCCCTCGCGCACGGCGTCTTCACGCGAGTCCCGGCCGGCGATCTGAAACAGGTGCGTGACCTGCACCCGGGTCGTGAACAGCGCCACGTCGATCTCGCGACGTGCCAGCAGCCCGGCGGCCTGCTCGATCGGACCCGTGTCCTCGGGCAGCGCCCAGCGGTAGACGGGAACCTGCGTGACGACGGCGCCACGGGCGGCGAGGGCGTCAATCAGCTCGTCGTTCGCGACGCCGTATTCCTGCACGGCGATGCGCGCGCCGGCGAGCGGCCGCTCGGTGGCCCGCTCGTCGAGCGCCGAGAGGAGCTCGCGCCACGTGTTCGGCTCCGGCGCCGTCAGCCAGATCGGCACGCGCAGCTCGCGCAGCACGGCAGTCGGCTTGGGGCCGCGCGCCACGACGCGCGTCTTCCTCAGGGCGTCGAGGACCGCGTCGGTCGGCCGCGTCTCGGCGATTGCCGCCATCAACGTCCTCGTGCCCACACCCGTCAGGAAGATCACGATGTCGATGCGCCCGGCCACGACGTCGTCAGCAAACGCGCGCGCGGCGGTGTGGTCGCCCAGCGGGACCTCCCGCATCGACGGGGCCACGAAGGCGTTCCCGCCGTGGCTGGTGATGAGCGCGGCGATCTCGGGTGCGCGGCGGCTCTCCAGCGAGAGGACTCGGAGGCCGGCATACGACGGCGGCGGCGCGGGCGACATAGGAGACACCGAAAATCCCAAAACCCGAATCCCAGAGCCCAAGCCAAATCCCAAGGGCCAAATCCCAAGGGCCGAATCCCGACGCGGACTTCACCGTAGCATCGACGCGAGGGCGACGAGTGTCAGGCCACCGGCCGCGGCCAGGAGGACCAGGGCACCCCTGTCCCGAAGGGTCAGGGCGCCGGCCAGCGCGAGCAGGCCGGCGAGCGCGAGCGCCTGCCAGTACATCGTCTCCATCCGCGGCTCGGGCGGCAGGGTCACCACACGGCGCCGGGCATCGCTGATGATGCGGCTGGCGATGGCGACGTCGCTGTCCCGATCCAGCTCGTAGTACATCCCGCCGCTCGCCGTGGCGATCTGCCTCAGCGATGCGCGATCGAGAGACGAACGGATGCGCGGCTGCGGGGGCGCGCCCGGCACGGGCGTCCCCTCCGGGATGAGCCCGCCCGAGAGCGTGCCCACGCCAACGGTGACGACCGGCACGCCGCGCGCCCGCGCGCGCACGAGCGACGCCTCGACCTCACCACTCCAGGACTGGCCGTCCGAGACGAGGACGAACAGGGGCGCGTTCGAGGATCGCCCGCGGATCTCCTCGTCCTTCTCGATGACACGCAGGCCCCAGTGGATGGCGAGCTCGCTGTTGGTGTCCCAGCTCGTGTCGTCTTCGAGGGGGAACGGCGACGCCCGATCGAGGTGATCCAGGAAGAAGAAGAACGTGTTGGGATCCGTCGTGAGCCTGACCTGGGGCGCCGCGATGCGGGCAAACAGGGTGAGCGCAATCCGGTCGGACTCCCACTGCATCGAGTCGCCCAGCACGCGCAGGAACCGGACGCTGCGCTGCCAGCGGTCGGCCGTGACGTCCCGGACGTGCATCGACGCAGAGCCGTCGAGCAGAATGACCAGATCCACGCCTCCCTTGCGGACCAGCGACACGACCATGCCCGGCCCGGCGAGCGCGACGATCACGAACGCTGAGGCGAGGATCAGGCCGAGCGAGAACAGCCCGTCGCCGAAGACCGGAAAGCGCTCGCGCACCGGGACGCGGCGCTCGTGTGACAGGCGGCGCGCATCACGGCGCCGGGCCGCGAACTGGCGGACCCACAGCACGAGCAGTCCGCCCGGCACGGCCAGCAGCCACAGCCAGGCGGGGTCCGAGAACTGGAGAGACGAGAGCGAATCAAATCCCAAATCCCGAATCCCAAATCCCAAATCCGAAATCCCAAATCCCGAATCCCGAATCCCGAACCCCGAACATCGAAATCCCAGCGCGGACGGCACGTCGTCCCGCCGCAGCGGGCACGTGATCAATCGTCGATCGAATCGCCAATCGCCATTCGCCAATCCTGCAATGCCATCGCCAATCGCCAATCGTGAATCGTCATTGCTTCAGCCCTTGCGCTGCGGCGTGCCGCCGGCTCCGGCCTTGGTGACTTCGCCGCGCTCGTCCGGACGCAGGGGCACGATGATGTTGAATTGCTCGGCCGGCGTCTCGGGTGGAGGGGCACCCTGTTCGCCGTGGACCGCGGGAGGCGGGGGGAGATCCGCCTGCGCCATGCTCATCTTCGACCGGTCGCTGCCGGCCTTGGCGAGCCGATCGCGCAGACGCACCACGTATTCGTAGTTCCATGCGGCGTCCACGTGTTCGGGACTCTGTTTCATCAGGGCCACGTAGAGCCGCAGAATCCGGTCGAGGTCCTGCACGCCGATCGGCGGGTCGCCACGCCCGATCGCGCCACGGAAGGCCGCGTTGGCCGCCAGGAACACCACGTCGTCGCTGACGCCGGGCGAGGACAGCTCCGCTTCGTCGGCGGGGATGGCGGCGTAGTCGCCGCGCCAGTACGCCACCAGTGTCCGTTCGCGCCGGACGTCCTCGAGGAGCGCCTCCCCCAGGACCGGCACGCGCGACGCGAGCGCCAGCGCCTCTTCGACGCGCGCGTACTTCGCCTCGGCGTCGTCCGGCAGGAGCGTGGCCAGGCTGGCCTCGGCGGAGGCGAGCTGATCCTGCACGCTCGCCGCCCGGCGGAGGATGTCGCCGGCCGCCACGAGCAGCAGCGCCAGCAGGATGTGTCCCGCGATTGATGTCACGACAGTTCTCCCCGTCCGTTCGTCCGTCGGGCCGGCTGAAGCCGGCCCCTGCGAGTGTCCTTGCGCCCCATCTGCCCTAAGGGCCCTGGCCGGAATAAGGTTGCCATCTCGGCCGACGATGCATCCCGCCTCGCGGCGTGGCTCGTCGGTCACAGGCACCCGGCCTGCTCCCTCCTCGCGCCTAGCGATCCGGGC
>VFZH01000101.1 GCA_016871255.1 Acidimicrobiia bacterium | reverse complement strand
GGCGCGCAGCGGCGTAGCGGCAGCCGAGCTGCTGGCTCGACGGGGGGCGCAGGTGACCGTGTCCGAACAGGGACCGGCGATCGCGGAGGCCGGGCGCCTGCGCGCGGCCGGTGTGGCGCTGGAGACTGGCGGCCACCTGCCGGAGACGTTCGCCGCCGCCGACCTGCTGGTGCTCAGCCCGGGCGTGCCCGCAGCGCAGCCGGCGATCGCGGCGGCGAGGGCGCGTGGCGTGGAGGTCATCGGCGAGCTGGAGCTGGCGTTCCGTTTCCTGCGGGGACCGGTCGTCGCGATTACGGGGACGAAGGGCAAGTCCACGACCGCGACGCTCATCGGCCGGATGCTCCAGGCCGCGGGGCGCGATGTGCTCGTGGGCGGCAACATCGGCGTCCCGCTGTCGGCGCAGGTCGATCGGTCGCGGCCCGGCGTGGTGCACGTCGTCGAGGTGAGCAGCTTCCAGCTCGAGACGACCGTCACCTTCCGGCCGTGGATCGCCGTGTGGCTGAACCTGACGCCGGACCACCTCGATCGTCACGAGTCGTTCGAGGCGTACGGCGCAGCAAAAGCCAGGCTGTTCGAGCGGCAGACCGGCGATGACTGGGCGGTGCTGAACGGAGACGACGCCGAGGTGATGGCGAGGACGGCCGACGTGCGGAGCCGGGTGGCGACGTTCCGGATGGCGGGAGGCCGCTCTTCGAGCCAGAACGCGGGGGATGACCGCCGGGACGTGACCGTGGAGGCCGGCTGGATCGTCAGGCGGACGACGACCGGCGACGTGCCGCTCGTGCCGGCCGAGGCCGTCGAGCTGCACGGACGGCACATGTTCAACAACGTGCTCGCGGCGGCGGCTGCGGCGGACGTGGCAGGCGTGTCCGCAGCGTCGATGGCGGAGGCGCTCCGAGGGTTCCGCGGCCTGGAGCACGTCATGGAGCCCGTCGGCGCCATCGGCGGCGTGCAGTTCGTGAACGACTCGAAGGCCACCAACGTCGACGCGGCCTGCCGGTCGATCGAGAGCTTCGACCGGGTGGTGGCGGTGGTGGGTGGCCGGTTCAAGGGCGGCGACCTCGGAGAGCTGCGGGAGCCGCTGCGGCGACACGGGCGAGCCGTCGTGGCGATCGGGGAATCGGCGGCGCGAGTGGCCGCGGCGCTCGACGGGGTGGTCCCGGTCGTCACGGCCGGATCCATGCGCGAGGCGGTGGAGCGCGGCCATGCGGCGGCACAGCCGGACGGCGTGGTGCTGCTGGCGCCGGCGTGCGCCAGCCAGGACTGGTTCACCGACTACGCGGAGCGCGGCCGCGTGTTCAAGGACGAAGTGCTGCGCCTTCGGCGCAAAACGGAGGAAGCGGCGCGGTAGAGGGACGAACCAGGCGAAATCGTGAGGGGTGAGCAGTCGTCAGTCGGCTCGGCGCGGGTCGGAGCCAACCGCTGGGAGCCCGGACTACCCCGGTCCGGGAGGTCGGTGTCCAGCCCCACGGGCCGGCTGATGACTGCTGACCGCTCACGATAGATCAGCGTCCGCCACGGATCCAGCGGGCGCCGATCGGCACGACGGCGGTGCGCAGGCCGCCGTCAGGGGAAGTGTCGGATCCAGAGGAACCGAACTTTAGGCATGGCCCGCAAGCTGAAGTCCGACAAGGTGCTGTTCATCGCCGCGCTGCTCCTCGTGTGTACGAGCATCGTGATGGTGTACAGCGCCTCGGCGGTCGTGGCGCTGGAGCGGTTTCAGCAGCCCTACCTGTTCCTGACCAAGCAGGCGATGTGGGCGGCGCTCGGGCTGGCGCTGCTCTCGCTGGCCGTGCGCATCGACTACCGCCTGTACCGGAGTGACCCGGTCGTGTGGGGGCTGCTCGGCCTGGTGGTCGTGATGCTGGTCGCCGTGCTCTTCAGCGCGCCGGTCAACGGCACCCGCCGCTGGTTCGGCATCGGGGGGCTGGGGATCCAGCCGTCGGAGATCGCGAAGTTCGCGTGCGTGCTCTTCACCGCCGTGATGCTCGAGCGCCGGATGCACCGCATCGACGACCTTCGCTACGCCCTGCTGCCGATCGGCCTCATTGTCGGCCTGCTGGTCCTGCTGATCCTGGCGCAGCCCGACTTCGGCACCGCCATGTCGCTCCTGGCCATCGTCATCGTGATGGTCTACGCGGCCGGACTCAGCTACCGGTACATCATCGGCGCGCTCCTGCTTGCCGCGCCGGCCGTCTACATCGTCCTGGTGAGCGCCCCGTACCGGCGCCGCCGGCTGATGGCGTTCTGGGATCCGTGGGCCGATCCGCTGGGCGACGGCTTCCAGACCATCCAGTCGCTCATTGCGGTGGGAACCGGCGGCGTGTTCGGCAAGGGCCTCATGGGAGGCGTACAGAAGCTGTTCTACCTGCCCGAGCCGCACACCGACTTCATCTACGCCGTCATCGGCGAGGAGCTGGGGCTGATCGGGGCCACCGCCGTCCTGGTCTGCTTCTTCGTGATCGCGTGGCGGGGACTCCGCATCGCGAGACGGGCCGAAGATCCGTTCGGCGCGTTCGTGGCGCTGGGGCTGACGGCGATGCTGGCCGCCCAGGCCTTCGTCAACATGAGCATCGTGCTGAGCCTGCTGCCGACCAAGGGGCTGACGCTGCCGCTGGTCAGCAACGGCGGCTCCTCCCTCCTGATCAACCTGCTGGGTGTCGGGGTGCTCCTGAACATCTCACAGCACGAGTCGGCCGAGGCATGAATGCGCGTGCTCATCGCGGGTGGCGGTACGGGGGGGCATCTCTATCCCGGCATTGCCGTGGCGAGAGAGCTGCTGGCCCGCGTGCCCGATGCGCGCGTGTCGTTCGTCGGAACGGCACGCGGCATCGAGACACGGGTGCTGCCGCGCGAAGGTTTCGAGCTGGACGTGATCAGAAGCAGCGGCCTCAAGGGCAAGTCGCCGCTGGCGCTGGCGAGGGGCCTCGGGCTGCTGCCCGTGGGCGCGGCGGATGCGTGGCGCGTGGTGAGCCGGCGCCGTCCCGCCGTGGTGATCGGCGTGGGGGGCTACAGCTCGGGCCCGGTGGTGTTCTCGGCGTGGCTTCGCGGCATTCCCACGCTGCTCATGGAACAGAACGCGTTGCCCGGGTTGACCAACCGGCTGCTGGCGCACGTCGCGGATGCCGCAGCGGTGACCTATCCCGAGACCGCCGCCCGCTTCGGAGACCGGGCATTCGTGACTGGCAATCCGGTCCGGCCGGCGTTCGTGGCCGCACAGCGGGAACGGGCGCATGAGGGATCGGAGGGTGCACGGCCGCCGCGTCTCCTTGTGTTCGGCGGTTCCCAGGGGGCGCACGCCATCAACGTGGCCATGGTGGAGGCGGCGCCCCGGCTGGCTGCCGCCCGCCCGGACCTGTTCGTTACCCATCAGACGGGCGAACGCGACGCCGGCTTCGTTCGCGACGGGTACCGGCAGGCCGGCCTCGACGCGCGTGTCGAACCCTTTCTCTACGCGATGGACGACGAGATGAGGGCCGCGGATCTCGCCGTGTGCAGGGCGGGGGCGACGACGCTGGCCGAAGTGGCCGCCGCGGGGCTGCCGGCGATTCTCGTGCCGCTCCCCGGCGCCACCGATGACCACCAGCGCCGGAACGCGGACGCGCTGGTGCGGGACGGCGCGGCGGTCATGGTCCCGCAGGGGGACGGGTTCGCGGATCGGCTGGGGTCGGCGGTGGTGAGTCTCGTCGAGGACCGGGGCCGGCGGATGCAGATGGGCGTGGCCGTGCGGGAGTTCGCGCGTCCGGACGCCGCCGCGCGGATCGTCGATCGCGTCCTGCAGCTGGTCCACCGGTGACCGGCCGGCCGTCGGCGCTGGGCCGCACCCGTCGCGTGCACTTCGTGGGCGTGGGCGGGATCGGGATGAGCGGCATCGCCGAGCTGCTCGCGAATCTCGGCTTCGCCGTGAGCGGGTCGGACGCGACGCGGTCGGACACGACAGACCGGCTGGCTGCCGGCGTCGGTGTGCAGGTGTACGAGGGGCACTCGGCGGCGCAGGTGGGCGATGCCGACGTGGTGGTGTTCTCGTCGGCTGTCCGGCGGGACAACCCGGAGGTGGTCGAGGCGCACCGGCGCGGCATTCCGGTGATCCCGCGGGCCGAGATGCTCGCGGAGCTGATGCGCCTGCGGTTCTCGATCGCCGTCGCGGGCGCGCACGGCAAGACGACGACGGCCTCGATGATCGCGCTCGTGCTGGAACGGGCCGGGCTCGATCCGACGGTGGTCATTGGCGGGCGGCTGCGGGCCCTGGGGGGCAGCGCCCGGCTCGGGAGGGGCGACTACATGGTGGCGGAAGCCGACGAAAGCGATCGGTCGTTCCTGCTGCTGTCGCCGGCGATGGCGGTGGTGACGAACATCGATCGGGAGCACATGGAGACCTACGGCTCGCTGACGGCGCTCGAGGAGGCCTTCTCGGCCTTCGCCAACCGGGTGCCGTTCTACGGCGCGGTGGTGGCGTGTGCGGACGACGCGCGCGTGGCGGCGATGGTGCCGGCGCTCAGCCGCCGGGTGCTGACGTACGGGATCGAGTCCCCCGCGGCGGACGTGTTCGGTGACGAGGTCGCAGTCGGCCCTTCCGGTGGCCGCTGCGTCGTGTATCGGCACGAGAAGCGCGGTGAACCGGGAACGCGACACCGGCTGGGAACGCTCGGACTGACCGTGCCCGGCCGCCACAACCTGCAGAACGCGCTGGCGGCGGTGACGGTGGCGACCGAACTCGGTGTCGGGTTCAACGTGATTGCCGATGCGCTGGCCGGCTTTCAGGGAGCGGACCGTCGCTTCCAGCGATACGACGAGACCGGTGGCGTCGTCGTGGTGGACGACTACGCCCACCACCCGACCGAGATCCGGACCGTCATCGAGACGGCGCGCGCGGCGCTCGAGCGGCGGTTGATCGTGGCGTTCCAGCCGCACCGCTTCTCACGGACCGCCAGCCTGTTCGACGAGTTCGGACCCTCGCTGGACGGAGCGGCGGAAGTGGTGCTGGCCGACGTCTACGCGGCCGGCGAGGATCCGATCCCCGGTGTGACGGTCGAGGCGCTGGCCGATGCGCTTCGTGCGTCAGGGCACTCGGTCCACCTCGCGAAGACGCTGAACGACGTCGTGTCGACGGTTGTGGCGCTCGCGCGGCCCGGGGATGCCGTGCTCACGCTTGGCGCCGGGAGCATCGGTGCCGTGGCGCCCCGCATCGTGGACGCGCTCGGCCGCCGGGGGGCGTCGTGAAGGTCCACGCGCCGAGCGACAAGCGGTTCAAGCGCGCCCGGGCGCACCCCGGCGCCGTCCGCGGCAGCCGTGCGGGTCGATGGATGCGGGTGGCCGCCGCCGTGGTGCTGGGCGCGGTGCTGTTCGGGTCGGGGTTCCAGGCGGTGCGGCTGGCCCTGTCGTCCGGGTGGCTGGTGGTCGGGCGGATCGACGTCGGCGGTACGCGGTACCTGTCTCGGGGAGAGGTGCTCTCGCTGCTGGATGGCCTGCAGGGGCGAAACATGCTGCGGGTCGACCTCGGCGAGTGGCAGGAGCGGCTGCGGGCGTCGTCGTGGGTGGAGCAGGCGTCGCTGCGCCGCGTGCTGCCCGGACGGATCTCGGTGACGGTGGTGGAGCGCGAGCCCCTCGGCGTCGCGCGGCTGGGACAGGAGCTCTACCTGATCGATCGGGGCGGCGTCGTCATCGACGCGTACGGCCCGAACTACGCGGAGCTGGATCTGCCGATCATCAGCGGCCTGGCGCCGGCCGGCACAACCGGCGGTGCGAGGGTCGGCGAAGCACGCGCGCGGCTCGTGACCCGGGTCCTGGACACGCTTGGCGCGCGACGCGGGCTGGCCTCGCGCATTTCGGAGCTCGACGTGTCGAACCTGCAGGACGCGGTGGTCACGCTCAAGGACGACCCGGTGGTGCTCCACCTGGGCGACGAGGACTTCGACGAGCGGCTGCAGTCGTATGTCGAGCTGTCGGCGACGCTCCGGGAGCGGGTGCCGGCGATCGAATACGTGGACATGCGGTTCGACGAGCGCGTGTTCGTCGGGCCGCGGGCCGCGCGGCCGGGCAGGGCGGACGCCCGCCCGGCGACGGACGTGGACGACGGGCGGGGTGAACGGTCGGACGACCCGGTGGGGCGCTGACGGCGGGAGGACGAATGCGAAGGGAACGATACGTCGTCGGACTCGACGTCGGCACGTCATCGGTCTGCGCCGTGATCGGCGAGACGACCGACGAGGGCGGCATCGACATCGTCGGCATCGGAGTCTCCGAGTCGCGCGGCATCAAGCGCGGCGTCGTGGTGAACCTCGAGTCGGCCGTCGAGGCCATCAAGAAGGCGATCGAGGAAGCCGAGCTGATGGCCGGCGTCGAGGTGGACTCGGTGCACCTGTCGATGACCGGCCCGCACGTGAAGGGCTTCAACAGTCGCGGCGTGATCGCGGTGGCCGGCAAGAGCCGCGAGATCACCCGCGAGGACGTGCGCCGGGCGATTGACGCTGCGAAGGCGGTGGCGCTGCCCGGGGGGCGCGAGATCCTGCACGTGCTGCCGCAGGACTTCGTCATCGACGACCAGGACGGGATCGGCGCGCCGATCGGGATGACCGGCACGCGGCTCGAGGTCAACGTGCACATCGTCACCGGCGGCGTGTCGTCGGCCCAGAACCTGGTGGCGTGCGTGAACCGCGCCGGCGTGACCGTGGCCGGCACGGTGATCGATCAGCTCGCGGCGAGCGAAGCCGTGCTGACGCCGGACGAGAAGGAGCTGGGGGTGGCGCTGGTTGACGTCGGAGGCGGCACCACGGACCTCGCGATCTTCGAGCGGGGCAGCCTGTGGCACACGGGGGTCGTGGCCGTGGGCGGCGACCACTTCACCAACGACATCGCCGTCGGCCTGCGCACGCCGATTCCCGAGGCGGAGAAGGTGAAGCGCAAGAGCGGCTGCGCGCTGTCCGCGATGATCGGCGAGGACGAAACGATCGAGGTGGCCAGCGTCGGCGGCCGCCGGCCGCGCGTGATGCCGCGGCGGATCGTGTCCGAGATCCTGCAGCCGCGCGCCGAGGAGATCTTCCATCTCGTGTGGGACGAGATCCGGCGCGCCGGCTGCGAGAAGTCGCTCAACTCGGGAATCGTGCTGACTGGAGGCGGGGCCATTCTCGAGGGCATGCCCGAAATCGCCGAGCAGATCTTCGACCTGCCAGTCCGCCGCGGGTCGCCGGCCGGCGTCGGCGGGCTCGAGGACCACGTCAACAGTCCCACCTATGCGACGCCCGTCGGCCTGGTGCTGTACGCCCACCGCAATCGCGCACCGGAACCCGCGCGCGGCGGCGCGGGTGCGCTGCAGCGGATGGCCGGGAAGCTTCGCGGCATGTTCAAGGAGTTCTTCTGATGGAGGCCGGAATGACCGCAGTTGATGCAGGGCGACTCGCCGAGGAACGGCTCCGCTTGACGCTGGACGCCGACAAGCGGACCGGCGCGAAGATCAAGGTGATCGGCGTGGGCGGTGGCGGCAGCAACGCCGTGAACCGCATGGTCCAGGCGAAGGTGGGCGGCGTCGAGTTCATCGTCGCCAACACCGACGTGCAGGCGCTCGATCACAACGGCGCCGAGACGAAGATCCAGATCGGCGGCAAGCTGACCAAGGGGCTCGGCGCCGGTGCGGATCCGAACATCGGACGGCAGGCGGCGCTCGAGGACACCGACACGATCATCCAGGCGCTGTCGGGTGCCGACATGGTGTTCGTGACCACGGGCCTGGGCGGAGGCACCGGCACCGGCGCGGCCCCGGTGATTGCGAGCCTGGCAAGCGAGCTGGGCGCGCTGACGATCGCCGTCGTCACCAAGCCGTTCGGCTTCGAGGGGAAGAAGCGCGCGCGCCAGGCCGAGGCCGGTCTCGAGGCGCTGGCGGAGTGCGTGGACACGATCATCACGATCCCCAACGAGCGCCTGCTGACGATCATCGACCGCAGCACCCCCATGACCGAGGCGTTCACCACGGCGGACGAAGTCCTGCGTCAGGCGATTCAGGGAATCTCCGACCTGATCCTCGTGCCCGGCCTCATCAACCTGGACTTCGCGGACGTGAAGACGATCATGTCCGGGATGGGTGTGGCGATGATGGGCACCGGCGTCGGAGAGGGCGACCAGCGCGCGCTGACCGCGGCCCGGGACGCCATTTCCAGCCCGCTGCTCGAAGACAGCTCCGTCAACGGTGCGCGCGGCGTCATCATCAACGTGACCGGAGGACCGGACCTGTCGCTGACGGAGGTCGGGGAGGCGTCGTCCGTGATCCAGGAGGCCGCGCACGAGGACGCCAACATCATCTTCGGCGCCGTCGTCGATCCCGCGCTGGCCGGCCGGGTGAAGATCACCGTGATCGCGACCGGATTCGAGCGGGTCGGGAGCGAGCGCGAAGCAGAGGGTCGCCTGCGGACGCCGACCGACTTGGGGGCGTACACGGCGAGCGTGGCGAGGCTGGGTGGCGAACCCGTCCATCGGCCGGCGGTGGCTCCCCTGCCGGCGCCGAAACCGGCGAGTGCGCCCGTGAGCGCGCCGCCGGCGTCGGTCACGCCCATCACGCTGGAACGGCGGTCGGCGCTGGAACTGGAGCTGGCGCTGCCGCTCGGGTCCTCCGGCGAGATCGACACCCGTATCGGCGATCTGGAGCTGTCGTCGCCGCTGGACGTTCCCGCCTTCCTGCGTCGTCAGAGCTGAGGTAGTACACTGCGGGTGTCTACGGCACTCGCGATCGTCTGAGCGGCGTCCGTTCCGTACCGGCAGCCGCAGGGTCGCGGGCATCCCCGACCGTCCGGCTGGCCGTGGCGGCCGCGGCGTCCATCGCCGCGCGGCCGGACCGACGCATGAATCAGCACCACCACCAACACACCCGCGCCCTCGAGATGCTGTCCAGGGAGGTCGGCTACGTGCGCAAGCCGCACGCCGGCCGGCTGCGGGTGGCGCTCGCCTTCCCGAACACCTACTACGTCGGGATGTCGAACCTCGGCTTCCAGACGGTGTACCGGCTG
Source organism: Acidimicrobiia bacterium (assembly GCA_016871255.1). Taxonomy (GTDB): domain Bacteria; phylum Acidobacteriota; class Vicinamibacteria; order Vicinamibacterales; family UBA2999; genus VFZH01. Next base: position 5,253 of record VFZH01000101.1, on the reverse strand, counting down.
TTCAACGCCGAGCCGGACGTCGTGTGCGAGCGTGTGTTCCTGCCGCCCAAGCAGGAGCTGGCCGCCCAGCTGCAGAGCCGACAGCCCCTGGTGACGCTGGAGTCGCAGACCGAGGTGTCGCGCTTCGACGTGCTGGCGTTCTCGGTGTCGTTCGAGTGGGACTACACGAACGTGCTGACGATGCTTCGCCTGGCGCGGCTGGCCGTGCGCGCCGAGGCGCGGGTGGCACGCGACCCCCTCGTGGTGATTGGCGGCGCCGTCACGTTCGTGAACCCCGAACCGCTGGCGCTGTTTGCGGACGTCATTGCCGCCGGTGAAGGCGAGGCGCTCGTGCCCCCGCTGGTCGAGGCGCATCGCGTGGCGAACGGCCGCGACGATCTGCTGCGCCGCCTGGCTTCGTCGACCGGCTTCTACGTGCCCTCCAGCTACGAGGTGCGCTACGGAGACGACGGCACGATCGAGGCGATGGCAGCCGCACCCGGCTCCGGCGCGCCGGACGTCGTGCGCAAGGCCGCCGTTCCCGTCACCGACAGCGTGGAGCCTCCCTGCACGACGATCTTCACGCCGGATACCGAGTTCGGGTCGAGGTTCCTGGTGGAGGTGGTGCGAGGCTGCGCCAACCTGTGCCGCTTCTGCTGGGCGGGCTACAACTACCTGCCGGTGCGCGCCTTCCCGGCGGATCGCATCCTGGCGCGGGCCGAGGAGGCGAAACCGCACGCCCGCCGGGCCGGCCTGGTGTCGATCGCGCTCTGCGATCACCCGGAGATCGAGACGATCCTGACGCGGCTGGCGGAGATGGGCTACTCGATCAGCCCGGCGTCGCTCAGGCTGGACGACCTGACGCCGACCATCGTCAGACTGCTCAGGGCGAGCGGGGAGCGGAGCCTGACGATCGCGCCGGAAACCGGGTCCGACCGGCTCCGCCGGGTGATCAACAAGACGGTGACCAACGACGAGATCCTGGCGGCGGCCGACATGATCTTCGCGGAGGGCGTGGAGAGTCTGAAGCTGTACTTCATGATCGGACTGCCCACGGAGATCGACGAGGACCTGGTGGCGATTCGCGACCTGACGCTCGAGTTGAAGGCGATCATGCTCAAGTACGCCCGGGTGCGCGGTCGTGTCGGTTCGATCTCGGGCAGCGTCAACCCGCTCGTGCCCAAGCCGGGGACCGCGTACCAGTGGCTGCCGATGGAGACGACGGCCGTCATCGAACAGAAGATGAAGCGGATGCGCTCGTTGATGAGCGGCATCGACAACGTGAGCGTGACCGTGAAATCGGAACGGCACTCTTTCTACCAGGCGCTCCTGTCGCTTGGCGACCGGCGCGTGGCGCCGGTCATCGAGGCCGCCGAGGCGAACGGCGGGAACTGGCGCGCCGCGTGCGCCGAAACCGGGGTGGATGCCGGCTTCTACGTGTACCGGGATCGATCCGGAGATCGGGTCCTGCCGTGGGACATCATCGATGGTGGCATGAAGCGGAGCTTCTTCCGGCACGAGTTCGAGAAGTCGCTGAACGCCGAGTGGACGCTGCCGCCGAAGCGCGCCCGCGAGAACGCGAAGCTCCTGCCCGTCCTGGGAGGGTGAGTCCGGCGCCGTTCAGGCGCCTGCTCAACGCTGCGCTCGCGGCGCTCACCGGAAAGGCGGCGTCGCGGTGGGGAGCCCTGGAAGCCACCCTCGACGCCAGCCTGATCGCGCCGCACGTGCGAGCCGCCGTGCCGCCGCTGATCGCGGAGGCCATCCTGCCGGCGATCCTGGACGACATGTCCCGGGAGCTGCGTGCGGCAGACCCAACGAACCAGCGGTTCGTGGCGTCGGAAGGGCGGCTGATGCTCAGACCCCGGGTACCGTCTTGACCCCCCATGGTGCCTGCATTCCGGACGACGCTCCGCCCCACACGCGGCGGTTCTCGTACCAGTTCTACGTCAGCCCCGCTCTGGATGTCTTCGAGGAGCCGGAGCAGCGCGGTCGATGGTGGAGCCAGAAGACCCACGCCACGGCCGCCGGACGACGAGTCAGCCAGAGGTCGCGCACGCCGCTCGACGCCCGCAGGGCTCGACACGTCGTCCGCCCTGGGCCTCGGGGCCGCCGCGGCGGCGGGCCGGTGGGCCGCCCGTCGGACCGTGCCTGCATCTCCGCTGCCCGGGATCGGCTCACGGCTAGCTGCTGACGGCCGCCTGTTCCTCGAACTCCGCGAACGCCTGCAGGATCAGGTCGCGCACCTTGTCCTGCGCCGTCACGTCGGCAATGGGACGGAGCAGCGCGTAGCTGCGGCGCTCGCCGTTGACCGAGTACTGCCGTGCTGGGAACGTGACGTTACGGCCGTTTCCGCCGCGGCGCTCCCAGATGCCGAAGCCGATCAGCTTCAGCCCTTCCAGGGCACCTTCCGTGAAGTGGATTTCGGCATCCGCCAGCTTGCCAATCGGGTTACCGTTGTCGTTCGGAGCGATCTTGACGAACACGCTCACCTCCTTGTCTCTGTCACCGTCCAGAGGGAGAGCAAGGCGCAGACCGTCGTCCCTGGCAGGATCCGTTCCGGTAATGTGCTCGTGTGCGGGCACTTGCGAACGAACGCCAGCCCCGTTCCGAACGGCCCGGCTGAATCGCCAACCACAATTGCCCCCTCGGGGTCAGACCCGGGTCTGACCCGGGTCTGACCCGAGGGGGACGCGGGAGGCGGGTGATGTCGTTACCTGAGATTCCTGACGGATTCGAGTGGACGGCGGAGCGGTGGGGGGACGGACTGCGCTGCCGGCCGCTGGCCGAGGTGGCGCCACACCTGTTTACGACCCGCTCGCTCCACCTCCGCGCAGCCGACGGGGGGGCGAACGAGACAGGATGGGCCCCGCTGGCGGAAGCGCTCGGGGTGCCGGTCGAGGCGCTGGTACGGGTCCGGCAGGTGCACGGCTGCGGCGTTCGCATCGTTCGCACGAGCGGCCCCGCCGGGGATGCGGACGCAGAAGCGGACGCGATCGTGGCCGACGCCCCGGCGTCCGCGATCGCGGTGCGGACGGCCGACTGTGTGCCGGTGCTCCTCGCCGATCCGGCGACCGGAGTCGTGGCGGCGGTACACGCGGGCTGGCGCGGAACGGCTGCCGGCGCGGTGCGCGCCGCGGTCGAGGCGATGACGCGCGAGTGGAACGTCGCCCCCCATGCGCTGATCGCTGCCATCGGCCCCAGCATCGGGCCGTGCTGCTACCGCGTTGGCGAGGAGCTCGCGGCCGCCTTCAGCCTGGCCGGGCACGGGGTCGACGATATCGGGCGCTGGTTCCAGCGCCGCCCCGGCCTGCACCTGAACCTCCAGCAGGCCAATCGCGATCAGCTCGTCTCTGCGGGCCTCGATCCCGCGCGCATCCGGGACTGCGGCCTCTGCACCGCCTGCCATCTGAACCTGTTCCATTCGTACCGCGCGGAGGGCGCGGGCACCGGCCGCCTTGCGGCAGCGATCAGGCCGCCCGCCCGGTGACGCGGACCGGCGCCGCCGTGCCCCGACCATCGTCACCACGTGAAGGATCATGAAGACGCAGTACTACACGGCCGCGACGCTCGACGGGTACATCGCCACCGAAGACGACTCGCTGGAGTGGCTGTTCGCGCTCGGCGATCCCGAGGAGTCCAGCTACCCGGCGTTCATCGCGGACGTCGGCGCGCTGGTGATGGGCTCGGCCACCTACGAGTGGCTGCTCGCCCATGCAGACGAGGTCATCGCGCAGGCTGGGTCGGCGTGGCCGTACCACCAGCCGACGTGGGTGTTCACCAGCCGGACGCTTCCGGCGGTCGAGGGCGCGGACATCCGATTCGTTCGCGGAGATGTCCGGCCCGTGCACGCCGACATGCGCGCCGCCGCGGCGGGAAAGAACATCTGGGTCGTCGGCGGAGGTGAGCTGGCAGGGCAGTTGCACGATGCCGGCCTGCTGGACGAGATCATCGTCCAGATCGCTTCCGTCACCCTGGCCACCGGCAAGGCGATGTTTCCACGCCGCGCGCTCAGCCCGACACTGCGCCTGACGTCGGTGCAGCAGATCGGCGCGAACATGGTGGAGCTCCGCTACGCGGTAGAAAGGCAGCGTGGTCCTGCCTGACGCGCGGGCTGCGGCGGACTACTGAAGCTCGACCCCAAGCGCGCGCTCGATGTCGCGCAGGTCGTCCAGCTCTTCGGGTGACGCGAGCGTCAGCGCGCTCCCCTTGGCGCCATCCCGCCCGGTCCTCCCGACACGGTGCACGTAGGTCTCCGGCGTGTCGGGCACCTCGAAGTTTACGACGTGCGCGATCCCCTCGATGTCCAGCCCGCGCGCCGCCACGTCGGTGGCCACGAGCACGGGGTAGCGGCCCGAGCGGAACGCCTCGACCGCCGCGGTGCGCTGCTGTTGCGTGCGATCGGCGTGCAGCGCCGTCGTGTGGATCCCCAGGCTGACCAGACGCGAGGCCAGGCGATCGGCGCCGATCTTGGTGCGACAGAACACCAGCGCCGGGCCGGTGGCGTCATTCTTCAGCCACCGCGCCAGCCATTTCGCTTTCTCGCCGGCCGGCATCGTCTGCACCGCGTGCGACAGGGTCTGTGCCGGGCCGCCGCTGCGACCGACCTGTACGTACGCCGGGTCGTGGAGGAACTCGCGCGTCAGCTTCAGGATCTCGGCAGGCATGGTGGCGGAGAAGAGCAGCGTCTGCCGTCCAGGGGGCAGTGCCGCAAGAATCCTCTGCACGTCGGGCCAGAAGCCCATGTCGAGCATCCGGTCGGCTTCGTCCAGCACGAGCACTTCGAGCTTGTCGAACCCGACCGACTGGTGGCGCATGTGATCCATGAGCCGTCCAGGCGTCGCGACGATCACGTCCACGCCCGCCCGCAGTGCGCGCTCCTGCGGGTCCATCGGCACGCCCCCGAAGACGGCCACGCTGGTGACGTGCGTGTGGTAGGTGAGCCCCTGCACCTGATCCTCGATCTGCACGGCCAGCTCGCGCGTCGGCGCGAGGACCAGGGCGCGCGTGCCGGCGGCGCCCTCCGTGGGGGCGCCTTCCGTCAGGAACCGCTGGAGGATCGGCACGAGGAACGCGGCCGTCTTGCCCGTGCCCGTCTCCGCGCACGCGATCACGTCGCGGCCGGCCGTCGCGAACGGGATGACGCCGCTCTGCACGGGGCGGGTCTCCGTCCAGCCGAGGTCCCGTGTGCCCATCAGGAGCCGCTCGTCGAGCGCCAGCCGGTCGAACGGGATGGGAGACGGGTCGAAGACCGCGGCGTCGTAGGGTCTGATCGCC
>VFZH01000100.1 GCA_016871255.1 Acidimicrobiia bacterium | reverse complement strand
AGCAGGCCGTCGATAACACTTCCGATTGCCTGTTCAAGGATTGCACCCGTGCGGTCAAATCCGGCGGCTGACCTGACTGCGGCAATCAGCTCGGCCCGCGCCATTGCTTGCCCATCGGCGAGCACATATTGGACGAAGCCGACGTATTCCTCTGGCGCGATCCTGTCTCCTGGAATCCCCGAGCCAGCGCGGGTGGGCGTCAAGGTGGGCGTCAAACATTAGTGTCGCGATAAACGCGACGTCAAATTTTGTCGTTTTGTTCGGAGATTTTGGTGAGCCCGGAAGGAATCGAACCTTAGTCCGGCGACTTGGTTAACTCATTGACGGCGTGCGAGTTCTGGCCCAAGTCGTTGTCGGTGAATGGTTTGTGATCTGTTCGGGCGTCGCCACGCCTCAACGCCAATCGACTGCAGTCAACCTGATTCATGGAGAGATTCGGGCAACGCCGTTGAAGTTGGTTTCGGGGGCACGCAACCAACGATACCGCCGGCCCTCTACGTGGTGGAGGCCAAACAGACTGCCCCTCAAAGGAAACGACGCTCTACTTTGAGGAGCGACTATCGCCGGTGAGGTAGAACCATCTCCGAGGTAGGCACACGATCTTGCGCGGCCAATCAATCGCCATTCCAATGGCGCCAGAGCGGCTAGGCTGACGACAGTGCCTGCGAAAATCAGGCTCAAGAGCAGGCAATGCCTCGACACTCCACATCCACCAGCTTCCGCCCTGGGCAATCCGGCAACCCGCGCGGGCGCACACCTGGCACGCTGACGCGCAAGACCGTCGAGGTGCGCGAGGTCTGTAGCCGCCTGGTGGACGACCCAGCGTACCGGGACGGGCTGCGCCAGCGCCTGATCAACGGCACGGCTGGCGCGATGGAGGTGCTGATCTGGCACTACGCCAAGGGCAAGCCGGTGGACAGGGTCGAGACTGGGGCGGCAGGTGCCTTTAGCCAACTGTCTACCGCAGAACTGCGCCACAGGCTGAGCGAGGCACTTAGCGGCCTGTGAGGTTTGTCGGAGCGGTGACCGACGAGTCTCTCTGCTTCATCGCGTGGTTTATCCACTATGGAAGCAGGTCTGCCACTACGCTAGGCGGAGTTGAAGCCTTATGATGACGATAGACCGTATTAGCGGCCTCAACTGTTAACGGAACGCTTGTTCTCAGACCCTGAGCCGACGTGGTCGCTTCTCAATGCATACCACGCGGGGCACACTCCGGGCCGCTCGCTGGCGCGCGTCAGCTGAACCCGCACGCCGCCGTGAACGCGGCGTAGATCGTCACCGAGAGCGCCAGCGCGCGCGTGCGCCCGAGCCGGTCGGCGACCAGGCCGAACACGATGCCGCCCGCCGCCGACGCCAGCAGCGTCAGGGACCCGATCTGTCCGGCGGTGCCCAGGCTCATGCCGAAGGCCGCGATGAGCTCCGAGAGCACCATCGCGTAGAGCATCACGTCGAAGGCGTTGAGCAGCCAGCCGCCCGACGCCGCCACGAGGGCGCGCCTGGCGTCGGGCGAGGCCGCGGTCAGGAAGCCAAGCACGGGTGGCCTTTCGTCAGAGGCGGCGGCGACGCGCAATGGTGCGCGTCACGGGAACGGCGATCGCCGCCGCGATGACGGCGGCGATCGCGAGCAGGATCCGCTCGGTGGGCAGGGCCACGCCGAACGCGCCGCCCGCGGCGCGCATCACGCTCGTCACGCCGAGGACGATCGTGATGAACACCACCAGGGCCATCACCCCGTTCTTCAGGCCCCGATTGAGCTCCGCATCTCCCATCAGGGACCGGTCGTTGACGGCGATGAACAGGAACACCGCGACGAACGGCAGCACGATGCCGTTGAGCGCCTGCGCCGCGATGATCGCGGGAATCGGCTGCACCTCGGCGAGGCCGAACGCGACGCCGGTCGCCAGCACCGCGCCCCACACGAGGCGGTACCGCGGCGAGCCGTCGGCCCACCCCGGCGCGTCACCAGACGCCCCCAGCACGCTGCGCGCCGTGATCGCGGCGGCCAGCGGCGCGGTGATGGCCGACGAGGCGCCCGCCGCGAACAGCCCGACGCCCAGCAGCCACGGCGCGGCTGCGCCCACGCGCGTCTCGAGCGCGGAGGCGAGCGCGGGGTACGAGAATGCCCCTTCGGTGGCCGTCCCCACCACGAGGATGCCCATCGAGATGAGGCCCCCGAGGATCACCGCGACCGCAAGCCCGAAGCGCATCTCGCCGATCTGCTGCGAGTGCTTCAGCCCGGAGCCGAGGAACAGGTTGTAGGGCACGACCGTCGTGCCGATCAGCGCGAGCACGAGCAACCCGGTCCCTTCGGGCATCACGGGGACGAAGCTCCCGGTCAGCAGGTCGCCGACGGGCGGTCTCAGCGCGACCGCCGCCGACAGGAAGCTGACGCCCAGCACCGCGACAATCCCGCCGAGCAGGTTGGCGACCACCTTCGTCGATCCCAGCCAGAGCACCGCGAACGCGAACACGCCGATGCCGGCCGTCAGCACGCGCCTCGAGACGCCCGCGACCAGCTCGAGGCCGGCGACGGCGCCGAGGATGTTGCCCGCCTGATACGCCGCGCACCCGAGCACGATGGCGGTCATCACGAACGGCGGAATCATCCACGCCGTCGTGCCGCCGTACTGACGGGCCAGCGCCTGTCCGAGGTTATGCCGGGAGACGACGGTGATGCGCGCGCCGGCTTCCTGCAGGACCAGGCACGCCACCGTCGAGAAGGTAAGCGCCCAGAGCAGCGTCAGGCCGAAGCCCGCGCCGGCGGACGCGGCGGTCGTGACCGTGCCGGGCCCGATGAACGCCGCGGCGATCACCGACCAGAAGAGGATGCTCAGCAGGCGCGACCGTATCGTCATGGGCGTGGGGAAGAAGCGGTCAGAACTGCAGCAGGCGCGTCACCTTGATCACCAGGCTCTGCCCCACGAGCTGGCCGGCGCGATCCCGGTCGTCGCTCGTTCGTCCGAACACGACATAGACGTCGCTGCCGGGCCGGTAGATCCAGTTGAACCGCACGTTGGCGTCGAACACCCGCGTGCTCGAGTTCCACTGCAGCAGCGCTGACGTGAATACGCGGGTCGTCGCCGAATGGCTGACGCGCACGCCCGTCAGGTGCGTGACCGCCTCGCCGGCCGGCAGGTCGATCCGGCTGAGCTGGTAGTTCACGTCCGCCTGCATGTGCCGGGCCGACTTGACCACGCTCGACAGCGTGACCTCGTGACGCGAGCCCCCATAGTATCCCCCGCCGCGATACTGCACGCGGCCGGCGGTCCGCCTCAGCGCCGCCAGCGTCACCGCCGCCGTCACCTCCGAGAAGCTGTAGACGCCCGGTTGGATCGTCAGCGTCCGGGCGACGCGGAACGGCGCGGCCGGCGCGTCGAGACGGCGCGCCCCGATGATCTGCACCTGGTCGGCGGAGTGGAAGTCGAACCGGACCTGCGCCTGCGCGTCGCGCGTCTCCAGCCGGCCGCCGCCCGTGCGCACGTAGTCGAGGCTGCCGATGGCGAACCACTGGCGCACCGGCCCGGCCGAGGGCCGCGGGCTCATCTGCGCGCGGCCGTACCAGCGCTCGATGTCCACCCGTCGCACATACCCGGCCCCGGGACTGAAGTCGCGGCCGACCCGCAGGTAGTCCACTTCGCCCCCGTACTTGTCGGTGTCGTTGAACACGCGCAGGCGGCCCGCCCACGCATCCTCGGACGTGTCGTGGCGCGACGAGGCGACGAGGAAGCTCTCGACCCGGGCGTTGGCCCGGAACGCGAGGTGGGCGTCGGCGCCGAACACGCTGTTGCCGACGCCGTCCGCGCGCCGGTCCACGGCGATGACGCCGATACTGGAGCGCCGGAGGATGTCGCGACGGACGCGCGCCACCGTGAACGTCGACCCCGGATCGCCCTCGAGTCCGTCGCTCCTGAGCGCCAGCGCGCCGACCGAGTAGGCGCCGACCTTCCCCGTCAGGCGCGCGCCGCCCTGCAGGCGCACCGCCTGGCCACCCTCGATGCCGATGCGACGGCTGAAGAACGGCAGCAGCCGGTAGTCGCCGGTCGTGACGCCGAAGTCGAAGATGCCCTTCCCCTCGAGGAAGAACTGGCGCTTCTCGGGAAAGAACAGGCTGAAGCGCGTGAAGTTGACCTGCTGCTCATCAGCCTCCACCTGCGAGAAGTCGGTGTTCCAGGTGGCATCGAGCGTCAGGTTGGGCGTCAGCAGGTACTTGGCGTCGAGGCCGATGTCACGCACGCCGTCGGCCGCGCAGGCCTCGCCCGTGCACGGCGCCTGCGCCGCGCCCGCCAGCACGTACGGGTTGACCTCGAGGTTGAGCCCGGCGCGCTGCACCTCGACGCCGCGCAGCACGCCCGCCGACGAGAACTTCCCGATGGCCGACGTGCCCCACTCGGGCGGCACCGCCCCGGCGTAGCTCCACTCGTTCTTCGCGAGCACGATGCGCCGCAGGTTGATCCCCCACGCCTGCGGCCCCGGCTGCGCGAAGCGGAGGCTCCTGAACGGCAGCCGGATCTCGGCGCTCCAGCCCCAGTCCTCGATGACCGTCCGCACGTCCCACACCGTGTCCCAGTCCTGCGACCACACGCGGCCCTCGTCCCAGCACGCCCAGTCGGCCACGGCGCCGAGCGGACTCACGTAGAACACGTAGCCGTTGCGCCGGTCCAGGAACGTGTCGAGCGCGATCGTGAACGTGTCGTTGCGCTCGTGCATGCGCCCGGCGTCGCGCCGGAGTTCGTCGGCGATGATCGGCAGCCCCGGCGGCTGGTGCGCCAGCACGCCGACGTACAGCGCGTCGTCGTCGAAGACGATCCGGACCTCGGTGCGGACCGTCGCGTCGGCGCCGCTCTGCGGCACCTGCTGGATGAAGCGATCGAACACGGGCGCGGCGTCCCACGCGCCTTCGTCGGGACGGCCGTCGAGCACGATCGGCGTCGACGCGCGGACCGCGCGGACTTCGGGGAACCCGTCGAACGCCTGCCCCGCGGCGGGCGCCGGCCACCCGGCCGCCAGCAGCACGAAGGCGCTGACGGCCGCGAACCGGAGAAGTGTCAGGGGCCGGCGGGGGCGGGGACGCGGCATGACGTCGCTTCAGTCGGTGGCGCCCGCCGACGGTCCGTTGTGTTCGCGAAAGAAGCGCTCGACGCGCTGGTAGAGATCGCGCACCGAGCCGATCTGGCGGAACCCGTGCCCCTCCCCGGTGTACGCGACGTAGCTCGCCGTCTTGCCTTCTTTCTTCAACGCGTCGAGCAGCGCCAGGCTCTGCTCGGGCACGACGCCATCGTCGGTCGTCCCCTGCAGCAACAGGAGCGGCGCCTGGACGCGCGCGGCGTCCCGGATGGCCGCCGACCGCTCGTAGAACGCCGGGTTCTGGCGCGGGTCGCCGAGCTTGGCGATGAGCCGAAGGCGCCACAGCTTCCGCTGACTCTGGTCGAGGAACACGTCCCAGTCCGACACGCCGTACAGCGAGACGCCGGCGCTGAACGTCTCCGGCGACTTCGCCAGGGCCAGCATCGTCATGTAGCCGCCGTAGCTGCCACCCCAAGCGGCGATGCGCTTCGGATCGACGCCGTACTCGCGGACCAGGTATTCCGCGCCAGTCACGACATCGTCGAGTTCTCCGCCGGCGTAGTCCTGGTAGTTGGCGCGCTCGAACTCGGCGCCGTAACCGATGTGCGTACCGCGCCAGTTGACGAAGAGGATCGTGTAGCCCTGCTGCGCGAGGCGCTGGTGGAACGCGTAGTGCGGCAGGCCGCCCCAGCCCGTGAGGTTGATGCCGCCCTTGCCGTGGAACCACAGGAGCGCGGGCCCGTTGCCCGGCGCGTCGGGGGCGCGCAGGATCACGCCAGGCACGTCCATCCCGTCGCGGCTGGGCCACCGTACCGCCGTCGGCGTGTAGAAGTTCGCCGTGGCCTCCGGAGACGGGCGCGACTCGGTCAGGCGGCGGGCGGACGTCTCCCCCGGCGTGACGACGGTGACCTCCGGCGGCTCGGTGGCGCTCGACCGGAGGTAAGAAAGGCGCGTGCCGTCGGCTGACCAGGCAGGGTTTGAGGCGAACCCATCCGGCGACACGCGCACCGGGTCGCCGCCGGAGGCTGCGACGACCCAGATGTGACGTTCTTCAAGATCGCGCACGCGACTGCTCACGAACGCGATGCGGTCGCCCGCGGGCGACCACACAGGGCTGTAGTCCACGAACGCGCCGCTCGTGAGCGGCGTCGGCGCGCGGCCGTCGGCATGCGCGATCCACAGGTGGTTGTAGCCGGCGCGGCTCGACAGGTACACGATCCGCGTCCCGTCCGGCGACCAGTGTCCGTTGCCCTCGAAGACGAACTCTTCGACGCCGCGCTCGTAGTGCTCGGTGGCGATTACCTCGGCGCGGCCGCTCTCGACGTCCGCCACGCGGATCTCGTAGCCGCTCCAATCCATGGTGCGCCGCTGGAACGCGAGGCGCCGCGAGTCGGGCGCCCAGATCGGTGAGTCCTCGTCCACCTCGTCACGCGCGATCAGGCGATCGTCCCCGCCGGCTGCCGAGACGACTCCGACATCGGTCTGGTCCTTCTCCTCCGAGACGAACGCGATGCGCGTCCCGTCGGGGGACCAGTTCAGGCTCGTGTACCGGCGCTCGGTGGTGGTGAGCTTCTGCGGCGCGCCGCCGTCGAGCGGCACGCGCCAGATGTGGCGGCCGTCCACGTAGGCCATCGCCGACCAGTCGCCGGAGACGACCGCCGAGGCGCGGCCCGCCAGCGGCGCGACCTGCCGAACCGCCGCCTCACCAGGCGCGCCGGGTGCCGCCGCGCGCGGGTCGGCGGCCCACATCTCGCGCTCGGTGCCACGGGTCCAGAAGAACCCGACCGACGCGCCGTCCGGAGACCAGAAGGGCGCGCCGGCCTGCCGGATGTCGAGCACGCGCTCGATGTCCACCGGCGCCGGCGCGGCCGCCGGAGGCGCCGCGGGCTGGGTGCAGCCGGCCGCGGTCAGGGCCAGCGCGGCCATCCATGCGTGTCGGGTTCGTCTCATGCGTGTCCTCGTGGTTGCGGCCGGCCCGCGACTGCTGCGAAGTTGTGTCCGTGTCGCGTGCGGCTACGGGGCGCCGTAACCGCCGCCGCCCGGCGTCTCGATACGCAGGCGATCGCCGGCGGACAGGCGCAGTTGCGCCTTCGACCCGACGACCCCTTCCCGCCCGTCCGCGTGGACGACGGTGTTGCGGCCGCGGCCGCCGGGTCCGCCGCCGGCCGCGCCGTACGGCGGGCGCTCGCGGCGTTCGGACAACACGGTGACGGCGGTGTCGCACAGCATCTCGTACTCGCGGACGATGCCCTCACCGCCGGGGAACCGTCCGCCCCCCGCACTGTCGTCGCGCAGCCCGTAGCGCCGGATGCGCACGGGCAGGTAGTGCTCGATGGCCTCGACCGGCGTGTTGCGCGTGTTGCTCATGTGGGTGTGCACGCCGCTGATGCCCTTGAGCCCGTTGCGTCCGCCCATGCCGCCGCCGATCGTCTCGTAGTAGGCGAAGCGCCGCGCCGTGCGCGGGTCGGTGCCGCCGAGCGTGACGTTGTTCATCGTGCCCTGCGACGCCGCGGGGACCCGGTCCGGCAGCGCCCTGGCCAGCGCGCCGAGGATCACGTCGGTGATGCGCTGCGACGTCTCGACGTTGCCGCCGGCGACCGCCGCGGGCCGCTGGGCGTTGACGATCGACCCGGGCGGCGCGATCACGCGAATGGCGCGCGAGATGCCCGCGTTGTAGAGCGTGTCTTCCTCGATCAGGCACCGGAACGCGTACAGCGTGGCCGACAACGTGATGGCGTAGTTCGCGTTGACGCCGCCGTCGGTCTGCGGGTCGCTGCCCGTGAAGTCCACCTCGGCGCCGTCGCCGGCGATGCGGATGCGCGCGGCGATCCGGATCGACTGCCCGCCGAAGCCGTCGCCGTCGAGCGTGTCCTCGAAGGCGTACTCGCCGTCGGGAATGGCGTGGATGGCCGCGCGGACGACGCGCTCGGTGTAGTCCTGCACGGCGGAGGCGTACACGGACACGCGCTTGCGGCCGTACTTCTCGACGATCTCGCGCAGCCGGGACTCGGCCACGCGGTTGGCGGCCACCTGCGCCGTGAGGTCGCCCTCGCGCTCGTCCGGCGTCCGCACGTTGGCGAGGATCAGCGCCATCACGTTGTCGTCGATGACGCCCCGCCGCGCCAGCTTGATGGGCGGGATGATCAGGCCTTCCTGGTACACCTCGCGCGCCAGCGGCATCGAGCCCGGACTCATGCCGCCGACGTCGGAGTGATGCGCGCGGTTGGCCGTGTAGAACGCGGGCGGGCCCGACCTGGTGAGGAACACCGGCGACACCAGCGTGATGTCCGGCAGGTGCGTGCCGCCCTGGAACGGGTCGTTGAGCACGACGATGTCGCCGGGCTCCATCGACACGTGGTCGATCGCCGCGCGCACCGACAGCGGCATCGCGCCGAGGTGCACCGGCATGTGGTCACCCTGCGCGATGGTCTCGCCCGCCGCGTCGTAGATCGCGCACGAGTAGTCGAGCCGCTCCTTGATGTTCGGGGAGAAGCCGGTGCGGCACAGCGTCACCCCCATCTCCTCCGCCACCGAGACGAAGAGGTTCTTGAAGATCTCGAATTCGATGGGATCGATCCGCATGGCGCCGTCTGTCGCTCCTGGAAGGCCGTCCGCCTGGCGGCTAGACGGCCACGTCCGCGGTCTGCCTGGCGCGTCGCGTGTGGCGATGAGGTTGCCGAAGCCGTCCACCCGCAGGCGGAACGCCGGCGGAATCACCGTGGTGGCTTCCTTGCCGATGACGACGGCCGGACCCGCGATCGTCGTGCCGGCGGGCAGGTCGTCCTGGTGGTACACGGCCGTGGGGACCTCCACGCCGTCGAAACACGCCGGGCGCACCCGCACCGGCTGCACCGAGGGCGACGTCCGCTCGTCGTCGCGCGGCAGCGAGGGCTTGTCGGTGAGGCCCGTGGCCCGCACCCGGAGGTTCACGACCTCGGCGGCGCGCTTGGGGTTCGCGTAGCCGTAGAGGCGGGCGTGCCGGCGGTCGAACTCCTCGCGGAAGTCCGCCGTGAACGGCACGGTGATCTCGTAGGCCTGGCCGACGTACCGTACGTCGAGCGACCGTTCGACCACGGCGCGCGGGCCGGCGAAGCCCTCGACCGCAAGATCCGTCGTCGCCTGCGCGACCAGCGGCGCGAAACGCGCGTCGAGGTCCTCGACCGACGTCTCGTCGGCAAGGCGCAGCACGGTGAGCGAGTAGTCCTTGGTCACGTCGGCCAGCAGCATGCCGAGCGCCGACAGCACCCCGGCGTGCCGAGGCGCGATGACCGTGTTGATGTCGAGCGTCTCCGCGATCGCGCACGCGTGCATGCCGCCGGCGCCGCCGAAGGCCAGCAGCGCGAAGTCGCGCGGGTCGAACCCGCGCTGGACCGAGACGACGCGAATCGCGCGCTCCATGTTGGCGTTGGCGACGCGGACGATGCCTTCGGCCAGTTGCAGGACCGTCAGGCCCAGCTGCCGGGCGAACCGGTCCGCCGCGTGGCGCGTCCGCTCGAGGTCGAGCGCCATGCGCCCGCCGAGGAAGAACTCGGGCTCGAGGCGCCCGAGCAGCAGGTTCGCGTCGGTGACGGTCAGCTCCTCGCCCTTGCCGTAGCACACCGGACCCGGGTCGGCGCCCGCGCTGCGGGGTCCGACCCTGAGCGCGCCGCCCCTGTCGAGGTACGCTATCGACCCGCCGCCCGCGCCGACCGTGTGGATGTCGATGATCGGCAGCCGCACCGGGAAGTCCCCGACCGTGGACTCGGTCGTCATGCCGAGTTCGCCGTTGATCAGCGTGACGTCGGTGGACGTGCCGCCCATGTCGAAGCCGATGACGCGCGTGAACCCGGCGGCCTCCGCCACCGCGCGCGCTCCGACGGCCCCGGCCGCCGGCCCGGACAGGAGCGTCTGCACCGATGCCGCCTTCGCGCGCGCCGCCGAGATCGACCCGCCGTTCGACTGCATGATGCTGAGCCGCGCCCCGCCGAGTTCCGCCTCGAGCGCCGCCAGGTAGCGCGCCATGAGCGGCGTCACGTACGCGTTGACGACCGTGGTGCTCCAGCGCTCGAACTCGCGGTACTCGGGCAGCACGGCGTGCGACGCCGAGACGACGAACCCGGCCTCGGCCAGGCGCGCGGCGACGCGCTGCTCGTGCGCCGGGTTCACGTACGAGTGCAGCAGGCACACGGCCACCGCGTCCGCGCCGCGGGCCTTGAGCGCGTCCACCAGCCGGTCGATCTCGGCGTCCTCCAGCGGCTCGACGACCGAGCCGTCGTAGGCCAGCCGCTCGCGAACGCCGAAGGTCAGCCCGTCCTCGACCAGTGGTCGCCGGTCCTCGACGAGGAAGTTGTACAGCTCGCGCCGGGTCTGGCGCCCGATGCGCAGCACGTCTTCGAAGCCCGCGGTTGCGACGAGCGCCACCCGCGCGCCGCGCCGCTCGAGCACCGCGTTTGTCGCGACCGTCGAGCCGTGCACCACGTCGTCGGCGCCGGCCTCGCCTGCCAGCTCGCGGATGCCGGTCAGGATGGCGCGTGACGGGTCGTGCGGCGTCGACCGCACCTTGTGGACCCGGACCTGCTCGTTGTCGAGCAGGACCAGGTCCGTGAACGTGCCCCCTGTATCTACCCCGATCCTCACGATTGTTCCTCCCGCCGCCTTCTGAGGGGCGGCCGGTGCGTCTACTGCGGCGGCGGCGTCCCGCCCGTCGCGCCGTTCTCCCCATCGGGCTGCGGCGGCCGCGCGCGCGACAGCGTGATGGTGGACCCGCCCCAGAAGCTCTCGCCGCGACGCTCCACCTTGTGCTGTCCCTGCACGAGGTACTCGAGAATCGCCTTGTCCCACTGCAGGCCCATCGTCGCCACCAGATCCATCCACTCGCCGTAGGCGGTCTCGTCCGGCGCTTCGGTGCCGCCCGTCCAGATGGTGATGTTCGGCTGGCGCTGCATGAAGTCGCCCGCCTGCGCGCTGGCCCGGCCGCCCTTGATGGCCGTGTAGATCAGAATGTCGTCGCTGAAGTCCAGCTTGAAGTTCTCGTCGTCATGATCGAAACCGTAGCGCTGGTATCGCGCGTAGGCGCGGTCGTTCAGCGATCGGATATCCGGCACGGCGTTCATGTTCCGCGTGATGCGCGAGCGGATGTCGAACGCCGCGTCCTTGTGGCGCGGATACCGCGGGTCATCCAGATAGCCGAAGCCAGGAATGAACCAGCCGCGCATGCCCCACCAGTCGCGCGACTCGGTCGTCCTCGACCGCACCCAGCCGGCATACTCGGAGAAGAGCTGCACCCACTCGTGGCTCGGATAGCCGTGCGGGTTCAGGAAGATGTCGGGCAGCCACTGGCGCCAGATCTTCGGCCGGTGCGACGTCTCGGGGTACACCGGGTCGGTCGCCCACTGGTTCGAGGTGACGTCCACGCCGAGCGACCCGAGATAGCCGGCGTGCAGCATGTGATCCGGCGTGATCTTGTACAGGTCGTAGGCGAGCTGCGCGCCGTCGGCGTTCGTGATCGGGTGGACGACGACGTTGACCTTCTTGAGCTGCTCCTTGAAAGCCGGATCCGTCAGCATCAGCTCGGCCAGCTTGAGCACGTGGCTCGTCGACGACACCTCGTTGGCGTGCTGCCGCGCCGAGTAGATCACCGTCGGCTTCAGCGTCGTCGCCTTGGCCTGCGACCAGTGCGTCGCGTCCATGGGCGACATGATGTCCATCGCCCAGATGTCCTTCCCGAGATAGGTCTCGCCCAGCTTGTAGACCGTGGCTTCCGGGAACGTGTTCATCGTCGCCAGGATCTGCGCCGCTTCAGGCGGCGGGATCGGCGTGTCCCACTGCACGAGCGGGCCGCTGCCCGCGCGCCAGCCGGCCGGCAGCAGCCGGGTGATGTCCGGCAGCGGCGCCGGCGTGCCGTTGGCCGGCATCGTCGCGACGCGCTCGGCATCGGCCTGGCGGTCGTGCGTCCAGCCGGCGGCGAGGCGCACCTCGCCGAGGTCGGGCCACGCGAGCTGGTCGCGGTAGAGACCGGCGCCGCGCAGGCGCGCGACGTTGGCCAGCACGGCCTCGACCTGCTCGGCCGACAGCATCGTCGCGTCCACGCGCTCGCGGCGCGTGCGGCGGATGAGCGCCTCGCGCTCGTCGCGGTCCGTGTCCACCTTCACGCGGAGGTCGAGACGCTCGATGCCGGGCCGTCCCGCGCGCACGAAGGCCGCCAGCGCCTGCGGACGCTCCACGGCGATCTTCGGCACGTCGAGTCGCTCGGTCCCCGTCCGGCCGCCACGCGCGGTCCAGGCCACCTTGACCGCCGGCCGGTTCGAGGCAAAGCCGGTAAAGGAGATCTTCGCCACGCCCGGACGGCCGTCGCCCTTCGGGCGGACGATCGGAATGACGCGGCCCGGGTAGTCGAGCGCGGGTCCGCGCGCGGTGCGCCCCATGACGTCGAAGAAGTGGAGCACGCCGAAGTAGATCTCCTCGTGGAGCGACTCCATCGGCGAGATGTGTTCCTTGTCGATGCCCAGCTGGTACTCGGGCTCGCTCAGCGTCAGGTCGACCGTCAGCTCGCCGAAGTGCGGCGCGTCCTCGGCGCGCGGCGCGCCGTCGCTGATGCCCATGACGTAGTCGTAGATGGCGGGCAGCGTGACCGCCTGGAAGT
Organism: Acidimicrobiia bacterium; assembly: GCA_016871255.1. Lineage (GTDB taxonomy): Bacteria > Acidobacteriota > Vicinamibacteria > Vicinamibacterales > UBA2999 > VFZH01. The sequence continues at coordinate 1,580 of VFZH01000100.1, read as the reverse complement.
GGTCCCAGAACCGCTCGGGGTCGGTGACGATGCGCTGGTCGACGAGCGCGCGGCCCTGCTGCATCGCGGTGATCCAGCCGGTGGTGACGCGCACCTTCTCGTAGTCCGGGAAGCGGTCGAAATACGGCCGCACCACGAACTTCGGCTCGAACGTCTGGCGGTAGAGCTCGCGGCCGTCAGTCGCCGTCGCGATGACCTCGTAGGCGGGTGAGCCGATCGGCTGCTTCTCGAACCGGATGCGGTCGAGCGGAACGCGCAGGTCGCGCGCGAGCACCTCGTCGATCGGGAAGGCTTCGAGCAGCCACCGCGTCGGCGCGTACATCGCCTGCTGCTGCCACTCCGGCGGCGGGCCGATCTCGGCGAACCGGATGACGATCTGCTGGACCGGCTGGCCCCGCAGCGCGGGCTTCACGACCTCGTCCATCCAGCTGAAACCCTGCTTGTAGGCCGAGATGACGCGGACGCTCGACGCGGGCCCGGCGCCCCGCCGCAGCAGTTCCGCGCGGGCCTCTTCCTCGATGCGGCGCCGCACGTCGGGCGGTTCGCTGAGCCGCGCCTCCACCGTCACCGCCTGCCCGCGACGCACGCCGGGGATGACCCGCGAGCGGAACACCTGCCAGAACTCGTCCACCTCGGACGCGATGACGACGTCTTCGCTGATCGGCCGGCCGTTGACGGTGATCGGCGTGGCGTTCTGCACGTCGAGGTTGTCGATGACGACGGTCCGCGTGGCGTTCGGGAAGAGCCGCGCCGCGTCCTGCTCGACGAGCGCCGCGAGGCCCGCGTCGGCCTTCGCGACGTGCACGCTGACGCGCACCGACTCGAGGTCACGGCCCGACAGCGTGCCGCCGATCTGGTTCAGCTTGTAGAGCGCGGTCGCGGCCTGGCCGAGCGGCGTCCGTCCGCCGAGCGCGCGCCGCAGTTCGTCCTCGACATCGTCGAGCGAGGGGCGGTCCTTGCCGCGCTGCCAGATGTGCGGCAGCTGCTCGGCCAGCTGCTCAAGCGCGCGGTCGAGGCCGGCCGCGTCGCCGCCGGTCACGACGACCGCGCTCTTCTCGCCGAAGGCCTTCTTCACGACCTCGATCAGCCCCTGCCCGGGCGCGAGCGCGGGCCGCACGTACTTCTTGTCCGCGATCAGCTTCTCGACGATGGGGTGCGAGACGCCGATGAGGACGAGCGTCGGCTCGTCCTGCGGACGCGCGACGGCGTCGGCGGGGCGCGCGAGCGGCACCGTAATGCCGGCCGCTTCGAGGCCAAGGCGCGCCGCGACGTCGATCGTCCGCCGGGTGCCCTCGCCAGCGGGCACGAGGAGCACGTCCACGCGATCGGGGATCAGGTTGTTGTCCGAGTCGCCGAGCATGCCTTCGTTGGCGTACACGGACGACAGATCGAGCGACTCCTTCGCGCCGGCGCCCGGACGCCGGCCGATCGGACCCGGGTCCGACGCCCTGGCGCGCGCCAGCTCGACACGCGCGTCCGGCGCGCCGGATGCCGTCACGCGCACCTCGACGAGCCGCACCGTCTCCCACGACAGCCGCGCGCGGTCCTCCTCGCTGGCCGTCCGCGCGCGCAGCGCCGTA
>VFZH01000099.1 GCA_016871255.1 Acidimicrobiia bacterium | reverse complement strand
GCCCGCGAGTCGATGACGTCCGATCGCTTCGAGCCCCGCGGAGGCGATGCAGCCGCAGTTGGCGCAGTCGGGATTGCCGCCGAACTGGCAGGGCGTGATCGCCGTCTGGAAGTCCGCCGACACGCAGGCGGTCGTCCGCGCGAAGATGCAGGCGTCGGGCGAGGCGGGGGGCTCCTCGTAGACCTGCAGCATCGCGTCGAACATCTGGACCTTCGAGTACCGGGTCCGCAGCGCCCGCAGGTCCGCGATGACCTGCGCGCGGTCGGCGCGCGTGAGCCGCTCGGCGGAGATCTCGCCCTTCTGCGGCGTATACAGGCTCATCCAGATCAGCCGCGTGTGCGGGTTCGCGTCCCAGTACTGCACAAACTCCTCCAGGTACCCCGCCCGCTGTGCCTGCTGCCGCGTGACCGTGCAGTGCACCGTGATCCGGTGGCCCTCGATGTGACGGAGGATCCGCTCGTAGGTGGCCGGCGTCCGCCGCGCGTCGTGCTCGGGCTGTAGGCCGTCGATCGACACGACGATCTGGAGCCGGCGGAGGCCCGCCCACGCGGCCGGGATCGGGCGGACGGCGCTCGTGACGAGCTGCGTGTGGACACCGCGCTCCGCGAGCCACGGCAGGATGCGATCCAGCTCGCGGAACCGCACGAGCGGTTCGCCGCCGACGATCGACAGGTGGAGCGGCCGGTACCGTTCGACCAGCGCCTTGGTCCGGGCCACCAGCTCGTCGCCGGTGTAGTCGGCGAGCCCGCGCAGTGTGACGCCGCCACCCAGGTGCTCGTCGCCGTACGCGTAGCAGCCGGGGCAGCGGAGCGGGCACTCCCGTGTGATCTCGAGTGACAGGTTGGGCTGGTAGCCGGAGAGGATCCGGCCCCACGCGCGGACCACTTCGCGCGGGGTGACGCCGCTGGAGGCCATGCGCCACTGTATCGGTGGGAACCAGACGTTATCAAGCGGCAACCCGTGTTTGCTATTCTGTGCGGGCATGAAGCGCCGGCCGCCGGAGGAGGAGTGGCCCGACTCCTCCATTGTCCTGCCGAAGATCGTGCGCCGCCGATCGAAGCTCCATGGGTGGGGCGTCTTCGCCCGTGAGCCGATCAACAAGAACCGCCGCATCATCGACTACGCCGGCCAGCTCATCGATCACACGGAGAGCTACGAGCGCGAGTGCGCCTACCTGGAGAAGGGGTGCATCTGGTGCTTCACCGTGAACCGGCGGTGGGTGCGCGACGCCAACGTGAACGGCAACGTCGCGCGCTTCCTGAACCACGCCTGCAAGCCGAACTGCTACAGCCAGGTGATCGGACGCACGATCTGGATCCGGGCCGGCCGGAACATCGAGCCCGGCGAGGAGCTGACCTACGACTACCACACGGACGGCGACCGGATCATCCAGTGCCGCTGCCGGCCGGGGTGTGCCCGCCGGCTCTAGCGGGCAGTGGGGCTCGCCGCGCACGGCCGGCGTTCCACGCTGCCCGTGGGAGACCCTGCGGCGCCGGCGGCGCCGGTGCCAGCTGCACGGCCACGTCCCGGTGTCGTCGTGCGCGTGGAGCCGGGGACGGTGGTGAACGGCGATCGCCTCCGCCGCGTGGCCGGCGAGGCGTCGGCCGCTGCGGCGTCGCGGGATGCGGAGGCACGGGCCGAAGCGTGTTTCGGACGGGCCATCGAAGCGCGGGGTGGACTGGTGGGAGGTCCGATGAGCCGGCGGGTGCGCCGCATGGCGGCGGGCGTCGCGATCTCCGCGCTGACGATGCTCGTGGCTCTGCCCACGGCGGGGCAGGGACAGGAGACGTTCGCCGATCGGATCGCCCGGCTCTCCGAGCCTCCGGGGTACTTCGATACCGACAACCTGATCACGAACGAGCGGTCGTACCTCGAAGTCGCGCCGGCGCTCGAGTCCGCGGCGCTCGCGGGCGGTGTCTACGTCGGGGTCGGCCCCGACCAAAACTTCTCCTACATCGCCCGTATCGAACCCGCACTGGCGTTCATCCTGGATGTGCGGCGCGACAACCTGCTGTTGCACCTGTTGTTCAAGGCGCTCTTCTCGATCGCCGACACGCGTGCCGAGTACCTGTCGCTGCTCTTCGGTTGCGATCCGCCGGCCGCTTCAACCGCCTCGCCGGTGGCCGCGATCGAGGCGCTGGTGGCGCACATCGACGCCTGCGCGCCGGAGGAGGCGCGTGCGCTCGACGTTCGGGTGCGCGCGGCCGTAATGGCAACCGGCGTGGATCTGTCGGGGGAGGATTTCGCGACCATCCGGCGGTTCCATCGCACGTTCATCGTCGAAGGGCTCGCGTTGCAGTTCGAGAGCCATGGGCGTGCTCCGCGTCCGGGCTACCCGTCGTACCGGGAACTGCTGCTGGAGCGCGATGCATCCGGTCGCCTGCGGCATTTCCTGACGGCGGACGAGGACTACCTCGTGGTTCGAACCCTGCAGCGCCGGGACCGGATCGTGCCGCTGGTGGGCGATCTGAGCGGACCGAAGACGCTGGCCGGTATCGGGGCGCTGCTCGACGAGCGCGGTCAGCGTCTGTCTGCGATCTACGTGTCGAACGTGGAGTCGTACCTGCAGGGCGGGCGGTTCGGTACCTTCTTGGCCAATCTGGCCCGGCTGCCGCGCACACCCGGCGCGCTCGTCGTGCGGGCCGTGTTCGCGAGCCACACGCGTGCCCTGCGGCCCGGATACGGCAGCACCTCCAGGGCGCAGGTGCTGGACGACCTGCTGAACGGCCACGCGAACGGCAGCATCCGCAGCTACTGGGACGTGATCAGCGGTCTCCAGTGACCATGTGAGATTTCCACAGTGATGCAGGATCCGCGTACAGGGGTCAGACCCGGGTCTGACCCGGGTCAGACCCGGGTCTGACCCCGGGGTAGTGTGCTGCCAGCCACGCGGGCGAAGCGCCCAGTAGGTAGAGGGTCAACAGCGTCAGGTTCCTGGCGCTACGGCGGAACCAGCCGTCCTGCTCCCAGCGGCGGGCCGACGTGGTGATGGCGAGCGGCGAGCGGACGAGCGCACCTTCCCGGGCGAGACGACGAACGAAGTCCACGTCTTCCATCAGGGGGATGTCGCGGTAGCCGCCCATGCGCGTGAAGACCTCGCGCCGGACGAACAACCCCTGATCGCCATAGGCGAGGGAGAACAGGGCGACGCGCAGGGCGGCGAGCCGCTCGATGACCCGCGCCTGCCACCGGTTGGCGCCGATCCGGAGGCGGAACCAGCCACCGGCCACGGCCGGGTCGGGGTCGGCACGATGGAAGAGGTCCAGCCAGCCGTCCGGCAGCCGGGAATCCGCGTGCAGAAACAGCAGCCAGCCCCCCTGCGCCACCCGGGCGCCTGCGTTCATCTGGCGCCCGCGGCCGGCCGGCGCGCGCAGGAGGTGCACCGGTGGCTCCCCGGCGGCCACACCGTCGAGCTCGGGGTCGCCGCCGCCGTCTACCACGACGATCTCCACGTCCGGCATGCCCCGCAGGCGGCCGAGCAGCGCCCGCACGGCCGGCGTGTCGCCCAGCGTGGGCACGACCACGGAAACCAGAGGCGTCATCGGCGCGTCTGGCATAATGACGCAGGATTCAGGGGAGGCGACGATGCTGATACGCAAGCCCGGCGAGTTCCGCTACTCGGACGTCACGCCCCGTGAGGTGTACCTGCGCCGCCGCGAGTTCATCCGCTCGGCGTCCGGCCTGGCGGTGGGTGCGGCCGGGGCGCTGGCGGTGCCACCCTGGCTGGCCGGCCTGTCCGCGCAGCGCGGCCAGAAGCTCCCCGGCGTCAAGCCCAGCCCGCTGAGCACGCGGGACGAGAAGGTCAACTCGTACGACGACATCACGACCTACAACAACTTCTACGAGTTCGGCACCGACAAGGACGACCCGGCGAAGAACGCCCCCGGCCGGTTGAAGACCAACCCCTGGAAGCTCACCGTCGAGGGCGAGGTCACGAAGAAGCTCGAGCTGGGGTACGAGGATCTGTTCACGATCGCGCCGCTCGAGGAACGCATCTACCGCATGCGCTGCGTCGAGGCGTGGTCGATCGTCGTGCCGTGGGTCGGCGTGCCGCTCAGCGCGCTGCTCAAGAAGGTGGAGCCCACGTCGAAGGCGAAGTACGTCGCGTTCGAGAGCCTGTACGAACGGGGGCGCATGCTGAGGTCCGAAGAGGCGGGCATCGACTTCCCGTACGTGGAAGGCCTGCGGCTGGACGAGGCGATGCACCCGCTGACGATCCTGGCGGTCGGTCTGTACGGCGAGAAGCTGCCCGAGCAGAACGGCGCGCCGGTCCGGCTGGTCGTGCCGTGGAAGTACGGCTTCAAGGGGATCAAGTCGATCGTGCGCATCCGGCTCGTCGAGAGGGAGCCGCCGGCCACCTGGAACATCGCCAACTCGCGCGAGTACGGGTTCTACTCGAACGTGAACCCGGAGGTGGACCACCCGCGCTGGTCGCAGGCGAGCGAGCGCCGGCTCGGGGAGTTCTTCCGGCGCAAGACGCAGATGTTCAACGGCTACGCCGACCAGGTGGCCTCGCTCTACACCGGGATGGACCTGCGGAAGCTCTACTGAGGTGACGCCTCGAGTGGTGGCCGGGCTGAAGACGCTCGTCTTCATCTCGGCCCTCGTGCCGGCCACGCGGCTCGTCGTGCTCGCCCTGACCGGCGGCGATCTCACCGCCAACCCGATCGAATACATCACCCGCGACACCGGGTGGTACGCCCTCTTCTTCCTCACGCTCACGCTCACCGTCACGCCGATCCGCCGGCTCACGGGCTGGCACCCCGTCATCCGGTTCCGCCGGATGCTGGGGCTCTTCGCGTTCTTCTACGGCACCCTGCACCTGCTGGTGTGGATCGTGCTCGATCGGTTCTTCGACGCCGAGGCGATGGGGGAGGACATCCTCAAGCGTCCGTTCATCACCGTGGGGATGACGACGTTCCTCCTGCTGCTCCCGCTGGCGATCACGTCGACCAGCGGCTGGATCCGGCGCCTGGGCGGGCGCCGCTGGGCGCGGCTGCACCAGCTCGCGTATCTGGCTGCGGTCACCGCGGTGCTGCACTTCTGGTGGCTGGTGAAGTCCGACGTCCGGGAGCCGTACCGGTGGGGCTGGGCAGTGGCCGTGCTGCTCGGCGCGCGGATGTGGTGGAGCTGGCAGGCCGGACGGTCGTCGCGGTCCTGACACGGGCCCCGGGGGCAGGCGGCAAGAGCCGTCTGTTCCGGTCGCTGGGGATCCCGGCGGATCCCCGGCTGCTCGAGGCGCTGCTGCTCGACACGGTGGAGGGCGCTGCCCTTGCAGGCGTGCCACGAGTCGTGTTCGTCACGCCCGACGAGGGGGTCGGCGAGGTGCGCGCGCTCGTGCCCGGCGACGTGGCGGTCGTCGGGCAGGGGTCGGGCGACCTGGGCCCTCGGATGGAACGGGCCTTCGACTGGCTGTTCTCCAGGGGGGCGGCGATGGTGCTGCTGGTCGGGTCCGACCTGCCGCTCTTGTCGGCGGCGGTCCTGGCTGGCGCAGCCGAAGAGCTGGCGGCTCATGGTGGGGTGGTGCTGGGCCCGTCCCGGGATGGGGGCTACTACCTGATTGGGAGTGCAACCACACCCCGCGCGCTCCTGCAGGACATGCCGTGGGGGACCCCCCGGATGTTCGCGCTCACCATCGGCGCCGCCCGGCAGGCCGGCCTGACGGTCACGCCGGTGGCGCCGACGACGGACGTGGACACCGCCGGGGACCTGTGGGCGGTGGCGGCCGCAGTGTCCGGGGGGGGGCGCACGAAGAGGTGGGTGGCATCGCGGTTTCCCTCCGGGCGCCCGTAAACAAAAACCCGCAGACTCTCGTAATGAGTACGGTTACGATGATCAGACCGTGCAGCCCGGGCCCTCCGGGCACGAGTGGCTCACCGTTCCTCCTTCTGTCTCTCACGCGATGCGTACACCTGGAATACTCCTGAGTGCGGCGGTCGCGCGTCGTGAGTCGGCGACGCGCGATCCTGTCCTGATGTTTCTCCGCCAGATCTGGTCGGTCGACCACGCCCTGCAGAAGATGTCGAAGCGGATGGCGTCCAGCCTCGGGTTGACCGGTCCGCAGCGTCTGGCACTTCGGATGATTGGCCGCCATCCCGGCCTGTCGGCCGGGGAGCTGGCGGGCCTGCTGCACCTGGATCCGAGCACGGTGACCGGCATTCTGGAGCGCCTGGAGCGCGCCCGGATCGTCAGCCGGACATCGGACCCGGCGGATGGGCGGCGGGCGTGCCTGTACCTGACCCCGTCCGGCAAGGCGCAGTATCGGCGGCAATCCGGGACGGTCGAGGCGGCCGTGCGGCGCGCGCTGGGCTCCCTGTCGGCCGGCCAGATCAAGTCGGCCTCGAGGGTGCTCGGGGTGCTGGCTGCGGAGCTGACAGCCGAAGTCCGGGGGGGCAGGATGGGCAGCGCCCCCGGGCACCCCGTGCCCCCAGGGCTGCCCGGCAGGTTCCCGTCGAGAGGGTAGTAGAAGGTTGAGAAACGCCCCACAGCCGCCTTTAGTCCTCGACCTGGCAGACAAATCAGCCGCGAGCTGCCAGTTCAGGCCACTTTCAGCCTGAAACTCGCCCGGCATGGGTCATGCTTAGCTATCTGGCAGCCCCACATGCGGGGCACGGCGACGACGACCACGGCTTGAGGAGCTCGGGAACAATGCGAACCACGTTGACGCGATGTGCAACTGCAGCAGGCACGGTGGCGGTGGCCCTGATGGGCCTGGCGCCCGCCGCCTCGGCGGCCCCGGTGCTGCTGCACAGTTACCACTTCAACAGTGGCGACTTCACCGATACCGCCGGATCCGGGACCACCGTCACCGGCGGCGGGACGTTCACCACCGAGTTGGGCCAGGACGGCTACCGGGCAAACTCGTCGCGCGGGCCGACGGACGACCAGGAGGGCCTGCGGATCGAGGATGCCCTTGCACAGAACTTCATGTATTACCTGACGGGCAACTACACCATCGAGGCCCAGTTCTCGATGGACAACGTAGAGCTCGGGGAGAATGACGAGGACTACGGCACCAGCGACTGGACCGGGTGGCAGAAGCTTGTTGACTTCAACAACCTGGGGGGCGACGGCGGGGTGTATTACAACGCCGGTTTCGGTTTGAATTACTTCAATGACGCCTTCAGTGTCTTTGAGGCAGATGACCCGCTTGGACTCAGCACTCTCGACGAACCGGCCTCGCCCGAGACGCTGGTCACGCTCCGTATCACCCGTGGTAACACGGGCGTCTTTGCCGCCTACCTCAACAACACGCTGATCGGGATGACCACCGACACAGCCGGTGACTTCGTGTTCAACGGCGATATCATCAACCTGTTCAACGACGACCCAACGGCCGGCAACGACTCGTTCCGCGGCTTCGTGAACTACGTCGACATCTACGCGCACTCCGACCTCGACCAGGTCCCGGAGCCGGCCAGCATGCTGCTCTTCGGCACGGGTCTGCTGGAAGTCGCGCGCCGCGTTCGCAAGCGCCAGCGCAAAGCCTAGCTCGCTCTCGGCTTCTCCAGAGCTCCTCAAGCCAGGAAAGGGCCCACGACCGGATGGTCGTGGGCCCTTTCTCTTTCCGGCCGTCCACGATCCCACCGTCACACGCGAACCGATTGCCACGTATAGTTGGGACGACGACACCCCGGGGCGGGCGTCGCCGTCTTCCCGGAGAACACGTTCATGAGTGCACAGGAGGGACAGGGGCGTCGCAGGCTGGCGCCTCTGGCGGCCGTGGCGGCGCTTGCGCTCGCCGGGTTGGCCGGCTGGTGGCTGTTCGCCAGTGGCGGGCCTCCGGAGGGGGTTGTCGTCCTGAGCGGGCGTCTCGAGGGTGACGATGCCGTAGTCGCCTCCCGGACCGCCGGCCGCATCGTGGAGGTCCGGGTCCGCGAGGGGGACCCGGTGACGGTTGGAGACACGCTGGTCGTGCTCGACGACGACCAGGTCAAGGCGCGCGAAGACCAGGCGCGGGCGGCACTGGTGCAGGCGGAGGCACGTGTGCGCGCCGTTGGCGACCACCTTGCCGTCCTCCAGCAGCAGCTCCGTCAGGGGCAGATCCAGCTCGATCAGGCCAGGCTCGACGCGGAGGGCCGGGTCCGGCAGGCAGAGGCCGATCTGGCGGCCGCCGAGGCGCAGCTGCTGCGCGAGCTGGCGGCGCTGGGCGTCGCGGAGTTCGACCGGGACGCCTACGGGCGGCTGGCCGAGAGCGGAGCCGTGTCGCTGCGCCAGGGCCGCGTCGCGGCGTCGGGGGCCGCTCAGCAGGAGGCGATCGCGGCCGCTGCCCGCAAGCGCGTGGATGCGTCCCAGGGGGCGCTCGCGGCGGCGCGGGCCATGCTCGCCAACCCCGACATCCGGTCCGCGCAGAACGAGGCGATCCGCAGCCAGATCGCGCAGCAGCAGGCAGAGGTCGCCAGTGCCGCGGCGCTTGTCGATCAGGCCAGGGCACGGCTCGCCGAGGCCGAAGCGGCGCGTGCCGACCTCACGATTCGTGCGCCGTTCGACGGGACTGTCGTGACGCGCAGCGCCGAGCCGGGCGAAATCGTCGCCCCGGGGACGCCGATCCTGACCGTGGTGGACCTCTCGCGCGTCTACCTTCGCGGCTTCGTACCGGAGGGGCGCCTCGGCGAGATCAAGGCCGGGCAGCCCGCCCGTGTGTATCTCGACTCGGCACCGGATGACCCGATCGAGGCGGTCGTGGGACGCATCGATCCCGAAGCGACCTTCACACCCGAGAACACCTACTTCCAGGAAGACCGCGTGAAGCAGGTGTTCGGTGTGAAGGTGGACCTGAAGGGGGCGGTCGGGTTCGCCAAGCCGGGGATGCCGGCGGACGGCGAGATCCTCGTGAGCGAAACGTGGCCCGAGGGGCGCGCCCGGTGAACCGGCCTCCGGCCATTCGCCTGGCCGGCCTCGTCAAGCGCTTCGGCGACGTGGAGGCGGTTCGCGGGCTCGACCTCTCCGTGGAAGAAGGAGAGATCTTCGGGCTGATCGGCCCCGACGGGGCCGGCAAGACCTCCACCTTCCAGATCCTGGCCGGCGTGATGGAGGCCACGTCGGGGGCGGCCGAGGTCTTCGGCCGTCCTGCCCGCGACGCCCGCGCCGAGACCGGGTACCTCACGCAGACCTTCAGCCTGTATCCCGACCTCACGGTTCGCGAGAACCTGCGGTACCTGGGCGACCTGCGTCTGGTGCCGCGAGACGAGCTGGATCGCCGTGCCCTGCGCTACCTGGCGATGTTCGACATGGACCGCTTCACCGAGCGGCTGGCCGGTCGGCTGAGCGGGGGCATGAAACAGAAGCTGGCGCTGGCCTGCGCGCTCGTGCCGGAGCCTCGCGTCCTGCTGCTCGACGAGCCGACCACGGGCGTGGATCCGGTCTCGCGCCGTGAGTTCTGGGACGCCCTCGCGCACCTCGCCGCCGATGGGCTGACGATCCTCCTGGCGACTCCGTACCTGGACGAAGCGGAGCGCTGTCATCGCGTGGCTTTCATGCACGAGGGCGCCATCCGGGAGATCGGCACGCCCGCCGCGCTGCGCGACGCGCTCGGCGTGGTGCGGCTGGAGGTGCGGACCTCGTCGCTCCGGGACGCCCAGCGCGTGCTGGCCGGCGCGGTGGCAGCCGGCGACACGCTCGTGGACGTGCAGCGGTTCGGGGACCGGCTCGACGTGCTGGCGGGCGATCGAGCCGCCGCGGAGGCCGACATCCGCGCGCGTCTCACGAGTGCCGGCGTCGGCGTCGAGGAGATCAGAGCCGATGTGCCGATGCTCGAGAACACGCTGGTGGCGCGGCTGCGGGCGCTCGGCGGGGACGTGCGGTATCCGCCGTTTCCGGGCCGGCATGCGCACGAGGATCTGCGCGGCCGCGTGGCGATCGGCGCCGAGGCGGTGACGCGCTCGTTCGGCGCCTTCCGCGCCGTACACGCCGTGTCGCTGCAGATCCGCTACGGGGAGGTGTACGGGCTGCTGGGCGCCAACGGGGCGGGCAAGACCACGACGATCAAGATGCTGTGCGGCCTGCTGGATCCCACGAGCGGGCAGACGGAGCTGGCAGGAGAGCGGCGGCTGCGCGCGCCGGCAGTGCGCCGGCAGATCGGGTACATGTCGCAACGGTTCTCTCTGTACGAAGACCTGCCGATTCGCGAGAACCTCGAGTTCTTCGCCGGCGTGTACGGCGTGCCCGATGACGAGCGCGAGGCGAGGATCCGCTGGGTGCTGTCGTTTGCCGGCCTGACCGGACAGGATGATCGTCTCGTGGGCAGCCTGCCCGGCGGCTGGAAGCAGCGCGTGGCGTTCGGCGCGGCGATCATGCACGAGCCGAGCGTGCTGTTCCTCGATGAACCGACATCGGGCGTGGATCCGCTCGCGCGCCGGGCCTTCTGGAGCCTGATCAACCACCTGGCCGATGCCGGCACGGCGATCCTGGTCACGACGCACTACCTGGAGGAAGCGGAGCAGTGCAACCGGCTGGGGATGATGGTCGCCGGAGAGCTGGTGGCGGAGGGGACGCCGTGGGGCATCAAGGGGCGCCAGCCCGGGCACCTGCTCGAGTTCCACGTCGATCGCTCGCAGAAGGCCGCCGACGGCCTCAAGGAAGTGATGGATCGCTGGCGCGTCGCGCTGTTCGGCGACCGGCTGCACGTCATCTGGGATGGCGCGGCGGACGAAGGCCTGCGCGACGTGGCCGCCAGGCTGCAGGCGATCGGGGTGGAGGTGCGCCGGGCACGGGAGTCGCGCTACTCGCTGGAGGACGTGTTTATCCGCGTCGTCGAAGAGGCGCGTGAGCAGGGGAAGGTGGGGGTCGAGGCGTGAAGCGCGTGCGCGCGCAGTTGCGGAAGGAGCTGGCGCAGGTCCTGCGCGACCGGCTGGCGCTCGCCCTGGCGCTCCTGCTGCCGCTGCTCCAGCTGCTCCTGATGGGGAACGCGCTGTCGCTCATCGTGCGGGACCTGCCGCTCGTGGTGCAGGACCTCGACAGCTCTCCCGCGTCGCGGCGGCTGATCGACGGCTTCCGCGGGTCGCTGACGTTCCGCGTCGCCCCGTGGCCGACCGACCGCCAGCCCGAGGCGGCCCTGACGGCCGGGGTGGCGCGTGGGGTGCTGATCATCCCCGACGGGTTCCACCGCAGCGTGCTCCGCGGCGTCGATGCGCCCGTTCAGATCCTGGTGGACGGCGCCGACGGCAACACGGCGCGGCTGCTGGCCGGGTACGCCGGGCGGGTCACGGCCGCGTTCAACGTGGAGCAGGGCGCGGCCGTACAGCCGCCCGTGTCGGCCGAGGTCCGCTTCTGGTACAACCCCGAGCGCTCGTCGAAGAAGTTCTACGGACCGGGCATCTTCGTGATGGGGCTGTCGATGTTTCCGCCGCTGCTCGCCGCGCTCGGCATGTCGCGGGAAGGGGAGCGGAAGACGATTCTGCAGGTGTACGTATCGAACATCTCGGCGGCCGAGTTCCTGTTGGGCAAGGTGCTGGCGTTCATGATCGTCGCCTTCGGCCAGTGCCTGCTGATGCTCGCCACGCTGTTCATCGCGTTCGACGTGCGGCTCGCCGGCGACCCGGTTCCGTTCCTGATCGCCACGGTGCTCTACGCGTTCTGCACGGCGTCGTTCGGGTCCATGATCGGGGCGGCCATTCCCAGCCAGGTGGCGGCGATGCAGGCCGTGATGATGGGCGGCTTCCTGCTCGTGTTCATGTTGTCGGGGCTGATCTTCCCGCTGGCGAACATCCCCGACGGGCTGCGATGGCTGTCGAACCTGGTCTGGGCGCGCTACTACATCGAGATCGTGCGCGACGCGTTCCTGCAGGGCGGCGGCTGGTCCGCCGTCTGGTACAAGGTGCTCATCATCGGCGGAATCGGCGGGGTGTTCTTCGGTCTCGGCTGGAGACGGCTCAGGCGGATGCAGCTGGAGCATTGACGATTGGGGATTGATGATTGCGGATTGCATTGACGATTGACGATTGACGATTGACGATCGGCCCGCCTTTGCGCGTTCCGCGCTCTGGCGAGGCGTGAGGTCGGCGTGGGGTCTCGGGTACTGGGATTCGGCTTGGGCTTTGTGATGTGGGCTTTGGGATTCGTCTCCGAGGAGATCTCGGTGCTGCGGCGGTGGTTGAGTCCGGCGCTCCGGGCGGCGTTCGTGAAGGAGGTGGGTCAGATCCGGCGCGACAGGCAGGTCGTGCGGGCGATGATCATCCCGCCCCTGCTGCAGTTGCTGCTCTTCGGGACCGTGATGAGCCCGGCTGTCACCGATCTGAAGCTGGGGATCGTGGACGGCAGCCGCACGCCGGTCAGCCGGGACCTGATAGCGGCGCTGGCCGAAAGCGGCAGCTTCCGTCTGCAGGGGATCTACCCGTCGGCGAACGAGCTGGGGACCGACATCAGCGACGGCCTGCTGGATGCCGGCATCGTGATTCCGTCGGATCTGCCGCGCGACGTCGGTCGCGGGCGCCCGGCCAGGATTCAGGTCCTGCTGAACGCGATGAACGCGAACACGGCGGCGGTGAGCGAGGGCTACATCGAAGGCATCCTGCAGGGGTTCAACCGATCGCTGGCCGCGGGGGGCGTGGACGCCGGCGTGCGCCAGGTCGCGGCCACCGGCGCGCCCCGCCGGGGCCGGGCCGTGCTCCACCCCGCGTACCTGTTCAACCCGGGCATGGTCACCACCTGGTTTCTCGTGACCGGGCTGCTCGGCCAGCTCCTGCTGATGAACGGCATGATCACGTCGTCTGCGACGATGGTGCGGGAGCGGGAGGCGGGGACGCTGGAGCAGCTGCTGATGACGCCGGCCCGGACGTCGGAGATCATCATCGCGAAGATCGTCCCGCCGTTCCTCCTGCTCGGCATTCCGGGGCTGATCGCGCTGGCGGTCCTGCGTTTCTACTTCCAGGTGCCGTTTCGCGGCAGCTTCACGCTGCTGGCCGTAGCTTCCGCGGCCTGCGTCTTCTGCGGCATCGGCCTTGGCACGGTGGTGGCCACGCTGACGAAATCGGCGCAGCAGGCGCAGCTGTCGAGCTTCTTCATCTTCCCGCCGATGATCGCGCTCTCCGGTGCGCTCACGCCGGCCGAGGCGATGCCCGCCTGGATGCAGCCGTGGGCGATCGTCAACCCGATCTACCACTTCGGCGAGATCTCCCGTGGTGCCCTGATCCGCGGCGGCGGCTTCCCGGAACTGTGGCCGAACCTGGCCGCGCTGCTGATCTTCGCGCTGGTGCTGATGTCGGTGAGTGTGTGGCGATTCCGGCAGCAGTTGACGTGAGTGAGCCGCAGGCCTCCGCGTGAGATCCGCGTTGGGATCTGGGCCTTGGGTCTTCGCCTGGGCTTTGGGATTCGGGCTTCGGGATTTCGGGCGGTGAGCTTCCTCCTCGTCCTCTTGACATCATGACCAACACACCTGTTCGCGTGCTCCTGTGCTTCTCCGCCCTGGCGTGGCCCTTGCCGCTCGCCGCGCAGGGCACCGCCGTTGTGAACCAGACGGCGCTGCCCGGCTCGACCACCAGCGTCAACACCGTGAGTCCGTCCGTGCAGGTGCAGGGCGGGCTCACCGGGAGCCGGCGCGGGGCGGAGCCGCTCGCGGGACCGCTGACGTTCCGGGAGGCGATCCGCCGCGGTCTCGACCACAACCTCGGAGCCGTCAACATCGCGCGGCTGGTGGAGGAGGCGCGCGGCCAGCAGATCGTGGCGCGCAGTGCGCTGCTGCCGGCGGTGGCCGGGGAGATGGCCGGCACCGTGCAGCAGATCAACCTTGCCGCCATGGGGTTCCAGTTCGGGGACGCCTTCCCGGGGTTCGACATCCCCACCGTCGTAGGACCGTTCAACTACGTAGACCTGCGCGTCCGGCTGACGCAGACCGTGTTCGACCTGGCGGGCTGGAACAGCTACCGCGCGGCCGGCGAGCAGGCGCGGGCCGCCAGCCTCACGGCGGACGACACGCGCGACCTCGTGGTGCTGGCGGTCGGCGGCACCTACCTGCAGGTGACCGCGGCCGAGGCGCGGGTCGTGTCCGCGCAGGCCCAGCTCGAGACCGCCCAGGCGTTCCACCGGCAGACGGTCGAACGGCGGGAGGTTGGCCTGGCGGCGCAGGTGGACGTGGGTCGCAGCCAGATCCAGGTGCTGACGCAGCAGCAGCGGCTCGTGGCGCTCAGGAACGACCTGGCCAAGCAGACGATCAACCTGGCCCGGATGGTGGGGCTGCCGCCGGGGCAGGCGTTCGAGCTGGCCGGTGAGATCGGGTACTCGGCTGCGCCGCTGGCTTCGGTGGAGGAGGCCGTGCGGCTGGCGGCCGAACACCGGTCGGACGTGCAGGCGGCGGCGGCGCGGCTCGCCGCCGCCGAACGGGCG
>VFZH01000098.1 GCA_016871255.1 Acidimicrobiia bacterium | reverse complement strand
TTCGTGAACTTCAGGACCATGTTGTCCTTCACCCGCGTCGGCGCACCTCCGTCCGGTCCGCTGCCGGTCAGCCACACGTTGCCCTGGCCGTCCACGAAGATGCCGTGCTCGCTCCCCGGCCAGTCGAAACCGGGAGCGTCCCCTCCCCACCCCGTGACGAACCTGCCGCGCTCGTCGAATTCAAGGATGGGGGGCGCGGCCTGTGCTTTCTGCGCGTCGGGCAGCATCCGGGAGCGATGCGAGAACCAGACGTGATCGTTCGGGCCCACTGCCACCGAGGTGACATTCCCCGTCTTCCAGCTGTTGGGAAGGACCGGCCAGCCCGGATCCACCTCGAAGACGGGCGCCGGCACGCGGGGCACGCGCTGCGCAGCCGCGACGCCCCTGAGATCCCGCACCTCGGTGCCGACGGCCATGGCCGCCGCGATCAGCACGACACCCCACGCGGCTCTTGTTCTCGTCATGACGCCCTTTCTCCCGCGGACCACGCTTCTTATACCACTTGGGCCAGCCGCGCGACGCGGTCTGCTTGGGGTCGTCCTGCCCGGCCTGCCACGCGGCTGACACCCGCTGCCGCCCATGACGCAGTCGAGGTGGCTTGACCGCAGGAACGAACTACACTAGCACCGGCCTCAACCGAAGGAGTCAGCGATGTCGCATGCAGTTCGATTCTCGATCCGGCTTGGAGTGGCCCTCGTCGCGCTGGCCACCGTCGCCCCAAAGCCGTCGGCGCAGTCCGGGTCCAGCGCCATGGCCAATCCGTACCGGCTGCTCGAGAACTGGCCCCAGTCCCCGCCAGGTGGCAAGTGGGGTGCGGTCATCGGCATCATTCCGGACGGCAAAGGGGGTACCTGGGTACACCATCGGGCCGATCCGCCGATCGTCTACTTCGACGCATCGGGCAAGGTCGTGAAGAGCTTCGGCCAGGGCATGTTCGTCCAGGCGCACGGCTTCTGCATGGATCGCGACGGCAACCTCTGGGCCGGCGACAGCCCGTTCGGCGACAACGCCGCCGAGAAGGGCCGCGGCTTCCAGTTCTTCAAGTTCAACCAGGACGGCAAGCTGCTGCTGACGCTGGGCAAGGCCGGTGTCGCCCGGGCTGGCGACGACACCTTCGTCGGCCCCAATGCCTGCACGATCGCACCGAACGGCGACATCGTCATCGCGGACGGCCACGTCCCGCGTCCCGCCCACGCCCAACCGGACGGCGATCGCATCGTACGGTTCACCAAGGACGGGAAGTTCGTCGGATCCTGGGGGAAACAGGGGTCGGGGCCCGGCGAGTTCTGGGGCCCCCACGCCATGGCCTATGACTCACAGGGCCGCCTGTTCGTCGCCGACCGATCGAACAACCGGGTTCAGATCTTCGACAAGGACATGAACTACGTCGACGACTGGCAGCACTTCGGACGGCCCAGCGGCCTGTGGATCCTGAAGGACGACACGCTGCTCGTGGCCGACTCCGAATCCAATCGCGGCAAGGACCCCAAGACCGGCACCGTGCGCAACCCGGGATGGAAGAGCGGCGTGCGAATCGGGAGCGCCAGGGACGGCTCCCTCGATTACTACATCCCCGGCATCATGCCTGAAGGGCTGGCGGCGGACGAACTCGGCAACGTCTTCGCGGGCATGACGCTCAACCCGATTCTGCAGAAGTGGGTCAGGAAGTGAGCGTTCGCGCACGCTGACGGCGAACGCGGCAGCCGGGAGCCGGATATCCAGTCCGGTCCCCGGCCGCGGTCGGCACAGGGCCCTCTCGGGCCCTCGACGATTCAGACTTCTGAACCCTCCACTCCCTCAGAAGTCGAGCTGCGTCCCCACCCGGATGATGCGACCCGGCAGGATCGCGGTCACTCTCCCGTGCGAGGGATAGGTCGTGGTCTGGGAGTTCACGGCGTTCGTGTTGAACATGTTGAAGAAGTCGATCTGTGGCTTCACGCGGAACCGGTGGACCCTGATGGAGCCGGCGAACGACAGGTCGACCTGGTTGAAGCGCGGCAGGTACTCCTGTCCCCGCTGGTTCAGCCGCACGGTCACGGAGGATGCGGTCACGAGCTGCGGGAGCTGCGCACGAGTCACCACGTGGTTGATCACGCTCTCGATGCCCGGCAGACTCTGGTAGACAACGCTCGCCCGGAAGCCCCACCACGGCAGCGGATAGGTGCCGGACAGCTTGAAGTTGGTCAGGTAGGGCGTCTCCTGCTCGCAGAAACGGAGCGAGTTGGGGTTCTCCACCTGGCACGTCCGTTCCTTCGTGCGGCCAGTCGACGTGCCCGCCGTGAGGTTCGCTCCGCGCAGGCGGCCCCGGACCGTGACGTCGACACCATCCCAGGAGCGTGTGTTCTCCGACGTGAGGTCCACCGTATTGGCGGGCCCGACCCTGCCCGGCAGAATCTGATACACGTCGATGAGCTGCCCGTTGCCCCGCGGGTCCGCCACGGTGAGCCGCTGCCAGTCCTCCGCCACGTTCGTCAGATTGTCCGCCCAGCTGATGTTCTTCGTGTCCCGCCGGTTGTAGGCGACGGACACGCCCAGGCCGGCCACGAGCTCGTGGTCCAGCGAGACATTGGACAGGATGTCGTACGCGCGATCCTGTTCCGGGCGCCGGTTCGGCTGCACGCCCCAGGCGGGGTTCCGCGACGGCCCGATCTCGTTGTCCTGGGCGATGTCGTCGCGGTTGAGATCGGTCCAGTCCCTCGGATCCGGCGTGACGACCGACGCCGAATTCGACGGGTTGTACTGAAACACCAGGCCGGATCCGTACTGAATCATGTACTTCCCGACGCTGCCCTTCAGCGCTGTCTTCCCTTTCCCCGACAGGTCGAACGAGGCCCCGAAACGAGGCGAGACGTGCTTCCAGTTCGGCAGGTCGTCGATCGCCGCGAAGCGGCGGGCGGGAACGAACCGGCCAGCAGGCATCGACAGCTCCGGCAGCGAGCCGACGAACTGATCCCAGCGCACGCCGGGATTCAGCGTGAGGCGTTTCAGCGTCCATGAATCCTGGACGTAGAGCCCCCAGTTCTTCACGTCGGCCTGCGTCACGCTCGGGAAATCGTACACGTTGACGCTGAACGGCACCCCGTTCCGGTACACCTGCGTCAGCGATCCGTTGGACGAATAGTTCTCCACCCGATCGTAGCCGTCATCCCACTGCACGCCGGCCTTGAGCGAGTGGGAGCCGGTGACGTACGTCACCGACGCGCTGAGGAAGTCGTGGCGCTGCCAGTGATCGATGTACCGTGACGTGTTGCCGAACGTGATCCCGCGCCCCACGTCCTGCTTCGCGGGCGCCGACGGCGAAATGCCCGGCTGCGGGTTCATGTAGTAGTCCTTGTATGAAAGGGAGTAGCCGGCCTCGACGAACACCCTGTTCCGTACCACGGACGTCCACTTCGACAGGACGTAGAAGAAGGGGCGGTGCCCGTAGATGTTCGTGGCCTCCGGGCGCACGCTGCCGCTCAAGCCGGAGGTGAAGTTCGTCTTCTGCAGCCACTCGTACGTGCCCGCGAGCTTGTTCGCGTTGTCGAGCTGCCATGTCAGCCGGTTCGTCCAGGCCCTGTGCAGCGCGCGATTGACGACCGGCTCCCCAACCGGGCCCAGC
The DNA here is from genome assembly GCA_016871255.1 of Acidimicrobiia bacterium. GTDB lineage: Bacteria > Acidobacteriota > Vicinamibacteria > Vicinamibacterales > UBA2999 > VFZH01. The sequence continues at coordinate 10,982 of VFZH01000098.1, read as the reverse complement.
AGCCCGTCGTGCAGCCACGGTGTCTTGGTCGACTGCACCCACTCCCGCGGCGACGTGTAGAACCACAGCCTGTCGCGCTGAATCGGACCACCAACCCCCCCCGTTGTAGTCGTGAAGGTCGTCGACGAGGGATGTCTGCTGCAACCCGCTCGCCAGCTGTTCGGGCGTGATGTTGCTGCTGCTCAGGGCCTCGCCGGACTTCACGACGAGCCCCCAGCCCGAAAACGTGTTGCCGCCGGACCGGGGAATCTGGTTGATGACGACGTAGCTGCTCGGCGTCTCGGCGTTGCCCCCATTCACCTGGTACACGAACTCGTCGACCGCGCCGGCGTTGTAGAAAAGATTGATGACGGCGTCCGCGCTCACGCCGTCGATGCGGAGTCCGTCCATCATGATTGACTGGGCGCCCTGCCCGCCGTACGCCCTCACCTGCCCCTGCCCCGCAGCGGTGATGCCTCCGACGTCCCTGACCGTCGACGTCACGCTCGGCAGCGCCACGGCGATCGTCGAGTAGTTCCTCCCGGTGGGCAACACATCGACGAGCTCTCTGCTCAGCACCTCGCGGCGCTGGGTGCTCTGCACGTCGACCACCGGCGACGCGCCGGACACGACCACCGTCTCCTCCAGGGCCCCCACGCGCATCTCGACGTTCACCGGGGCGGTGAAGTCGCCCTGGATCGTGATGCCCTCTCGAACCACCGTGCTGAACCCCGGAAGCGTGAACGTCACCACGTAGACACCGGGCCGCAGGTCGACCAGGCGGTATTGCCCCTGCGAATCGGTCACCGCGGCTCGCACCTGCTCGATCAGTGCCGGGCTGCGGGCCTCGGCCGTCACGCCCGGCAGCACACCTCCTGTCGCATCGGTGACGACCCCGGCAATCGCGCCCTGTGCCAGGGCCGAAACGGGAAGGACGGCGATCAGACACGCCCCCAGTGCCATCCGATCGAGCCTGAACCATCTACGCATCGCGTCCCCCTCTCGCTAGCCTGGTGGTCTGAACGATCCGAAGCGGACATCCCCTTCGCGTCACCGCTCGCCCCGCTTCGCCTGCAGAAGCCTGATTGACGGGTGAACTCCGGCGCGCCCTCCTTGCTCGGATGCCGCCGCGTGGCTGGACAGAACCACGGGCTGCCGCGCCAGCTGGCGGCGGCCCAGGGGCACGACGGACGAAACCGGAAGGTGACTGGAGGCGCGCCGGCGTGAAACCTGGACCGTCCATCCGACCCGATCAGCGACGTCGCGACGGGATCGCCAACCAGCCGCTCCCTCCCCCGACGCCCCGGGACAGCTGGACCACGGCCAGACTCAGATGTCCGAGAGCATGCCCACTCGGCCGCTGCTGTCGCCGAATCGCTCCACGGCGACACCCAGCCTGGCGAGCAGCGACACCTGCAGATTGGCCAGCGGAGTGCCTGGCGCGTAGCGCACGTGACGGCCACCCCGAAGTCCCACGCCTGCGCCCCCGGCCACGACGGTCGGCACATCGAGCGGAAGGTGAAGGTTTGAATTGCTCATCCCCGAGCCGAACAGCAGGATGGTGTGGTCCAGGAGCGACCCGTCCAGTGCTGGAATCGACGCGAGCCGCCCGACCAGGTCCGCGAACATCCGCACGTGGAACGTGTTCAGCCGGGCCTGTTGCTCGAGCCGGTCGGGATCTTCGAAGTGGTGGGAAAGAGGATGGATCGGTTCGAGCACCCCGCTTTCCGGGAAGACACGATCGCTGCGCTCCCGCACCATGAGCACCGTCGACACGCGCACCCGATCCGACTGGAACGCCAGCGCCAGCAGCTCGAACATCAGCTTCGCGTGGGCCTCGAACGTCTCCGGGATGCCGATGAAACGCGCGATGTCGAGACCGGGGGGAAGCTCCGCTTCAGGCCGCGCTTCGGCTTTCTGAATCCGGCGCTCGACGCCGCGAATCGCCTCGACGAACTCCTCCACCTCCCGGCGATCGTCCGCGCCGAGCCGTCCCTGCAGCGCGGCGATGTCCCGGGTCAGCCGGTCCAGAATGCTTCGATCCTTCTCCCGCTGTCGCGCCCGCGCTTCCACGCCGCTGCCATCACCGAACAGGCGCTCGAACACGGCGCGCGGGTTGACCTCCATCGGGAGGGGCGTCACGCTGTTCCGCCAGGCCAGCGTGGACACGTACGTGCACGAATACGCGGGTTCGCACGCCCTGGTTACGTCCACCGACTCGAGGGCCAGTTCCAGGGACGAAAGCGGAGTCTCGGAACCCAGCGCCGCGGCGGCGATCTGATCCATCGACACGCCCACCTCGACGTCCGCGCCTTCCGTGCGCTTGGCCTGGGTCCCGGTCAACCAGGCGGGCTGGATCCGCGAGTGCAGGCCGCCCGCATCGTCCGAACCGCCTTCACGGTTGTCGAATCCGGTCAGCACGAGAACGCGATCGCGAAATGGTGCGAGCGGCTGGAGGATCGGCGACAGCGTGAGCGCGCCTTCGGTCGTCGGCGTCCACTGGGACATGTTCATGCCGTTGCCGACGTACAACGCGCAGAAGCGGGCTGGCAGCAGGCCAGCGGCCCGGGGTGAGGAAAAGGCGGGCACCATGGCATCCAGGAGGGGCAGCGCCACGGTTGCCCCGATCCCGCGAAGGATCGTCCGGCGAGGCAGGTACTTCCGTGTGATGATCATGGTCGCAGTTTCGCTGCAGTACCCGCTCGGCACCTTCGAACCAGACGGCGTACTACGACGCACGAAGGCCGGAGGCTTCCTTCCGACCTTCGTGCGAGAACACTGCGTGGAGGGGCAGGCCCACTCCGGACCGCAAACGGGCCCTCAGTCGACCTGCTGGCCGCCGGCCGGCTCGGCGCCAACCATACGCTTCAGGTTGGCCTTGTCGTCGATGTAGGTACCCCGAACCAGCCCTTCGTCTGGCGGAACTGGCAGCCCCTGTTCAGCCATCAGCTTGCGGAGCAGCTTGGCTCCCGGCTCCTGACGGAAGAAGATGCCGCCAACCACGATCCCGTCGGCGACCTGCACCGGCAACCAGCCCGACTCGTTCAGACCGAGGTCGGTCCGCACTCGCGCGGGCGCGATGGCGCCGTTACGGGGAATCGCCTTGATGTCGAGGCGCGCCCCGTAATCGGTCAGCATCTGGATCACCTCCAGGTTGCCGCGATACGCGGCGCCGTGCATCGGCGTCCACCCGCGATCATCCGAGGCGTTGACCTCCTCGAGTGACGGCTTGGTCATGTCCAGCATCACCTCGAGCGCTTCCGGCGAGTCCACGTCGATGCCGTCCTCGTTCGGAGAACGGATGGCGCTGCCGGCCGTCGCCATCAGCGGCGTGATCCCGTCCTTCGTGGGGATTCGATGATCGGCGCCGTTCTCGAGCAGCAAACGGATCAAGGGGGCGTCGCTCACGCGCGCGGCCATCAGCAACGGCGTGGCACCGATCCGGCTCACGGGCGCATGGCGATAGTAGTCCTCGAACTCCTTGGTCGCGCGGGCGTTGACATCCGCGCCCTTGTCGATCAGCTTCTGTGCCAGCTCGAGGCCGGACACCGTACCCGTCATGGTCGGACCGATCGTCCAGCCCACGTTCGTTCTGGACTTCCCCGGTTCCGCGCGCGATCGGGCCAGCTGGTGAAGCGCCGTCCAGCCGCTGTCCATCAACGTCGGGTCGGCGCCGCGATCGAGCAGGAACGACGCCGCCTCGTAGTGCGCGTTCGCGATCGCGAGGGTCAGGATTGGCGTCTGGCCGTTTGCCGGAATCACCTCAGCGGTATCGTTCACGCTGGCGCCGGCATCGAGCAGGACGCCCAGGGCGCCGATGTGCCCGCGCCGTGCCGCGAACGCGATGGCCGTCAGCGCGCCGAAGTCCTTGGTTCCGGCGTCATGCGTGAGATTCCAACCGGCGAACTGCTGCAGCGCCGCTCCCGTCCCGCTGGTGGGAGCAGGCGGGCTCTGAGGCTGCTGCGCATAGGCCATCCGGCCCCGTTTCGGCTTCGCCGGCGTGAACGACCGTGCATGGACGTTCGCACCCGCCTGGACGAGGAGCCGGATGACGTCGGGGTTGCCGTGGACGGCCGCCCACATCAGCGGCGTCTGGCCGCGCAGAGACTCACGCGCGTTGGGGTCGGCGCCGTTGGCCAGCAGCACCCGTACGGCGTCGACCTTCCCCGTCCGGGACGCCGTCAGCAGCGGCGTCTCACCGCCCGGGAGGGTGGTGTCGACCTTCGCGCCGGCTGCGAGCAGCACGCTGAGCACGTCGGCGCTGCCGTTCTCGGCTGCCAGGGACACCGGCGTGACCCCGTACCGATTCACCGCGTTCACGTTCGCGCCCGCCGTGACCAGCAGCTCGGTCGTCACCAGGTCGCTGCGGTGCGCCGCCCAGTGCAGCGCCGTCGTGCCGTCGGGTTCGGCGGCGTTCACATCGTCCGTCCGGACCAGCGCCCGAACCGCCGCGACGTCCGACTCCTTGGCGGCCTCGATGAGCGCCACCTCTCGACCCGCGGCGCCGAGGCTCAGGGCAGCGAGCGCCAGAACCATCCATCGCTTTGCCATCGGTGTGCTCCTAGAGATCGGTGACACGGCCCGTGCTGTCGCCGATACCTTCCAAGTGGACCCCAACCTTGTCGAGCAGGCTCAGGCCGAAGTTCATGAACGGCGTGTCCATCGGATACTGCAGCAACCGGTTCCCCTTGAGCTGGCCGGAGGCCCCCCCGACAACCGCGATCGGCATGTCGTGCGGACTGTGGATATCGCCCGATCCCAGGCCGCAGCCCCACAGCAGCATCGCGTGGTCGAGCAGTGACCCGTCGCCATCCGGCGTGTTCCGCATCTTCTCTGCCAGGTTGGCGAACAGCTGGACGAAGTACGTATTGATCTTCGTATTCTGCTGAATCTTGTACGGGTCGCCCTGGTGGTGCGACGTCTCGTGGTGGGCTTCGGGCACGCCGATGAACGGGAACTGGCGGCCGCCCTGCTCACGCGACGTCTGGAACGTGATGACGCGCGTCACGTCAGCCTGGAAGGCGAGGAACTGCAGATCGACCATCAGGTCGGCGTGGTCGGCGTACGACTCGGGGATACCGGCAGGCTGGGCCGACAGCGGCAACTCCGTGGTCGCGCTGTTCCTCTCCGCCTTCTGGATCCGGCTCTCGACATCGCGAAGGGCATCGAGGTACTCGTCGACCGTCTTGCGGTCGCCCGCCCCGAGCCCCTTCTGCAATCGGGCCAGGTCCTCGCCGACGAAATCGAGGATGCTGCGGTCGCGCCGCATCTGGCCCAGGCGCTGCTCGGTCGTTCCGCCATCACCGAACAGCCGCTCGAACACCACCCGCGGATTGTTCTCCATCGGGAGCGGCATCGTGGGCGTGCGCCACGAGAACGTGTTCACGTACACACAGCTGTAGCCCTGGTCGCAGTTCCCCACGAAGCTGGATTCGATCGCCATCTCGAGCGAGGTCAGCTGCGTCTCCCTGCCTAGTTCCCTGGCCGCGTACTGGTCCAGCGTCGTGCCCAGCTCGATATCGGCCCCTTCGGTCCGCTTGGCGGCACAACCGCTCAGGAAGCAGGAAGCCGCGCGCGCATGCACGCCGCTGCCGACCTGCTTGCTCTCCGCCGCCAGATTGCCCAGCTGCGTGGCCACGACCATCTCATTGCGGAACGTCTCGAGCGGCGCGAGGATCGGCGACGACGGATAGTCCGTCAGCTTCGACACGATCGTCGACCCGGTCTCATTGATCTCACTGCCCGCAGGCTTGAAGTGCGGCCCGAACACCCCGTTCGCCGTACCCCAGAACGCGACACGGGTCACCGGAGCGCCCACCGTCTTCGCCAGCGCCGTACCGGCCGGGATCATGGCATCCAGGAGCGGCAGGCTCACCGTGGCCCCCAGACCTCGCAGAAACGTCCGTCGGGGAAGGGAAACCTTCGTGATGATCATCGTGGCTCTCCGTTCTACAGCTACATCCGTTTGTGTGACTTACCGCCCGCCGGGAACCAGGCTGGCCACCGCACCGGGCGACGGCACGAGCGAGCGTCGCATCTGAAACGCCGGACTCTTGACGATACCCAGGACGATGGCCGAAAACCGGTAATCCGCCGCTGACGCCGATCGCGTGATGGCTCGCACGGTCGGCATGTCGAACGATTCCAGGCCGCGACCCAGCGCATAGGTCAGCAACTTCTCGGCCAGGGAGCTCGCGAACCGTTCGGGCCGGGCCGTGAGGGCCCCGCGGAACTCTCCGAGCGTCGTGAACTTCGTACCATCCGGCAGCGTCCCGGTGACATCGATCTTGCTCATCGCCGGATCCAGACTCCGCCACTTCCCCGTGGGATCGAAGTTCTCGAGGGCGAATCCCACGGGATCGATCATCGAGTGGCAGCCGGCGCAGGTCGGGTTCTTCCTGTGAGCCGCCATCCGCTCGCGCATCGTGAGCGACTTTCCGGAGCCACCGACCGTCGACTCCTCCTCCAGCGGCGGCACGTTGGCCGGCGGCGGTGGAGGGGCCACGCCCATGATGCTCTCGAGGATCCACTTGCCCCGCTTGACGGGCGAGGTCCGGATCGCAAACGAAGTCGCCGTCAGGATGCTGCCATGCCCCAGGAGTCCGCGGCGCGGGTCGTCCTGCGCCAGCGTCACCTTCCGGAAATGGCTCCCCTTGACGTTCCGGATGCCATAGTGCCAGGCCAGGCGCTCGTTGAGGAAGGTGTAGTCCGCCGTCAGCAGATCCATGACGCTGAGATCCTGCCGGACGATGTAATCGAAGAAGAGCTCCGTCTCCAGCATCATTGCGCGCCGGAGGCTCTCGTCGAAGTCGGGGTCGAAGGGCGCGGAGAACTCGAGGGCCCGCAGATTGAGCCACTGCGGCATGAAGTTGCGCGCCAGGGCGATGGACCGCTCGTCGGCCAGCATCCGCCGCACCTGACGCTCCAGCGTGGCTTCGTCCCCGAGCTTGCCATCCGCGGCGAGCGACACCAGCTCGTCGTCGGGGATGCTGCTCCAGAGGAAGAACGACAGCCGTGACGCCAGCTCCAGATCGCTGATGCGATAGTTCGAGCCCTGCACCGCCACCGCCCCGGTGGACACGGCGCGCACACCGCCGGCGCCAGGATTGCTCTCGACGCGGAACAGGAACTCCGCACTCACCAGCAGCGCTCGAACCGCCATTTCTATTCCGGCGTCGAACGGGGCACCGCCCTCACGCTCGTCGCGATAGAAGGCCATGAGCTTCTCGACGTCACCCTCGGTGACCGGACGGCGATACGCCCGGCGCGCCAGCGTCGACAGAATCTTCGCCGCGCAGGCCGTCTCGTCCGCCGCGCTCGTGGGCCGGCACACGAAGATCCGCTGGCGGCTCACGGTGTCGCCTGCGCTCCCCGATGCCTCGAACGGCCCCGCAATCGTCACGTCGCGAAGGTGCGGCTGATAGATACCCAGCCCTTCCGGAACCATGTTGCCCTCGTACGAGGGCTTGATGAACCGCAACCGCGGATAGTCCGACGTCTCGTAGGACGGCAGCTTCAGGAACGCCACGCCGACGTCGCGGAACCCGGCCTTCACGGGGAGGCGGACCTGCCACCGGGTGTCCACCGTGATCTCCTCTTCCGGAAGGTCCGGATCGGCCGCGCCGTTTCCACGACCTCTCGCCGTCGGCTTCATCTCGAACAGCGCTACGCGATCACCGTCGACGGTGAACTCGAGCTGGTGCAGGTCGTCGAAGCCTGCCGTCGCGTCGCACCCGCCGGCGGACACCAGCGCGCAGGAGAACTGCGCCCGAATCAGGTACTCGCCATCCCGGACGAAGTTGTACCGGGGGATCAGAATGCCTCCACGGGTACCGAAGGGCAGCCCTTCGGCACGGTCGTACTGCTGCTGATCGCTCGAAACCGGGAAGGTGTCCGCAATCGGCGCCGGCGGCGGCGTGCCGACCACGAGGCGACTGATCTTCCGAGCCGCGGACAGATACCGCTCCATCAGCGACTGCGACAGCCGCAGCACCCCGGCCATGTTGTCGAAGCCGTACCCGGCGTCGTCCGGCGGGAGCAGCGCGGACACGTCGACGTCCAGGGCGAGGAGGTCTCGAATCGCGTTCTTGTACTCGAAACGGTTGAGACGATGGAACGTCTCGACACGACCGGGATTCGGGGACGCCGCCGCCGCCTGATCGAGCTCACTCTCGAGCCAGCCCACGAAGGCCTCGTGGGCCGCCGGATCCGGGCGCCGCTGGCCGGGCGGGGGCATCATGCCCGCGCGAAGCTTCCGCACGACCCTCTCCCAGAGGTCCGCGTCGTTCGCCACATTCGCCACATCGGCCTCGGCCAGCACGAGCCCGCCGGCCTTCACGCGCGCGTTGTGGCAGGTGACGCAATAGGTGTCGAGCAGCGCCCGCTGCGTAGACACGGCACCGCCCTGCTGCAGCGCCAGCGCCGGCCCCTGTGCAGCCCCTGGCGTCGAGGCCGTGACCTGCGAATCAACCGCCTGGACAGACGCGGCCGTGACAGCTGCCGCCGCCAGGACGACCGCACCGAGACACACCGTTCTTGCCATTGCGCCTCCGAACACGGGTTTCGCGTCGACTCGCAGAACATGCTCATGCTACCGCATCGCCAGCGAAGCCGCGAGCGAAAAACGGCCGATTTCACTGGTTTTTTTGTCTCAGAGTGTCGCCGGCTTGTCCCGGATTGCATCCCGTCCGACACCGTCGGGCCCGGTGCGTTTTCGTTCTTTCTTTGATGGGCCGGCGCCTGCCGCGCGGACCCGTCAGCGTTTCGGTTCGGGCTGGATGAGAATCGCTTTCAGGGCCCCGACGCCCTCGACGGTCGCGGGCAGAGGCGTGTCACCGGCAGGAAACCCGTTCTCCCGCAGGACGAAGCCGAGGATATCCGCGTATTCCTCCAGGCTCAGGCTGCCCGGGTCGTCCCGCGGCATCGTCACGCCGATCACAACGAAGAGATCCGCAAGGCTCCGGCCGAACCACCGGTCGAGAAACCGCTGGCCCTTCAGCGGCGGCCCGGGCGGATCGTCGGCGCCCGTCAGACCGTCACCATGGCAGTACCCGCAGTGCCGGGCCACGACCGCCTGCCCTCGCGCAGCCTGCTCCGCCACGTACACACCGTCCCACAGCGAGCGGGCCGGGGTCTGCGCGCTCGAGCCGAACGCGTGGACGGCACGGTGAACACCCGGACCGGTCGACGCCGGTGCGATGGTCCCCTCGATACCGCGGGCAGTCGACGCGGCGGACGAAAGGGCCAGAAGCAGGACGATCGCCACGGCGCAACGGGCCGGTACGCGATGCGGGGATCTCGTCGCCACGAACACCTCGAGGCAGCACGGCGGGCGCGGCTCGAGCGCGCCGCCCGCCCAACGACGGTCTGGGCGGCTATGCTAGCATGGCGCGCCGCACCGCGGCCGTTCGAATGAACCGTGCCGCCGCGCGCCCGGCGCCGTCATGCCGACCGTCCGCACAGAGGGAGCGCACATGGCTCGACCGACGAAATCCCGACCTAGGAGCACCGCGGTGGGCACGCTGGCCGTGCTCCTGGCCTTCGCCCCGTATCACACCTCGGGGCAGGCTCCGCAGGGCGACCGGTACGAGGTCGTGCTGGACTGGGCACGCCTGCCGGAGGGCCGCGGCTGGGGATCGTCGAGCGCCGTCTTCGTGGCTCACGACGGCTACATCTGGATCGCGGAACGATGCGGTCAGAACTCCTGCGCCGGACGGACCGTTCCGCCGGTCCTCAAGTTCTCCTCCGACGGTCGCCTCCTCGCGAGCTTCGGCGCCGGCACGTTCGTGCGTCCTCACGGCCTGCACGTCGATCGCGACGGGCACGTCTGGGTGACCGATGGCGAGGGCGTCGACGGCAAGGGCCATCAGGTCTTCAAGTTCTCGCAGGACGGGAAGCTCCTGCTCACCCTCGGTACAGCGGGCGTCGCCGGCGACGGTCCCACCACGTTCAATCAGCCCTCCGATGTCGTCGTCGCTCCCAACGGCGACATCTTCGTGGCCGATGGCCACGGCGGCGATTCGAACGCCCGCATCGTCAAGTTCGCGAAGGACGGCACGTTCCTCAAGACGTGGGGCCGGAAGGGCTCCGGCCCCGGCGAGCTCGACGATCCGCACGCCGTCGAGCTGGATTCCCAGGGCCGGCTGTTCGTCGCGGACCGCCAGAACAACCGGATTCAGATCTTCGACCAGAACGGCGCCTTCCTCGCCGAGTGGCGGCAGTTCGGCCGCCCGAGCGGCATCTCCATCGACAGCAACGACGTGATCTACGTCTCGGAGGCCGATTCGGGAGTCACGAAGATGGGCCGTGAAAAAGGCGTGTGGATCGGCAGCGCCAGGGATGGCTCCGTGAGGCAGTTCATTGCCGACCCCGGCGGCAACCCCGAGGGAATCGCGGCCGATGGATCCGGGACCATCTACGGCACGGAAGTGGCCCCGCGCCGCGTCAAGAAGTACGTCCGGCGGTGAGGCGGGGCGCCTCGCGCTACTGACGACAGGCGTCGCTCACGCTCGTCAAGGCCGTCAGGTTGATGCGATCTTCCTTCGGCATCCTGATCAGGATGCCCTTTGCTTCGATTCGGCTCCCGACATGGGCGTCGGCCTCGAGCAGGTCGGCGTCGAGCAGCGTGAACACGCGCGTCCCCATGGGCTGCTGCGCCGCATCCGTCAGCTGCCGCGCCGACATCGGGCGTTCGCGGCCCAGCCTGGGCTCGGTCGCGCGGGTCAGCACCCAGTCCTTGTCCGGATCCGCCGCCAGGCAGCCGATCACGCGCACCAGGGACATGTTCGGCGGCGGGGCGGCGTCCTGCTTCGTCGCGATGAGGATGTCCTCCAACGCCCCGGCGTCCAGCTCCCCGGCGCCTGCGGGTGCGCTGTTGCCCTTGAGCACGTACGCGATGACGTCCAGGCGCTCGGTGTCGCTGACCTGCGACGGACCGCTCGGCGGCTCCCCCTTGAGTTTCTCGAACAGGCTGCCGAGGTAGTCGTCGCCCCAGGCCGCCCAGA
>VFZH01000097.1 GCA_016871255.1 Acidimicrobiia bacterium | reverse complement strand
GCAGGGGTGACGTGGCGCCGGGGTTGCGCGCCTGCACCAAGGCGTGCAGCGGCGTCACGCCCGCCGTGTCGGCCACGCGCACGTTCGCGCCGCGGCTGACGAGGTACGCCGCCAGCTCGTAGTGCAGGGCGCCGATCGCCACCGACACCGCCGGACTGCCGTTCGGCAGCGTGTCGTCCACCGACGCGCCGGCGTCGACGAGCACGCGCGCCGCATCGATCGCGCCGGCACGGGCAGCGAACAGCATCGCCGTGAAGCCGCCATTCGACCGCGCGTGAATGGCCGCGCCGCCTTCCACCAGCACGCGCACGGCGGCGGCGTGATCCTCTGCAGCCGCCCACATCAGCGCCGTCTGACCGTGCCACGCTTCCCTGGCGTCCACATCCGCCCGATGCGCGAGCAGCGTCCGGATGGCGTCCACGCGCCCCGTCCGCGCCGCCACGAGAACCGGAGGCTCGCCGGGGCTGCCCACGTCCGGATCCGCGCCAGCCGCCAGCAGGGTCTCGATCATCGGCGCGCTGCCGTTTTCGGCGGCGAGGGCCAGCGGCACCACGCCGTAGCGGTTCGCCTGGCGGGGGTCGGCGCCCGCGTCGAGCAGGGCACGCGCGGCCGCCAGCTCGTCCCAGTGCGCCGCCCAGTGCAGCGCCGTCGAGCCGTCCGCCTGCGGCGTGCGGACGTCGACACCCTGCTGGACGAGGGACATCGCCGCGGTGACATCGCGCTGTTGGAGCGCATCGGCCACCTGCGCGTTCTGCGCCGCCGCGGGCGACACCAGGAGCAGCAGGGCAACGGCCAGCGTCGTGGGTCTGCGCACGGTCTGAGTCTATCCAACCGTCGGAATAAACCAACCGGGTCGGCTCTTCCCTCGGTAGAATGGGCCGGATATGGCGTGGTCGTTCCGCAAGCTCGGCTGGTTCGGGGTCGCCGCCTGCGCATGGCCGCTCGTGTCCGTAGCCGCGGCAGCGGCCCAGGCCGGATCGGGTACGGCCGCCGGCGACGCCGAACCACCGGCGGCGCGGTACCGCGCCGTGCTCGAGCAGTACTGCGTCACCTGTCACGACGACCGGCTGCGGACCGCGTCCCTGTCGCTGCAGCACGTCGAGCTCGCCGATCCGGTCGCGCACGGCGACGTCCTGGAGAAGATCGTCCGCAAGCTGCGGACGGGCGAGATGCCGCCGCCCGGCGCGCGGCGTCCCGACGCGGCCACCTACGACGCGTTTGCCGGCTGGCTCGAGCAGCAGCTCGACGCCGAGGCCGCGGCCCGCCCGACACCCGGTCGCCCCGCGCTCCACCGGATGAACCGGACCGAATACGCCAACGCCGTCCGGGATCTCCTCGGCCTCGACGTGGACGTCACGGGCCTGCTCCCGCAGGACGACTCGACGCACGGCTTCGACAACGTGGCCGACACGCTCGGCGTCTCGCCGCTGCTGCTCGAGCAGTACGTCAACGCGGCGCGCAAGGTCAGTCGCCTGGCCGTGGGCACCGCCGACGTGCCGACGGCGGCCGCCACCTACCGGCTGTCGTCGGACCTGGAGCAGACGGATCGGTTCGACGGACTGCCGTTCGGCACGCGCGGCGGCGTGCGCGTCGAGCACCTCTTCCCCCGCGACGGCCACTACGACATCCGCGTCCGGCTGGCGCGCAACGTCAATGAAGTGGTGATCGGCATGCAGGAGGAGCACGAGATCGAGATCGGTCTTGACGGCGCCCGGCTGAAGCTCGCCGCGGTCGGCGGCGGCAAGTATGCGAAGGCGTCCGGCCTGGACGCCGCCGCCGTGACGGTGGATGCGGACGACCACCTGATCGTGCGCCACCGGGTCGCGGCCGGGCGCCGGGCCGTGTCGGCCACCTTCATCCGCAAGACGGGTGCGCTCGCCGAAGGCGGCGGCTTCGGCGGCGGCGTGCCGCTGGTGGGCAGCCTCGTGATCACCGGACCGTTCGACGCGCCCACCGGTCCACCCGAAGCCGACACGGCGAGCCGCCGCCGCATCTTCACCTGTCGTCCCGCGCAGGCTGCCGGGGAGCCCGCGTGCGCGCGGCAGATCCTCTCCACGCTGGCCCGGCGCGCCTACCGCCGCCCGGTCACCAACACCGACATCTCGGTGCTGCTCGACTTCTACGAGGATGGGCGCCGGGACGGCAGCTTCGACGACGGGATCGAGCTGGCGCTCAGGAGGATGCTGGCCAGCCCGCAGTTCGTGTTCCGGTTCGAGCAGGCGGTGGAGGCCGGCAGGGTGGCGCCGCTCAGCGACCTCGAGCTCGCCTCGCGGCTCTCCTTCTTCCTCTGGAGCTCGATTCCGGACGACGAGCTGCTGGCCGCCGCCGAGCGGGGCGCGCTCGGCCGGCCCGGCGAGCTGGAACGCCAGATGAGGCGGATGCTCGCCGACCCGAAGGCCGAGGCGCTCGTGACCAGCTTCGCGGGCCAGTGGCTGTACCTGCGCAACCTGCGGAACGCCTCGCCGAACCCGCGCATCTATCCCGACTTCGACCACAACCTCCGCGACGCCTTCCGGCAGGAGACCGAGCTGCTGTTCGGGAGCCTGATCCGCGAGGATCGGAGCGTCCTGGATCTGCTGGCCGCCGACTACACGTTCGTCAACGAGCGGCTGGCGCGCCACTACGGCATTCCCGGCATCACCGGCGATCACTTCCGCCGCGTCGCGGTGACCGACCCGCGCCGCCGCGGCCTGCTCGGCCACGGCAGCATCCTCACCGTGACCAGCTACGGCACGCGCACCTCGCCGGTGACACGCGGCAAGTGGATCCTCGAGAACCTGCTGGCGTCGCCGCCGCCGCCCCCGCCAGCCGACGTGCCGGAGCTCACCGAAAACGACCCGGACGCGGAGGTGCTGTCGATGCGCGAGCGGATGGCCGCCCACCGCGCGAACGTCGTCTGCGCCAGTTGCCACACGAAGATCGATCCGCTCGGGCTGTCGCTGGAGAACTTCGACGCGGTCGGGCGCTGGCGCGAGGTGGACGCGGGCGTGGCGATCGACGCCGCCGGCGCCCTGCACCGGACCGAAGGCGGCGCGGCCATCGACGCGCGCGGCGCGCTGCCGAACGGCCGGAGCTTCGAGGGACCGGAGGGGTTGCGAGAAGCCCTGCTCTCCCAGCCGGACGTGTTCGTTCGCGCGATGACGGAGAAGATGCTGATCTACGCGCTGGGCCGAGGGCTCGAGCACACCGACGCGCCGGCAATCCGCGCGATCGAACGGGCCGCCGCGGAGAGCGACTACCGCTTCAGCGCGCTGGTGATGGGGATCGTCAACAGCGTGCCCTTCAGGATGATTGGAGGATGACGGGCCAGCTGAAGCTGGCGTCCACATGCGGACGGTGCCGGAGACACCCGTGGGGGCCGGCTCCTGGCAGCCTTAGGGCCCTCAGCGAAGGCGGCCAGCACCAACCAGGGAAGAACACATGATCATCACGAAACGTTCGCTGCCACGTCGCACGCTGCTCCGCGGGATGGGCGCGGCCGTCGCGCTGCCGCTGCTCGACGCCATGGTGCCGGCGCTCACCGCGCAGGTGAAGACCGTCGCGGCGCCGACCCGCCGCCTGTCGTTCGTCTACATCCCGAACGGCGTCGTCATCCACCTGGAGCTGCCCGACGGCCGCGTGCTGGACACCTGGACGCCGACCGGTTCCGGCACGGCGCTGCAACTCGCGCCGATCATGGCGCCGCTCGAGCCGTTCACGGACCGCATGGTGGTCGTGTCCGGCCTCGGCTCGCGTCCCATGGAGGCGCAGGGCGACGGCAATGGCGACCACGCCCGCTCCTGCTCCGCCTGGCTGAGCGCCGTCCACCCGAAGCGCACCGAAACCGCGCCCGAAGCAGGTACGACGCTGGATCAGTTCGTGGCCGAGGAGATCGGCGCCGACACGCAGCTCCGGTCCCTGCAGCTCGCCGTGGACGACTTCACGCTCCTCGGCGGCTGCGAATCGGGCTACGCCTGCTCGTACTTCAACACGCTGTCGTGGCGCACGCCCACCTCGCCCCTGCCCTGCGAGATCAACCCGCGGGTGGTGTTCGAGCGGATGTTCGGCGACGGCGGCGGCGAGGAGGCCCGCCGCGCGCAACTCGCCGGCGACCGCAGCATCCTCGACTCCATCACCGGAGAGATCGCGCACCTGCAGGCCGGCCTCGGCCCCAGGGACCGCACGCGCGTGGACGAGTACCTCGAGGGCGTCCGCGAGCTGGAGCGCCGCATCCGGACGATCGAGGAGCAGCAGGATCGCGCGCTCGACATCCCGGCGGCGCCAATCGGCATCCCCGACGCCTTCGACGACCACGTGAAGCTGATGTTCGACCTGCAGGTGCTCGCCTACCAGGGCGACATCACCCGCGTCATCACCTTCCTGCTGGCCCGTGAAGGCAGCTACCGCTCCTACGGGCACATCGGCGTTCCCGAAGCGCACCACGGGCTGTCGCACCACGGCAACGAGGTGGAGAAGATCGAAAAGATGGGCAAGATCAACACGTACCACGCCCAGCTGTTCGCCTACTACCTCGACAAGCTCCGCTCCACGCCCGACGGCGACGGGTCGCTGCTGGATCACAGCGTGGTGCTCTACGGCAGCGGGATGAGCAACGGGAACCTGCACAACCACTACCCGCTGCCGCTGCTGCTCGCCGGCGGCGCCGCCGGGCGGCTGACGGGCAACCGGCACCTGCGGTACGAGACCGGGACGCCAATGGCCAACCTGCTGGTGAACATCGGCGAGCTGGCCGGCGCGCGGGAAGTGGACGCCATCGGCGACAGCACCGGGAGACTCGACAGCATCTAGAGCGACCTGAGACGCCCTTCATGGGCCACCCCCATCCCGGGGCTGTGCGTTCCCGCCTCCCGCGGAGATAATCGGACGCCGCGCTGGAGGTGGCTTCCGATGGTCGAGCGCTCCATCACCGTTCTGCTGACAACCGCCGCCCTGCTCGCCGGCCCTGGTGCCGCCGCCCCCAGCCGGGGGCAGCCCGCCGCACCCGCTGACCGCTGCGAGGCGACCCCGCTGGGCGACCCGTTCGCCACCGCGGGCTGGAACGGCTGGGGCGCGGACCTCGTGAACTCGCGCTTCCAGCCGGCCGCCGCCGCGAGCCTCACACCCGGCGACGTTCCGCGCCTGGCCCTGAAGTGGGCGCTCGGCTTCCCCGACGGTGAGTTCGCCGCGGGCCAGCCGACGGTCGTCGGCGGACGCGTGTACGTCGGCGCCGGCCCCGCCGCGGTCTACTCATTCGACGCCAACACCGGGTGTCGGCACTGGCGGTTTCCCACGCATCACATCGTCAGGGCGTCGATCACGATCGCGCGGCTTCCCGGACCTCCCGCGCGGTACGTCGCGGTCTTCGGCGACCTGCAGGCCAACCTCTATGTGGTGGATGCGGAGACGGGGACGAACGTCTGGACGAAGCGCGTGGACTTCCATCCGCACGCGCGAATCACCGGCGCCCCGAAGGTTCACGACGGGCGGATCTACGTGCCGATGTCGTCGCTCGAGGAGGCGGCGCGCGGCGGCCGGACGTACGAATGCTGCACGTTCCGCGGCAAGGTCGTGGCCTACGAGGCCGCGACCGGCCAGGAGATCTGGCGCAGCTACACGCTCGATCAGGAAGCGGTGCGAACGCGTGTCGATTCCACCGGCCGCCAGCAGTGGGGACCGGCGGGCGGCGCGGTCTGGAACTCGCCCACCATCGATGCCAGGCGCGGGGCCCTGTACATCGGCACCGGCAACGCCTACGTCGCGCCCGCTCCAGCAACCACCGACGCCGTCATGGCGCTGGATCTGAAGACGGGTGCCCGGCTCTGGGTGAACCAGTTGACGCCCGACGACCACTGGGTTCGTGGCTGTGGGAACCCCTCGAGCGGCAAGCCTTCCGTCAAGTCCCCCGACTGCCCGGACGAACAGGGTCCCGATTTCGACTTCGGCCAGTCCCCGATCCTGCGCGACCTGCCCGACGGCCGGTCGCTGCTGGTCGTCGGCCAGAAGTCCGGCATGGGGTGGGCGCTCGATCCCGACCGGATGGGGGCGCTCGCCTGGGAACACCGAGTCGGCAGGGGCAGCATCCGGGGCGGCATGCTGTTCGGCTCGGCCGCCGACGACCAGGTCGTCTACTTCGGCGTGTCGGACTTCGACCACGGCCCGGAGGAGGCTGGAGGACTGGCCGCCGTCCGCATCGCCACCGGCGAGCGCCTGTGGTACGTGCGCCCACCGAAGCTGCCCTGCCAGTCCACGTTCGATCGCCGATGCATCCAGGGCCAGGCCGCGGCCATCACCGCCATTCCCGGCGTCGTCTTCTCCGGCGCGACCAACGGCATCCTGCGCGCGTATTCGGCAGCCGACGGGCGCGTCCTGTGGGAGCACGACACCGACCAGGCGTACGCGACGGTGAACGGTCTCCCGGCAAGGGGCGGCATGCTGTACGGCCCGGGGCCGGTCGTTGCGGGCGGGGTCGTCTACATGTCGGCCGGGTACGGAGAGACGCAGGGCGGCGTGCCGGGCAACGTGCTGCTCGCCTTCGCCGTCCCGCCGCAGCCCTAGCTGCGAGGGACCGACTCGGGCTCGGGCCAGCTGGAGCTGGCCCCCACGTATGGACGGAGTCGCGGTGGCTCCACCACACTCGTGGCGGCCAGCTTTCGCCGCCGCTGAGGCTTCGGCGGACTCGCCGGAGCCCTGGCGAAGGCGGTCGGCTGGCCGTGCGGCGGCCGCTATGACGGAGGCAGCGGCAGGCGTGGGTACATGTCGGTCGCGCAGTTCCAGTACCAGTTCCCGCCGGGCATCTTGCTGCGCGGCTCGTAGTTGCAGCGCGACAGCGGCACGACGATCGGCGCCTCGAACACGGGGGCTCCATCCGGCCCGTCCACCACGCGCATGATCTGCACGTTCGCGACCACTCCGCGAACCGTGCCCGGATCATCCGTCGCCGGAATCGGCGCGAACGTCGCGCGGACCGCCTGCGGGGCCTCCACCAGCTGGTCCTCGACCTGCACGGTCACGGTCGGCGGCCGGTAGACGTGACTCACCGTCCTGCCGGCGGCCACTTCGTAGTCCTCGTAGTAGATCGGCACCGCGCTGTCGTCGCCGAAGAACATCATCCGGAAGCTCGTCGACCCGCCGGACAGGTTCGTCGCCCGGACAAGGAGCACCTGTCCGTTCGCAAGCTGCAGCGATGGGGTGACGATGACCGGCACGGTCAGCGCGAACGGCTCCCCCTTCGTGGGGTCCTCAGTGCCGCTCGTGCCCAGCGTGTAGTAGACGTAGCCCGAACCAACGACGATCAGCAGCGTGATGGCGGCGACGACAACGACCAGCGTCTTGTTCGACACGGACATCCCCTTCGATCGATCGGCGCGTCACGCCAGCGGTTCGAACCGCCACAGGTGGATGAAGTAGCCCGGCTGCCAGAGCAGGGAGATGCGCTGTCCGTAGTCCCGGCAGATCGCCTCCTGGATCTCCTGGTCGTCGAGGTAGACGAGCCTGCCGTCGTACACGTTGCCGTCGATACGGACACGCACTACCGGGTCGGCGACGATGTTCTGATTCCAGCGGCGGGCTCCCGGCATCATGACGCCGGTCGCGTAGCCGGACCCCAGATACAAGTCCCCGTCGTGGATGAAGCGGGCCGTGGTGACCGAAAAGGCGAGGCCCGGGATGACGTGATCCCGAGTCTGAACCATGGTGTTGCCCCCGCGGTCCTTCGCAAACGTCCAATCGTCCGGGTGCGCCGTAACGGTCTCGCCACGAATCCACAGGCCCGGCCGCCACGGCCCGGCATCGAAGCCGAACACCCTGGCGTAGGCCACGAACAGGAGGACCAGCACGGCGAGCGTGCCCGCGACGCCCCCAACGATCTTGCCGAGTGTCTTCATGGGTCTCGTCTCCTTCGGTTCCCGATCACGGTTCGTCTGGCGGCAGCGAGGGCTTGCTCCGGGTGTTGTTCACGATACGCCGGGTCAGGAACCGCCAGCCGTTCGGCGTCCTCACCAGTGTGTCCAGGTAGTACACCGAGTGATCGACGAACGGCGGAACGGCAGTCACGTTGTAGATCAGCGCGTAGACGGACCCATCTGCGCCCTCCGGCGTCGGAGTGATGAGCAGGCCGGAGTAGGTATGCCGGCTGGCCCAGCCCTCCTCGCGGATGCGCTTGTGGTAGTTGACGACCGCGTCGGGCGCCCGATCGACGAACGTCTCCGTGTACGGTTTGCAGGCCACTCCGTCGCCCCAGCAGCCCCCCATGTCGACGGCCCGGGTGTACTTCGCGTACAGCTCCTGGATCTCGAGGTAATCCTCGACCGTGAGAGATCCGGCGCCTCCCTGCGCGCTCATCCCTCCAGCCGACCCAGCAAGGCCGAACAGCGCGAGCACGACCGCGCGTGCCAACCCCCGGCTGCCGCCCATGCCTGTCATCGTGCCCTCAGCATCGCCGGTATGTTACGGCGTCCCGGCCCTGGACGGAACGTGTATCATCAGAACCCTTCCAGCCGGACGCTGAACGTCAGCGGGGCGCTGATCCTGAGGAGGACCCATGCGGAAGTATGTTGCTGGAACGATCGTCATCGTGGCGCTCGCGGGTGCGGTGAACGCCCAGCAGGGCATCGTCAACCAGAAGCAGGTGTCGCCACTGGACTACGTGCAGATTCTGCAGCTGTATGCACGCTACAGCCACGCCGTGGACCTCGTGGTCGACGACGGCACGGCGTATTCGTCGAACTTCACCGAAGATGGCGTCCTGAAGTTCGGCAACAGCGAAGTCCGGGGACGCGCGGCGATCAAGGCGTGGGCCGACAAGACGGGCCAGCCGAAGCGCATTCGTGAGAAAGGCTGGCACGCCGGTCACCCCATGTCGAACTTCCAGGCGATCCAGATCACGCCCGACCTCGCGCGCGTGATCTTCTACCAGCGCGAAGGCGCGAGCATTGCCGACGACATCGTCGTCCGAACGCCGCAGGGCTGGCTGATCAAGCGCCGCTCGCCGACGTGCGGCACCGAGGAGGAACGCAAGAACGACCCGAACCGGCCGCCCTGCGATGCCACGATGGCGCCCCCGACGGCCGAAGGGGGAGCCTGAACCGTTCCGCGGAGATCCGCGGAGATTCGGATGGCAATCGCGGGCGGGCTGGACTAAACTGTTTTGGATCGGTTATCTGAACGCCTAGTCACTTCCAGAGGTACGCGATGGGCACACTGAGCATTGCGTGGTTGCGGACCACCTTGTTGACCGGACTTGCGGCGGCGTTGACCCTGACGGTCCCCACGGAGGCCCGGCGGGCCGAGGCGCCTCGCGACGTCACCTTCACGAAGGACATCGCGCCGATTCTCCAACGTAGCTGTCAGACCTGCCATCGGCCGGACTCGATCGCCCCGATGTCGCTCATCACCTACGAGCAGGTGCGCCCGTTCGCGCGCGCCGTCAAGCAGAAGACGGCGCTGCGCGACAAGCCGGGCGTGATGCCCCCCTGGTTCATCGAGAAGTCGGTCGGGATCCAGGGCTTCATGAACGACCCCTCGCTCAGCGACCTGGAGATCGCCACCATCGGCGCTTGGGTGGACGCCGGTGCGCCGGAGGGCGACCCAGCTCACATGCCTCCTCCGGTGGCGTTCAGGGACCTCCGCTCCTGGACGCTCGGCGAGCCGGACCTCGTCGTGTCCTCGCCCGCGGTGACGGTCGAGGGGTCACAGCCGGACTGGTGGGGGCAGCTCGGCTCGACGCCGACGCGGCTGACCGAAGACCGGTACATCAAGTCGTCCGAAATCCGCGAGGTGAACGACATCCCGCCCGGCACGACGCTGGTCGGCACGGTCGGCGGCCTGAACGTCTTCCATCACGCGTCGGTGACGATCATCGGCCCGGACGGCAAGGTGGACCCGACCTCGACGCTGCCCGCGCACGAGGTGGGCCGCAACGCGGACGAGTTCGACCCGGAGGCCGGCCGGCTGATCCGCGCCGGGTCGGTCATCTCGTTCAACAACAACCACCTGCACGCCAACGGCCGCGAGACGACGGCCCGGCTCGAGGTCGGCCTGCGGTTCCACCCGAAGGGCTACAAGCCGACGGTCAACTTCCGCGGCATCTTCTTCGGCACGACCGAAATCGACCTCAAGGGCAACGAGGACAGTCAGCGCGTGGACGCCTACTACACGCTGCCGGAAAACGGAAAGATCATGAACTTCGAGCCGCACATGCACGCACCGGCCGTGCGCATGTGCGTCGAGGCGATCTACGGTCACACGATCACCACGCTGAACTGCTCGGGCTACGACCACACGTGGGTGCGCAACTACCAGTACCTGCCGGACTCGGCGCCGCTGCTGCCGAAAGGCACCATCCTGCACATCACCGGGTGGTTCGACACCACGGCCAAGAACCGGAACATGGTGGACTACCGGAACTGGACCGGCGGCGGCAACCGTTCGGTGGACAACATGTTCATCAACCTTTCCTACATGACCGTGATGACCGACGAGGAGTTCCGCGCGGCGGTCTCCGAACGTGAGGCGAAGATCCAGGCGGGCAAGGCCGAAGCGGTCGGCTGCCTGACCTGCTTCTCAGCGCAGCCCACGACGCTGCAGCTCGCGCAGCAGCCATGACGGCTCGTCGTCCAGGACCAGGCCGCGCACTGCTGTGCGCGGCCGCGGTCGTCGCAGGGTCGGCCTGGCTTGTCGCCGACCAGCGATCCTCCCGGGGCGACAACGTCGCCCCGGCCTACGAGGGCTGGGAGAACAACCCGGACGGGTCCTTCAGCCTGGTGTTCGGCTACATGAACCGGAACTGGGAGGAGCACCTCCACGTCCCGGTGGGCCCCGACAACAGCATCGAACCCGGCGGGCCCGACCAGGGACAGCCGACCTTCTTCTTCCCCCGCCGCAACCGCTTCGTCTTCAAGATCCGCGTCCCGGCCGACTTCGGCGAGAAGGAGCTGGTCTGGACCATCACGGCCAACGGCAGGACCGAACGCGCCTACGGCACGCTGAAGCGCGACTACTACCTCGACAACCAGGTCATCATGATGAACTTCGGCCGGGCCACCGGGGACAACGACCTGTTCGAGAACAACAAGCCGCCCGAGCTGGCGATCCGCACCGCGCCGACGCTCCAGGCGAAGGTCGGCGTGCCGATCATGCTCACCGCGGTGTCGAGTGACGATGCGTGGCCGAAGCCGCGCGACCTGCCCCCGGTCAATCCCGAGAACCCGAGCGGCATCGCACAGGCGGCCTCCATGGGGCTGCGCGTCGCCTGGCACGTGTACCGGGGCAACGGCACCCAGGTCACCATCGATCCGCCGCAGTTCAAGATCTACGAAGACACGCGCTGGGGTTCACCCTGGGCGCCGGGATGGGTGCGCCCGCCCGTGCCCGACGACAACACGTGGAGCGTCAGGGCGACCTTCGCCGAAGCCGGCACCTACGTGCTGCGCTGCCTGGCGCACGACGGCGTGCTCCAGAACTACGAGGAGATCACCGTCGAGGTCAGGGACTAGAACGAAGGCGAATCCCAGGACCCAAAGCCCGAGTCCCAGGCCGAATCCCAGCACCCAAGGCCCACCGCGGAGGGTCACGGTGCACCTGGCGCGGAAGGTCACGCCTCCCGCGTAGAGCCGCTGGAGCAGAAGGGGCCGGATCAGGCCGTGACACGTGTGGGGGCCGGCTTTCCCGGCCTGAGCACATCCGAAGGCAGCCGGCCCATGACCTGTACGTTACGCTGAGCGCATGACGTCCGCCCCCTCGACCGCACACGTCGTTCGACGCGTGTGCATGGCGGCGGTCTCGGCGCTGTCGGCAGCCCTGCTCTGGCCGTCTCACGTCCAGTCGCACGAGGCGGTCGAGACCTCCATCACCTTCGACGTCGAGATCTCGCGCATCCTCACGAAACGCTGCATCTCCTGCCACAGCCCGGACAACCTGGCGTTCCCGCTGACCTCGTACGAGCAGACACGGCCCTGGGCGCGCGCCATCGAGGAAGAAGTGCTCGAGCGACACATGCCGCCGTGGCGCGCCGTGGACGGCTACGGGGACTTCGCCAACGACGGGGGCCTGACGCTCCGCGAACACCAGCTGCTCCTGGCCTGGATCGACGGCAACGGTCCGAAGAACAAGGCGCAGCGGCTGATCGTCAACATCGACCAGTCGATCACGCCTCCGGAGGAGCACCTGACGCTCGACTGGGATCGCTGGGACCTCGGGCGGCCCGACGCGACCATCGAGCTGACGCCGGTGGCAGTGGACGCGCGTGCGGCGGATCACGTCCGGCGGGTCGAGGTGCCCACGAACCTGTCCCGCGATCGCTGGGTCGAAGGGATCGAGCTGCACCCCTCGGACCGGCGGCTCGTTCGCGCCGCCTTCTTCACGGTGCGCGAAACGGGGCAGTGGCTCGGAGCCTGGACGCCCTGGCAGGGCATGACGCTGCTGCCGGAGGGAACGGCGGTGCGCGTGCCCGCAGGCGCACACCTGGTCGCCGAGCTGCACCTGCGCGGGGCATCGGAGCCCGCCGAGGCCGGCGGAACCATCGGATTGGGGTTCGCACAGCGGACGCCGTCGCTGTGCGCCACCGGCGTGCGCCTGACGGCGGACGGTCCGGCCGAGACCTCACCGCGGGGCTCACGCGTGCGCGCAACCTCGACGATCGCGCGCGACACGACGCTGCTGGCGGTCGTCCCGACGCTGCCTCCCTCCGCGACGTCGCTGGAAGTGGCCGTCCGCCCGCCCGGCGGTCCGATGGAGGTGGTGCTGCTCGTCCGCGGCGTCGCGCACGAATGGCCGACACCCTACATCTACCGGGAGCCGATCCCGCTCCCCGCGGGCACCGAGCTGTCGATGGCGAGCTACCTGGGCGAGTCGAAGAGCGCCGCCGGACCGCTCGACCTGCGGATGCTGACCACCGCGCCAGCCGGCGGGGCGTGCCTCCCGGCCTCGCCGTAGCGCGGAGCGCGCGGAGGCGGGCGGCGGGCTAGGATCCCAGGGCGACGGCTTCGAACGTGAACGGGAACGTCAGCACCTGCTCCTGGTGGCGGAACTGCGCCCACGCGCGGTAGCGTCCCGGTCTCGGCAGCATCCCCTCGAAGATGATGTTCGGTCCTCCCCTGGCAGTCTCCGGATCGATCCCCGCCGGGATCATCTCCACAGGGTGCGAGTGGACGTAGTCCACCGCGTCTTCACTGACCATCAGGATGTGGCCGAAGGCCCCGAGATACGTCTGCAGGTCCGTGACCGGCTCCCCGGTGTCGGCCCGGGTGATCTGGAACGTCAGGTGCACGTGGAGCGCAGACACGAGCGGCGTGGGATCGAACGACACCGACGCCGTCAGGTGGCCGACGGTCTTCTTCGGCACCTCGTCGGGCACCAGGGTCGCCGTATCCGCGAGCAGGTCTCCGTCGTACCCGGCCGTCGTCAGCGGCAGCGCCACGAACTGCGGCGTCCCGCCGGTCGGCACGAAGTCCGACAGGAGCCGGTAGTGGCCCGGCTTCGGCAGCGTGACGGTGATCGACCAGGTCCCGTCGAGCTCCTGCTCCGGGTGCAGGTGCTCGAAGAAGGTGAGGTCCTGGCTGATGACGAAGAAGTGGTAGTAGCGGTCGTGCACGACCTCGAAGCGCTTGACGAGATCGCCGCTGCCCGGGTGGTACACCCCCAGGTTGATCGTGACCGGTTCCCCCGCCTGGACACGCTCCGGCGTGGTGTGCGCGTGAACCAGGTAGTTGCGCATGTCGAACGGGGTGCCGACCACGAGCGACATGCCGCAGCGGGGGCACATCCCGGGCGTCTCCTGTGTGACGTCCGGGTGCATCGGACACATGAACGCCGTTTCGAGCACCTCGTCCTCGACCGCTGCCCGTCGCGGCGAGGTCAGCTCCCGCGCCGGGGGCGCCGACGCGCAGCCGGCTGCCAGCGTCACCGCCACGAGCGCGGCCAGCCCGCGCGCCGGGACGCCGCACCCCATCACACCTGGACGGACCATCGTTCGCGCCACTCCCCCGCTGTCCTCTCGCTGCCCGATCCGGCAGCTGCCTCCATAGTCCGCCTCCGGAGAGGGCGTGTCAAACCGGTCACCCCCGATCGAGCGAGGCCCGCTGCCGGGTCGGGCCCGGGCGATCGCGATCCTCAGCGGCCGCCTCGTGAAGCTCGGCGCGCAGTTCTCGTCCGGACGGCGTCCTGACCACCTCCCGCTGCACGCCGGACCGGGCTCCGGCGTGCAGCGCTCAAAGTCACGAGCTCTTCGATGTCGTGTCGTTGACTCCCTACCATGCTCCGGCGTACTCTTCACCGCTGGCTCTGGCGTATCGGCCGGCCCATGCGGGTCGAGTTGTTGCTGGCGGCCGCGGCATCACGCCCCGGCCAAGGGAGGGAGAGGTCATGCGATTCAGGGTTCCCCGTCTCGTACCGCTCGTCGTCTCGGTTCTGCTGTCGTTCCCGCTCCTGGCCGCAGCCCAGTCGACCGGGGCCATTTCCGGCCAGGCCACCGACACCACGGGGGCCGTGCTCCCCGGCGTGACCGTCGAGGCGGCCAGCCCGGCGCTCATCGAGAGGGTCCGCACCGCCGTCACCGACGCCAGCGGGCTGTATGCCATCGAGGGCCTGCGCCCCGGCACCTACAGCGTCACGTTCACGCTGTCGGGCTTCGCGACGTTCCGCCGCGAGGGGATCGAGCTGGCCGCCGGCTTCACGGCGCCGGTGAACGCCGAGATGCGGGTGGGCTCGCTC
>VFZH01000096.1 GCA_016871255.1 Acidimicrobiia bacterium | reverse complement strand
AGACCCGCTTGCGATATAGACTTATCGGGTTCGCTCACGCGGGAACGATACCGCAAAGAAACCCGCTTGACTAGTCAACACCTAGTCAAGTCGTAAAAATCAAATATCCTCGTTTTTACTGCGCGGAAGTGGCGGAATTGGCAGACGCACCAGCTTGAGGGGCTGGCGGGGGCAACCCCGTGAAGGTTCGAGTCCTTTCTTCCGCACCACCTTCAGAATCGGTTGGCCACAGCGAGACACGAAATCCACGACAGGGCGCCACTCGTGTCCGCGCTGGCAGAGCGCAGGGTGCTTTCGTCCGAGAGCACGCGCGCGCCCCTGACGATGATCTTCCCGGCGGCGCTCGCCGCACGCTGGATGCCGGGACTCTTCCCGGAACACCTGAAGGAATGATGTGGGCGGCCGGAACGGATCGCAGCATGTGTGCGAACAGAGTCGTCACGGGCGCCGCAGGTCCGTCGGAGTTGAAGTGGCGATCAGGTGTGGCGCGTCTTCAGCTCCGACGCGATCCGTGAGAGCAGCGCCTTCTCTTCTGAGGACACACGCCCGATGAACCCGAGGACACCACCGGACGCCTCCGCGACCTTCTCGCAGTAGGCCACCAGGTCGTCCGCCGTCAGGCCGCCCTGCGCCTCGTCCGCTCCCCCCGTTGCCAGCATCGCCGCGATCAGGCGGCCAGCCCGGCTGAAGACCTGCGGATCCGGGCGGCGCGCCATCCACTGGTCGAGCAGACGGTCGGCGGCGTCGCCCTCCTGCACGCCACGGCCGCGCGCGAGCTTCACCAGGAGCTGCCGCTCGGCCGCCGTGATGCCCCCTTCGGCCCACGCCATCTCGAGCACGGGGACGAGCGGGAGCAGGATCACCGTGTCGGGCGCAAAGCCCAGCTCCTGCAGCTCTTCGACGAGCGCGGGATCCTGCAGGCCTGTTCTCCGGCCCAGCTCGCCACGCGCCTGTTCCCTGGCGGCCGCCTCGCGCATCTTCTCGATCAGCGCGCGATCCTTCCTCCTGAAATAGTCTTCTTCGAGCGCGCGCCCGCGCTCGGCCAGCGAATCGTGGTCCGTCATCAGGTCCCCCAGGCTCGGTGTCCTGCGATCCTACCTCAGGCTCTCGCCGGTCCGGCTTCCCTTCCGCGATCGTCTCGCACAGAGCGGCTCACGGAGCGTTCGATGCCAGCGCCCGGGCCCGCGGCCCCAGTCGCGCGAGACCGCGCCCCTGACGATCGCCGACCGCCTCGAGGCCACCACCCGCGCCATCCCCCGGCCGACGCGGCCGCGTGCACGGGCCCTGGTGCGATCGACCATCCAGCGCATCCAGCGTGAAGGGCAGCTGGACGATGCCGGACGCCGCGAACGCGACCTGCCGCGGGTCGAAGGGGCGTTCTCCCGGGTGCTGCAGGCGATGTACCACCGCCGCGTGACCTATCCGCCGGCCGACGCCGGGATATCCCGTCCGGGTGCGGTCGCTCCCCTCCGGCCCGGACGCGGCATCGCCTGGGCGCGGACCGCAGGTGTGGCCGGTCCGATGGTTCCACCGCGGGCCTGCGGTAAGGTGTCACTCGATGATCCGGCGTCCGTACTACGGGTGGGTGGTCGCACTGGTGGCGGCCGTCTCGATGGTGGCCACGCTGCCGGCGCGGTCGCAGGGGCTCGGGATCGCGACCGAGCAGATCCTGGCGGACTTCCGGATCGACCGCATCGCCTGGGCGGAGATCAACCTCTGGACGACGCTCCTCGGCGCCGGCTGGGCCATCGTCGTGGGGCGCCTCCTCGACCGCTTCGGGTCCCGTGTCGTGCTGACCGGAACGCTCCTCGCGCTTGGCGCGGTGGTGGCGCTGCTGAGCGTCGCGACCTCGATCCTGTCTCTGGTCGTGCTGCTCACGCTGACGCGCGGCATCGGGCAGAGCGCGCTGTCCGCGGTCAGCCTCGCCGTCGTGGGTCAGTGGTTCGCCGGCCGGCTGGCTGCTGCGATGGCGGCCTACGCCGTGGCGATGAGCGTCGGGTTCATGGTCGCGTTTCCCCTCGTTGGAGGCATCGTGCAGGCGTACGGCTGGCGCGCGGGATGGCTGTCGCTGGCCGCGCTGCTCCTCCTCGCGCTGGCCCCCCTCGCCTGGATCCTCGTCCGCCGGGGTCCCGAGGACCTGGGGCTGCAGATCGACGGCATGGCACCCGCAGAAGTGACGGACGGGCCGGCGTCGCTGATCGGGTGGGACTGGCGCGATGCCCTGGCGACGCGATCGTTCTGGGTGTTCGCGCTGGGCGCCGCGCTGTTCGGGCTGGTGGCATCGGGGATCGGGCTGTTCAACGAATCGATCCTGGCCGAGCGTGGCTTCGATGCCGGCACCTACTACCAGAGCCTCGTCGTCACCGCGCTCGTGGCCCTGGTCGGCAACTTCTGGGGCGGCTGGCTCGCGGACCGCTGGTCGATGCCGCGGCTCATGACGACGGCGATGGCGGTGCTGGCGCTCGGGCTGGCCGCCCTGCCCCACCTGACCACCGTGACCCAGGTCATGCTGTGGTCGGGGCTCATGGGCCTGGGCAGCGGGTTCGTCATGGTGCTGTTCTTCGGCTTCTGGGCGCGGGCCTACGGCCGGCGGCACCTGGGGCGCATTCAGGGCGCAGCGCAGGTGCTCACGGTCCTGGCCTCCGCGATCGGCCCGCTGCTGCTGGCGATCTGGGTCGAGCGGACCGGCTCCTACGCGTCGATGTTCTCGATGCTGGCCATGCTGATGGCGCTGAACGGCGTCGCCGCGCTCACGGTGCGCATGCCCACGCCGACAGAGGTTCCGCTGCGGCTGGCTCGGAGCTCGACCTGAGACGCGGCCTCACGTGGTGACCGAAGACCTCGTCGTCCGCGGCCTGATCTGGCTGTCACTCGTCTGCTTTGTCGCCGCGCACGCCGCCTTTCGGGACCGCCCTGTCGAGCAGGGGCGGCGCTGGCCGCTCACCGTGTACTGGGCGGGGGCGGGGTTGGCGTTCGTGCACTACCTGGCCGCCTTCCACTGGCACTACGACTGGAGCCACTCGCAGGCTGTTCTGGCAACGGCCGGGCAGACCGCGGAGGCGTTCGGTCTCGACTGGGGTGGCGGCGTGTGGGTGAACTACCTGTTCCTCGCCGCGTGGGGGGTCGACGCCTCGGGGTACACGCTCCATCGGCCGATCCCCCCGGGTGCATGGCGCTGGATGCTCCGGGCGTTCTACCTCACGATCATCGTCAACGGCGCCATCGTGTTCGCGGCCGCGCCGATGAGGCCCTTCGGTGCCCTCCTGGTGGCCGGGCTGGTCTGGAGCTGGCGCCCGGAGGCGCGGCTTGTGGGGCCCAGGTAGGGCCCGCGCTGGGGACAACGGCCGGCACCACCCGCGAAGATCCCCCCGTTGACCGCAGCGCCGAAGAACAGGACATCGTCCGGAACGCCGTCGGCCACGTCCACGGCGCCTCCCGCGGCGCACCGTCGCCGTCGACGGCCCGATCGTCGAACGTGAACCAGCCCAAGACGCTCTGCAGGTTGGCGAACGTCCCGCCGAGCGGGTTCCCGGTGAAGTCCTGCAGGACCGTGCCTGTGAAGGCGCAGGTGATCGGCACTGCGCGCCGCGGAACGACAATCGACACCTCTGATCGCGGCGCCGGTTCATGGCTGTACCACGTTCCGAGCCCGCGCAGCACGCCAGGGGCGGCGAGTACGACTTCTTCGACGACTCGGGCAGCAACCCCGCGTACTGCTCCGGCCTGACAGGGCCGTGGCGCTCTCAGAACCGGAACAGCCGCGTGAACTTGACGGCGAGCCCCCGGTTCACGACCTGCGCTCCCCGCGGACCGGCCGTGTCGCGGCCGTCGGTGTACACGACGAACAGGTCGCTGCCGGGCTCGTACTCCCAGCGGAAGCGCGCGTTGGTCTCGATCGCCCCCGCGGTCGAGTTGTACTGCACGAGGGCGGCCAGGAACATGCGCGGGGTGAGCGTGAAGATCACGCGCGCGGCCGACAACGTCGTCGTGAACCGGCCCTGTGGCACGTCCACCGCATCCACGGAGATGCGGGGCTCGACGGCGAGCTGCGGCGTGACCCGGATGCGACCGTTGAACGACATCGCCCGGCGGTCACCGCCGAAGAACGTCCCGGCCGTGGCACTGATCGTCCCCAGCACCACCCGCTGGACACCAAGGCTGTAGGATGCCTGCACGTCCGTGAAGCGGTACTCGCCGACGGGAATCGTGACCCGGGGTGCGATCGCGAACGGCGCGGGCAGGTACTCGTAGCTGGTGCGCACGTCCACGCCAACGGTGTCGCTGTTGTCGAAGTTGACCGTGAACGTGCCCTGCCCGGTCCCGGTCTCGAGCACGCCGCGTCCGTTCACGAAGCGGTCGTAGGAGGCCTCCCACACGAGTTGCCGCACGCCGGGCAGCCCTTGCGGCCGCGGGCTCGCCCGCACGAGCGTGCGCGTCCTCGCCACGTCCGGCCGCCGCACGAACCCGATCTCCGGCCTGAAGGCCTCACCCGCCTTCGTCCGCTCGGCTTCGAAACCCCACAGATCGGCATCGAACCGGACGCGCCCGCGGTAGCTGTCCGCGTCGCCCCGCACGCCTGGTGTGATCGACCGCGCGTAGTAGCCGTCGAGCAGCAGGTTGGCGAACAGCGAGAAGCTCGCGTCGGCGCCGTACACCTCGTTCGACCCGCGGCCGACCAGCGACGGCGTCCGGCGCGTGGCAATCAGGCCCACGCTGCTCCGCTGCAGGACGTCCTGCCGGACGCGCGCAACCAGGAAGTTGGTGGCGACCGCGGGGGCCGACGGGACGTCGTCGGTCCGGATGTCGAGCAGACCGATCGACGTGCGCCCCGCCCGGCCCGTCAGCCTGGCGCCACCCTGAATCGGGACCGGCTGTCCACCCTCGAGGCCGATGCGCCGCGAGAAGAACAGCAGCGGCTGCTCGCCACCGCCACCCAGCGGGCCTCCGCCTCCGGCGCCGCCGAACGCGAACACGCTCTGGCCCTCCAGGAAGAAGTCGCGCTTCTCCGGAAAGAACAGACTGAAGCGCGTCAGGTTGACCTGCTGCTCGTCGATCTCGATCTGTGCGAAGTCGGTCCGCAGCGTGAGGTCGAGCGTCATGTTGCTCGACACGCCGTACTTCGCGTCCACGGACACGTCACCGTCGAGATCGTTGTCGAGCCCCGGCGAGACCAGCCGGTTCGTCGTCAGTGTCGAGAGCAGCGCCGGCTTCACCTCGATGTTCCGTGACAGGCTCGGCGGCTCGATGCCAGTCAGGGTCGCAGCCGAGGACAGCCGCGTCAGACCCGGTCCCCCGTAGGTTGCCGGCGGAGGCGACAGCACCGACTCCTCATTGCGGCTCCGCACGGCCCGGAGCACGTTGATACCCCAGGTCTGCGCCCCCGACCTTGGATACCGGAGCGACTTGAACGGGATGGCCATCTCCGCGCTCCAGCCCTCGGGCGACCGCCGGCTCCGCACGTCCCATACCGTGTTCCAGTCGTAGTTGGTCGTCGTCTCGTCAATCACCAGTGCATCGCGCACGCCGCCGAGCGGGTTCGTCTGGAAGAAATAGGCGCTGCGCCGGTCGTGAAACGTGTCCAGGACGACCGTCACCTGGTCGTTCCGGTAGATGTTGAAGTTGTCGCGCCGCATCTCGTTGGCCACGATCCGATCCGGCTGGCTGTCGAAACAGCGGACGGCGATGTACACGTGGTCGTCGTCGTACAACACCCACACGTGCGTGTCGTCCGCGGCAGGCGTCCCGTCGTTCGGGTTGATCCGGAGAAACCCGGACGCCGGCTCGATCGTCGCGTAGATCTTCTCGTCGAGCCGGCCGTCGATCGCCAGCCCGGCCGGGAGACGCACGGCCCGCATCGTGCTCCGCCCGTCCGCCCCACGGGCGAACGTCGCGGGCAGGGGCGGCAGATCCGGGGAAGCGGCGGCCGGGAGGCCCTGCGACCACGCCGTGCCCGCGGCCAGCACGAAGGCCGCACCGGACCAGCCGGCGCGCCAGAAGCCGGGCGGCATCATCACGGTGTCGGTACTCTATAACGCACGGCCCGGCCGTGTTCGGAACCCCTCCAGCGGCTCCGGGGCCTGCGCCCGGCGGCAGGCCGTGCTGCTCGAAGAATGGCGGCTCCGCTGCCGCGAGCGTCACGAACGGCTCCTGCGCCGCGTTCCGGCGGGCGGCGTCAGCCCGGCACGCCAGGCGCGGCTTCGCGCACCGGACGACACGCCAGCAGCGTCTGCCGTCCGGACCGATCGCTCGTCGCCGCGCGGCAGTCCGTGATGCCGGCAGCTGCCAGCAGATCCGTCACCGGCTCGACCTCGTGTGACTCCAGCACGAGGAACGCCGACTGCAGCGTGCCTCCCTCGAGCACCCCCGACGCGCCGAGCAGCACGTGCCGGCAGTCACCCGGCATGGCCACGGACAGGTGCGCGGGCCGGGACAGGCGATACCGCTTGACCACCGTGTCCATCCGCGACAGCGGCGCGGCGATCCGCAGTGCATCCGGAGACGGCGGGCGCCCGCGCCAGGTCTTGCGCCGCACGCGGTACCGCCCCGATTCCCCCGCCCGATTGCGGCGATACGCCAGCTCACCGAGACCGTCCACGTCGGACAGCGCGAGCGGCATCGGAATCACCGACCCATCGCAGCCGTTCAACCGCACGTTGGCGCACAGCCGGCCAAAGGTCGCGAACGCGGGCTCGAAGGCCACGACCGTCGCACCCCGCTCCGCCGCCATCAGCGCCTCCACGCCGATGCCCGCGCCCACCACGAACACGATCTCGCCCTGTCGCACGTGCCCGCCGAGCCACTCGCACGCTTCCGGAGCGACGAGGTATCCGTCCGGACCGATGCGCTTCCTGGTTTCCGGCGTCCGGTACACGCGGACCTCGCGGGCCGCGGACACCGGCACGATCTCCGACTCGCCGGTCGCCGGTGCCGCGACAGGCGCGGGCGCCCATCCCACCGCAGGACGCCCCGCGGTCCCGCGCGCTCCGGCGAGCGGGGGCGCCTCTGCCGCCAGCGACTCGATCGTCTCGGCGAGCAGCGGGGCCACGGCCTGCCCGCGGCCCAGCGGGCGCAGGAAACGTTCGGCGAAGTCGTGAATCCGATCGGGCGGTTGCGGGTGCTCGAGCGCGTCGGCGAGTCGGGCCACGTGCGCCGCCACGGTCTCGTCGGCGACCACGAAGCCACCCTGACCCTCGAGGAGATAGTGAAAGTGCAGCGTGCGCGTCTGCCCGCTCGCCCTGGAGCGATCGGCGGTGAAGGTGAACACGGGGCGGCCGGCGATGGCCGATTCGAGCGCCGCGCTCGTGTTCAGGCCGACCACGGCATCCGCGTGCGACAGGCATTCGTAGAACGCCTGCGCGACGGTGTACGGCGTGGTCAGCACCACAGCGCGCGGATCGGCGAAGGGGCGCGCCACCGCTCCCCCGATGTCCGGAAGGTCCGGCCACCGCACGGGATCGGCGGGGGTCTCCTTCGAAAGGAGGGCGACATCCGGATGCGGACGCACGATCAGGTTCGCCGCGCGCAGCACCGGCGACGCAGAGGACCGGACGGAGGCGATCCACTGCTCGACCACGGCCAGTTCCTGCTCGGCAACGAACGGGGAGGAACAGACGTACAGCACCGTTGCCGCATCCGGATCGAGCCCGGCCGGTTCGAGAAAGTTCGTGCGCGTCGTGACCTGGCGCAGCCGGTAGAAATCGTCGAAACGGGGCGCGCCGACGACGCGGACGCGATCGGAGGGAAAACCACAGAGCTCCAGTGCCTCCCGCTGCTGGCGCTCGTTCCACACCAGCATCCAGTCCGGCGCCACGTGCAGGGCCCCCTTCGTGCTCAGGTTGTCCCAACTGAAGAGCAGCATCACGACCGGCACGCCGGCCTGCCGGGCGCTGGCGACGAGGTCGGCCTGCGCCGAGCCGAAGTGGACGACGGGCGACACGAGGAGGAGGTCGGGCGCCTGGTCGCGGAGGAAGTCGTCGTGCAACGGGTCGGTCGGCAGAGCGGACTCGGCCAGGGCCAGCACGGCGTCGATCCGGCCCGCCTGCGCCTCGGACAGGGCGGCGGCCAGCACGGCGTCGGGCGTGCCGCCGTAGTACGCCAGCGCGCTGAACAGCTTCTGCACGGCCCGGGCCCGCAGCTTGACGGCCTCGTGGAACGGCGGGCGCAGGTAGCGCACGACGTCGCGCAGGCCGCGGCCCACGACCGCGGTGCCGGCCCACCGATCCGTCCTCGAGACCGGCGGGACGACGACCTGCAGCCGGGGCGACGCCACCCGTTGCTGGATTCCCCGATCGCGCTCCGGATCCCGTTCCTGGATACCGAGGCGCACCTCGTGCCCCCGATCGACGAGGCACTGAATCGTGGACAGGAACGTGTCGACGTTCTTCTTCTGCTTGACGACGAACAGCACGCGCATCAGGGCAGGTCCGGACAGCCGCCGTCGGGAAGCGGGAGGAGGTCCGCAAACGCTTCCGTGGCGGCCCCGCCCTTCAGCCGGGACGCGAGGCACCGGGCCTGCGCCCTCCGGGGATCCTCGGGGTGCACGAAATGGTTCAGCATCATGTGGACCATGTTGTCGTCGCCGAGCGCCAGGGCGATCGCCAGAGGCGTCACGGTGACCTCCTGCCCGCCGGTCAGTTCGCCGTGCACCAGCGGTCCGGGCATGACGGGGTCGTCGCCTTCCTGCATCAGACGAAGCGCGTGCGTCAGGGTGCCAGTCAGGGCTGCGTCCATCAGCGCGTCCTGCGACCTCTGCACGGCCGGCGGAGGAGTCGCCAGGCGTGCCGCCAGGTCAGCGAGAAAGACCGCGCCGGCGAGCCCGGGCAGCATCAGGGCGAGCGCCACGACGCTCCAGGTCCCTCGACTCGCTGCCATCACCACGACCCGAAGATCCGGTACCAACGCGGATCGCGGCCACCCCTGCCGCTCAGCGGCCGCAACCCCTGCTCAACGAGGGCATCGATGGTGGACAGGTACACCTCCCGATCAGCGAAGGTGGCCCGGCGCAGCCGCACGTCGATGAGCCACTCGCGCTGGTTCTTCTCCGCTGTCGCACGGAGGTACAGCACGGTGCCGATCGCCCGCACCTGCCAGGCTCCCGCGAGCGCCAGGAGCAGCACCACCGCCGGCCACAGCAGGAGTCGGCGCCCCTGCGCGGCACGTTCGGCGGCCGCGCGCAGCGCGTGAAAGGCGCACAGGGCATAGAACGGCGCGGCCAGTCCCCCGAACCGATCGCGGGTGAAGTTGAACCCGAACGCCCCCGACCCCGCGACGATCAGCCCTGTCACCACCGCCAGCCGCCAGGCCGTCGCGCCCTCGGATGAATGGCGTTCCCGCCACGCGCGCAGACCCCACCACCCGATGACGATCGTGAGCGCGGTCGACGACAACACTTCGATGACCGCCCACGTTTGGTACTCCCCGTCCAGGGCCTGGCGCATGAACCCGAAGACCCCGTCGGTCGGCTCGGCGAACAGCACCCGAAGGGCGGTACTCGTCATGCTGTAGAGATACACGCCGTACGGCCAGTCCCCGAACCGGGTCAGCGCTTCCTGCCGCGGCATCCGGCGGAACCCCAGCCCCACGTCCTGCATGAAGACTTCCCAGGTTCCCGGCGTCAGGATGCGCAGGCCCAGGTAGGCAATCACCAGGGCCGTGAGGGCCACCATGGCGCCGCGGCTGACGCCCGGCGCGCGCATCAGCCCGGCGGCTACCACCGCCACGCCCAGCAGAAGCCCTTGCTCCTTGAGGCCGATGGCGAGAGCCGTCGCCGCCACGAACGCGAGGCCGTGCCACCAGCGCCGCGGCCGCTCCACGAGCGCCCAGGTTGGCAGCGCCACCAGCATGACCAGAAGCATCTGGTTGAGGGGAAGGTTCTCCAGGTTGTCCCGGAAGCCGGGCGAACCGACCAGCACCGTCACCGCCACCGCCGCCGCGCCGAGCGACAGCGCGTTGCGCGGGCGCACCAGCGCGACGAACGCCCCGACGACGAGCAGCGCCGTCGCGACGTGCAGCCCCTTCATCCAGGCAACCGCGGTGGCGAGCGAGTCCGCCGCCGTCCACACGCCCACCAGCAGCGCATAGAAGACGGGCCTTACGTACGCGTGTGACAGGTCGAAGAAGGAGAGCACGTTCTGCCGCTGGACGTCTTCGAGTACCGCGACGGTCTCGCTGATCGCGTACGGCACACGCCAGAGAGCCACCGCCAGCGCCACCCCGAGCGGCACACTCAGGAGGAGCAGGGCCGCGTGCCAGGCTCGACCGCGGCGCCCGGTCTCGATCCCCGGAGTGGCTTCCACACCCCGGAGAATACCGCTTCGCTGTTCAAAATCAACCGCGTGTCCAGCCGCAGACCTGCCGCGCCGGCGATACAATCGCCGCTGTGACGCTCATCGGGGGCACACTGCGGCGGCTCCTGGCAACAGGCGCCGCCGTGTTCGCGGTGGCGACCCTGGCGGCCTGGCTCACGCTCTCGGCGGTCTGGCCGCGACACCCGGTCACGGTCAGGATACGGTGGACGCCCGCCACCACGGACAACCAGCGGGCAGACGCCGAGCGGCGGTTTCACCTCACCTCAGGCCGTCTGGACGAAGGCACGACGTGGGAGTACCGGCTGACCGACCCGTCGACCTCCAATATCAGGGCTCTGGTCCTGCACGGCGCGGTGGATGACACCGCGCACCTCAACCGGCTGCGGTACCGTCCGGAGTTCGCGCAGGATCGCTCGCGGCAACTGCCGGCCGCCGCCGTCGCGACGGGCGCCTTCGGCGCGATCGCGTTCGTCCTGGTCACCCGGCGGCGGCGGCGCACCGTCGCGCCGCCCGGCCCTGAGCGCCCTCTCCCCGTGGTGGACGACTGGACTGCACCTGAGAGCGGACCCGCCGCGCGCAGGCAGGAGCGCCTGTGGAGCCTCGCCGTGCTCGGCGTCGCCGCGCCTCTGACGATCGTCCTGTGCACGGCCATGTGGCGAACGCCGTACCCGATCTCCGAAACGGTGAGCCTGCTGGAGGACGTGGAGATCGCGCAGGAGCGATCCCTCCTCTCGTTCTTCGACCCGACGGCACGCTCCTGGTACCGGCCGCTCTATCACCTGACGTGGTCCGTGCTCTGGCGCGGCACGGAGACGCAGAGCACATCGCTCCAGGCCTTCAAGCTGTTCCAGATCCTGTCCGCGGCCGTCCTGATCCTGCTGCTGGTGCGATGCGTTCGGCCCCGGACCGCCTTCGATGCCGCCGCTGCGGCGTTCGCGCTCGCCGTGCTGGTGGGGATGCCGGGGTTTCGCGACAACCTGGAGCTGCCGCTGCTGATGACGCTGGTCGGCATGCCGATCGCGCTGATGCTGTGGTGGCTCATGGAGCGGCCGGCGGCCTGGTGGCACGGGCCGTCGATGGTCGTGCTGGTGCTGGTCGCCATCGGGTTCAAGGAACAGGGGCTGGTCCTCGTGCCGATCCTGCTGGTTGCGTGGTGGATGGGTGCGCCGGGAGTCGGGCGCGGTACGGCGGCCGCGGTCACCGCGGTTGCCCTCGT
The DNA here is from genome assembly GCA_016871255.1 of Acidimicrobiia bacterium. GTDB lineage: Bacteria > Acidobacteriota > Vicinamibacteria > Vicinamibacterales > UBA2999 > VFZH01. The sequence continues at coordinate 3,312 of VFZH01000096.1, read as the reverse complement.
CTACCTTACGGTTCGCTTCGGCGCGGCCGGGAGCTGGCGCCCCTTCGAGCAGGACGTCGGGCTCGGATTCCAGGTCGTGGCCGCTGACGACGCGTTCGAGCGGTTCGGGGCGTTCCCGTGGTGGCTGTACGCCTACAACGCCGTGAGCACGGCCGGCAACATCCTGTTCTCCGAGCCGTCGAACGGCCGGTTCCTGACCATCCGCGACGCGCTCCAGGGGACGATCGCGCCGTGGCAGGTCAACCACGTGCTCTCCTCTCTCGCCCTGACCGGCCTGATCGCCTGGTGGGGGGTTCAGGTGATGAGGCGCGACAGGGGATGCGCGTGGTCGCCGGAATCGCGCGTGGTCGTGCTCGCCGTGATCGCCGTGGCGGCCTCCGGGACGCTCGGGTTCAACTACGCTCGCGACCGGCTGGGCGGCATGTCGGTCGTCTTCTACGCGCTCGCCGCCTTCCACGCCGTTCGCGCGGCCGCCTGGCGCCTGACGCCACCGGGAACGTCGGGCGGATTGGTCGTGGGCCTGTTCCTGCTGGCCGCCGCGTGGCAGATCAGGGCTGTCGGCACGATCGAAGACGTTCGCGCCGCGTCGGAAGCGAGTCAGCGCGAGTGGATCACCGCGCTCGCGAGTCGGCGTGCCGACTTCGCCGATCGTACCCGGTACCTCCGGATTCTCGAATCGATGGCCGGGCAGGGGCTCGATCCGGCGGCGGCCCGGCGCAGCACGTACCCCGAGTGGGCGGCCTCCCTGCTGGGCGAACAGTGACCGCTCCGGATGTCGATCCCGTGAACACCGTCCCCCGCGCACACCTCGTCACCTGGCTGATGGCCGCCCCCGCCCTCGTCGGGGCGCTCGGTCTCGCGGCGATCGAGGGTGGCGGGCTCATGAGGCCGGCGTCGCCGCTCACCGCGCCGCCGCCCGGCCGCTCGTTCGCGGATACGCTCCGGAATGGCAGCGTCGAGGAGGCCTACGCGCACGTGAAAGCCGGACAGGATCCGAACGCGCCGCTCCCGTTCCGCGACCCCGACCTCACCGCGGGGCGCGAGGTGATGGTCACGCCTCTTCTGGTGGCCGTAGCGGCCGGCCAGGCCAACACCGTGATGATGCTGCTCAGCTTCGGCGCCGACCTGGACGCACCCGGCAACGCCCGCGCGGCCTGTCTGGCCGACCGGCTCGGGCACGACGATATCGCGGCGGGCATCCGGCGCAACGGCCGGCCCCTCGTCGATGTCCCGTGCGACACACGGCCGCCGGAATCGGGACCACGGCTGCTGTCGTTCCTGGACTGAGGCGCCGGGCCAACCCTGCGGCCGGGGCGGCCGGACGGTCAGCCGGGCGGCGAGGCCGAGCCGGGATCGAGCGTCCTGGCGAAGACCTGGAAACGGGTGCCGAAGCGTACCGAGGTCCCGCACGGCACGAAGTCCTGGCGGCGGTAGAACGCCAGCGCGCTGTTCGACGGGTCGAGCACCGTTCTCACCCGATAGGCGCGGACCTCGCGCCGCTGCAACTGGCGCTCGACCTCGCGGAGCAGGCCGCGCGCCCGCCCGCGCCGCCGCTCCCGAGCGGCCGTGTAGATCAGCAGCATCTCCGGGACGCCGGAGTCCAGGTGCGACTCCCCCGGTTCAGCGTGGCTGCGCCTGCCCTGCACCGCCGCCCACAGCAGGCCCACCAGCACCCCGGCCCGTCTGGCCAGGCTCCAGAGCAGCGACGTGTGCAGCAGGAGCCGGCGTTGGAACGTGCCCGGTTCGAGGCTGACCAGCGCGACGGCGACGATCAGGCCGTGGCCGTTCCGTTCCGTCACCACGAGCTCGCGCGGGGACCGCGCGGCATAGCGATAGAAAGAACGGACGTAGGCCGGCCCCAGCGACGCCACCAGCGAATCGGGCAGGCAGGCCGCGTGCAGCCCGGCGACCGTGACAAGGTCACGTTCGTTCATGGCAGGGCGCACCCGCGTCGACGTACTCGCGGATGACAGCCACGTTCCTCCGCACCGCCGCTTCCCCGTATCCGGGGTAGTTCGGCAGGAGCACGGTCCCCGCGGCCGTCCGATCGGCGTTCGGGCACTCCCGCTGCTCGGGCGCGAACGCGGGCAGCGCCGCGCAGTTCTTGAGGTGCTGCACCGCCATGTCGCGGTACCGGCGCATCGCCCACCGGACGAGCGCTTCCCGATCCTCGCACTGGATCGGGACGTAGTTGTACACGCACGAGCCGTCGTCGCGGAACGGCGGCGTGACCAGGCCCGCCAGCCCGCTCAGCCCGTCGTGGTAGATCCTGGCGTAGCTCACCCGCTCCGCCGCGTTCGCATCGACGCGGTCGAGTTGGCGCCGCACCATGCGCGCCTGGACCGGCCGGAAGCGGCATCGGTACGATGCCGGCAGCCTGTCCTTTCGAGACGTGTCGAGCTCGACGGTCACGAATCTCGTGATGGCGCGGATGTCGTGCAGGTGCGCGAACCGGAACAGCCAGTAGACGAACGTCCTGAAGAGCAGCGGTGCCGTCACCAGATCCGTGACCAGCGCCGAGACGGCCTTGGCACAGAGCGCGCCCAGCGGCATCAGGGGCGCATCGGCCAGCTCGGACCGCATGGCTCGATCCAGCGACTCGTTCGGCGTGACGACCATGCCTCCGTAGAACGCGGTCACGTTCTTGTACATCCCGAAGCTGAACACGCCCGCGTCGCCGAACGTCCCCACCGAGCGGCCGCCGACCCGGGCGCCGAACGCCTGGGCGGCATCCTCGATCAGGGGGACACCCTTCGCGCGGCAGATGGCCGCAATCGCTTCGACCTCGCAAGCGATGCCGTGCAGGTGGGTCACCAGCACGGCTCCCGTGCGATCGTCGATCAGCCGCTCGACGTCGGCCGGGGCGATGTTGGTGCTGCTGGGGTCGATGTCGGCGAACACCGGCACGCCCCCGGCGCAGATCACCATGTTGACGACGTCCGCGATGGTGTAGGGAGACATGACGACGGCCTGGCCGGGCCTGATCAGGTGCCGCACCGCAAGATGGATCCCCACCCGCGCCTGCGGCACGCACATCGCGTGGGCAGCGCCGACGCGCGCGGCGACGGCGCGTTCCAGCTGCCTCACGTCGTCGCCCGCGGCCGTCCGGCCCGTCAGGACATCAAGCAGGAGGTGTACGTAGTCGGCGGCGCGTGTGTAGAGGCGGAAGCGGGCGGGCGGGGCGAGCCAGAACATCCGTGGGCACTAGAAGCCTTGACCGAGTGAAATCTGAGTAGTTGAGTCAAGTTTTTCAGGCAACAAGACGTACCTCCTCGAGAAATTCCGTGAGCGCGGCATCGAGTCGTTCGAACG
>VFZH01000095.1 GCA_016871255.1 Acidimicrobiia bacterium | reverse complement strand
GCGTCGACGAGGAGCAGCGCGCCGCGTGCCCCGGGCCGGCCGAAATAGGCCTGCAGCATGCGGTCGAACTCCAGCGCCGCCGCGCGCCGCCGCTCGGCCGGGCTGCGCGATCCCGGTCCGGCGCCCGCGCGCGGCGCGCGAGCATAACCGTATCCGGGCAGGTCCACCAGGTACACCGCGGGCGCGGTCCCGCGGCGGATCCGGTAGACGTTCACCGTGCGCGTTCTGCCGGGCGCCCGGCTCGTCCGGGCGATCCGGCGGCGCGCCAGCGCGTTGATCAGGCTCGACTTGCCCACGTTGGAGCGGCCGACGAGCGCAACCTCGGGCAGCCGCTCAGCGGGGAAGTCGCCGGGCGCTACGACACCGGCGACGAACTCGGCGCTGACGATCAATGCGTGATGGCGTCTCCGGTGTCGACCACGTCGGCGACGACCGCCGCGGACAGGCGCGGCGGCAGCGGCTCGGCCAGCGCGATCCTGAGCACCTCGTCCATCGTGGACACCAGGTGCAGATCCAGCGCGTCGAGCACGTTCTTGGGGATGTCCGCCAGGTCCTTCTCGTTGTCGCGGGGCAGCACGATGTGCGTGACGCCGGCGCGGTGCGCGGCCAGCACCTTCTCCTTGACGCCGCCGATCGGGAGCACCTTGCCGCGCAGGGTGATCTCGCCCGTCATCGCCACGTCCCGGCGGGCCGGGATCTTCGTCAGCGCCGACACCAGCGCGGTGGCCATGGTGATCCCGGCCGACGGCCCGTCCTTCGGGATGGCGCCTTCCGGCACGTGCACGTGGATGTCGATCTTCGAGTGGAAGTCCTCGGGCAGGCTCAGCTCGGCCGCCCGGGACCGCACGTAGCTCAGGGCCGCCTGCGCCGACTCCTGCATCACGTCACCCAGCTTGCCGGTCAGCGTGAGCTTGCCCTTGCCGGTCATCAGCGTGGCTTCGCTGACCAGCAGCTCGCCGCCCACCTCGGTCCAGGCCAGGCCGGTGGCGATGCCGACCTCGTTCTGTTCCTCCGCCGCGCTCGGGCGGAAGCGGGGCACGCCCAGGTACGCCGTGACCTGCTCGGCGCCGATCTCCTCGCTGAAGCTGCCGCCTTCGACGACGACCTTGCGCGCCACCTTCCGGCAGATCGACGAGATCTCGCGCTCCAGGCTCCGGACGCCGGCCTCGCGCGTGTAGCGCTGGATGATCGTGGAGATCGCCGCGTCGGTGATGACGATGTTCTCGGACGTCAGCCCGGCGCCCTCGACGGCCTTGGGCACCAGGAACCGCCGGGCGATCTCGATCTTCTCGAGCTCGGTGTAGCCGGCGAGCTGGAGCACCTCCATCCGGTCGCGGAGCGCCTGCGGCACGGTGTGGAGCACGTTCGCCGTGCAGATGAACATCACGTGCGACAGGTCGAACTCGACGTCGAGGTAGTGATCGAGGAACGTGCTGTTCTGCTCCGGGTCGAGCACTTCCAGCAGCGCCGCCGAGGGGTCGCCGCGGAAGTCCATCGACATCTTGTCCACTTCGTCCAGCAGGAAGACCGGGTTGAGCGTGCCGGCCTTCTTCATCATCTGGACGATCTGGCCGGGGAACGCGCCGATGTAGGTGCGCCGGTGGCCGCGGATCTCCGCCTCGTCGCGCACGCCCCCGAGCGACAGGCGGACGAACTTGCGGTTCATCGCGCGCGCGATCGACTTGGCGAGCGAGGTCTTGCCGACGCCCGGGGGGCCGGAGAAGGTGAGGATCGTCGCCTTCGGCTTCTTCACCAGCGTCCGGACGGCCAGGAACTCGAGGATCCGGTCCTTGATCTTGTCCAGCCCGTAATGGTCCTCGTTGAGCACCGTCTCGGCGTGCTTGAGGTCGCGGTTCTCGCGCGTCTTCTTGTGCCAGGGCACGGCGATGAGCCAGTCCAGGTAGTTGCGCGAGACCGTCGCCTCGGCGGACATGGGGGGCATGGCCTCGAGGCGTTTCAGCTCCTGCTGCGCCTTCTCCTCCACGTCCTTGGGCATCTTCGACGTTTCGATCTTCTTCTTCAGCTCGTCGATCTCGTTGCCCTTGTCGTCCTTGCGGCCCAGCTCCTTCTGGATCGCCTTCATCTTCTCGTTGAGGTAGTACTCCTTCTGCGCCTTCTCCATCTGCTTCTTGACGCGCGACTGGATGCGGCGATCGACCTGGAGCTTGTCCACCTCGATCTCGAGGATGCCGGCGATGCGGTTGAGCCGCTCGAGGGGCGAGACGATCTCGAGCAGGTTCTGCTTCTCGTCCACGCCCACCAGCAGGTGGGCGGCGATCGTGTCGGCGAGCTTGCCCGGGTCGTCCACGCGCACGGCGGCGACCATGGCGTCGTAGTGCAGGTTGTTCGACAGCTTCACGTACTGCTCGAACAGCGACACGACGCGGCTCATCGTGGCTTCCACGTCGCCGGAGGTCTCGCGCTGGCGCGCCAGCGTCTTCACGACGACACGGTAGAAGCCCTTGTCTTCCTTCCACTCGACCGCCCGCGCGCGGTCCACGCCCTCCACGAGCACCTTGATGTTGCCGTCGGGCAGCTTCAGGCTCTGCACCACGTTCGCCACGCACCCCATCGTGTACACGTCATCCGGGTGCGGGTCGTCCACGGCCGCGTCGTGCTGGGCGGCGAGGAAGATCCGCTTGTCCTTCCCGAGGGCGTGCTCGAGCGCCCGGATGGACGACGGCCGCCCGATCACGAACGGCATCATCATGTGGGGGAAGACGACCACGTCCCGCAGCGGGACGACGGGCAAGGTTTCGTAGAGATCCATTGAGCTCCCTGGCAAACGGTCCGCGGCACCCGGCCGCGACGACCGGAGCCGAGCCGTCAGCCCTGGGCGCGGGCCCCGGGGCCTAGCCGGCCTTCTCGATCAGGGTAAACGATTTGTCCTTCGCTTCCACGACTTCCCGCGTCACGACCACTTCACGCAGCTTCTTCTGCCCGGGCACGGAGTACATGAGGTCCAGCATCAGATCCTCGATGATCATCCGGAGGCCCCGGGCGCCGATCTTCCGCGTCAGCGCCGATTCCGCGATCGCCTCGAGCGCGTCGTCGGTGAACCGCAGCTTGACGTTTTCGTACTCGAAGAGCTTCTGGTACTGGCGCGTGATCGCGTTGCGGGGTTGCGTCAGGATCTGGATGAGGGCCGGCCGATCGAGCTCGTGCAGCGTGCCGACCACCGGGAGCCGTCCGACGAACTCCGGGATGAGCCCGTAGCGGATCAGATCCTCGGGCTCCACCGATTCCAGCGTGGTTCCGATGTCGCGCGACTTGACCGAGGCGACATCGGCCTTGAACCCGAGCGTCTTCCGCCCCGCCCGGCGCTCGATCGTCTTGTCCAGCCCGACGAAGGCGCCGCCGCAGATGAAGAGGATGTTCGTCGTGTCGACCTGGAAGAACTCCTGGTGGGGGTGCTTGCGCCCGCCCTGCGGCGGGACGTTGGCCACCGTGCCCTCCAGGATCTTCAGGAGCGCCTGCTGCACCCCTTCGCCCGAGACGTCCCGCGTGATCGACGGGTTCTCGTCCTTGCGGCAGATCTTGTCGACCTCGTCGATGTAGATGATGCCCTGCTGGCACTTCTCGATGTCGCCCCCCGCCGCCTGCAGCAGCTTGAGGATGATGTTCTCCACGTCCTCGCCGACGTAGCCCGCTTCGGTCAGCGTGGTGGCATCGACGATCGTGAAGGGCACCGACAGCAGCTTGGCCAGCGTCTGCGCCAGCAGCGTCTTGCCGGTGCCGGTCGGGCCGATCAGCAGGATGTTCGACTTCGTCAGCTCGACGTCGTTCCGGTTGCGCGGCTGCTTCTGGATCTCGATCCGCTTGTAGTGGTTGTAGACCGCGACCGCGAGCTTCTTCTTCGTGCGGTCCTGCCCGATCACGTACTCGTCGAGGAACTTCTTGATCTCGGGCGGCGAGGGGAGCGAGCTGCGCACGCCGCGCGTGTCGAAGCGGTTGTCGTCCGCGATGATGTCGTTGCAGACCTCGACACACTCGTCGCAGATGAACACGGTCGGGCCCGCAATCAGCTTGCGGACGTCGTGCTGGTCCTTGTTGCAGAACGAGCAGCGGAGGATTTCGGTCTCGCCGTTCTTCTTGACCATAGGGAACCGGCTTCGGTCTCACGCTCCGGGTGCCGGACGAGGCAGCGGGTCCATCCGGCACCTGCCACCTGCCATCGGACGACCCGTCTCGATGTTACACCCGTTTCCGGATGACGTCGTCAATAATGCCGTAGTCCTTCGCCTGGTCGGCGGACATGATGTAGTCGCGCTCGGTGTCCTCCTGGATCCGCTTCACCGGCTGCGCCGTGTGACGGACCAGGATCTCGTTGAGCCGCTCGCGCATCCGGAGGATCTCCCGCGCGGCGATGTCGATGTCGGTGGCCTGTCCCGCGAGCCCCTGCATCAGCGGCTGGTGGATGACCACGCGCGCGTTCGGCAGCGAGAACCGTTTCCCCTTCGCGCCGGCCGCCAGCAGCACCGCGGCCATCGACGCCGCCTGGCCGATGCAGATCGTCTGCACGTCCGGCTTGATGAACTGCATCGTGTCGTAGATCGCCAGCCCGGCCGTGATCGAGCCGCCGGGGCTGTTGATGTACAGCATGATGTCCCGGTCCGGATCTTCGGCTTCGAGAAACAGCATCTGCGCGATCACCAGGTTGGCGATGGAATCGTCGATCGGCGTGCCGATGAAGATGATGCTGTCCTTGAGCAGGCGGGAGAAGATGTCGTAGGCGCGTTCTCCCCGGTTCGTCTGCTCGACGACCATCGGCACGAGCTGGGCACGTTCGGTCATGTGAGGCGTACGCGGAAGCGGAATCAGGACGTGTGGTGAAGGGGTAACCGGCAGCGCCGCCTGACGGCGGCATCGGCCCTGTGCGGCCCTCCGTGGCGGTGGGGGATACGCGCGGTCATCTTAGCACGCGGATTCCGGCCGTCAACGGCGCTCCGCACTGGAAGTATCGAAGGGTGCCGGGCCGCGCATTAGGCCCGGGATCACGCCCGGACCACGGTCACCAGGCCCAGGACGTGCTCGAGCGCCATCTCGCGGCGCAACGCGCCCGCCAGCCGGACCATGCCCCCGTCCTTCTCGATCTGGGCCCGTACGGCCGCCGGCGTCCGGTTGACACGCGTCGCCATCTGCTCGATCTCGCGATCGATGGCGTCCGGGGTCGCCGTGAGCTGTTCGCGCTTCGCGACCAGGTCGAGCACGAGCGCTCCGGCGACGCTGTTGCGCGCGTCTTCCCGCTGCCCCTCCCGCAGCTCCCCCCAGTCCAGCCCCGCCTGCCGCGGATCGACGCCCTGCTCCATCAGCCGGCGGGCCACCTCTTCGACACGGCGGTCCAGCTCGCGATCGACCAGGGCCGCCGGGAGCTCGTAGGGCACCCTGCGCGCCAGCTGCGCGAGCAGGTCGCGGCGCACGTCGCGCCTCGACGCGTGCTCGGCCTCGCGCCGCAGGTCGGTTTCGACACGCGTCCGCAGGTCGGCCAGCGTCTCCAGCTTCAGGTCCTTTGCGAAGTCGTCGTCCACGTCCGGGAGCACGCGGCGGCGGATCTCGCGCACCGTGACGTCGTAGGCGACGTCGGTGCCCGCCATGTCCGGGACCGCGTAGTCATCGGCGAAGTGGACGGTGAACGCCTGCCGCGCGCCGGCCGCCAGGCCGATCAGGTTCGCGTCGAACCCGGGGGGATTGGCCTCCCCCCCGATCGTCACCGGCACCTTCTCGTGCGTGTCGGTCGTGCCGCCAGCGGCGGTGCGCACGATGTCCAGGACGACGGAGTCGCCATCCGCGACCGGACGGTCCTCGACCGGCTCGAACCGCGCGGCACGCTCGCGCAGCCGCTGCAGGGCCCGGTCGACGGCGTCGGCCGCGAGGTCGGCGGGCGGCTGGCGGACGACGAGGCCCGCGAGATCGCCCGGATCGAAGTCGGGGAGCGTGGCGAAGGTGGCCGAGAACTTCAGCGGCTGTCCCGGGTCGATGGCGAAGTCCTTGACGTCGGGCTCGTCCACGGGTTCGAGCCCGCGCTCCTGGAGCACCTCGCCGATGGCCCGCGGCACCAGATCGCGCGCCACCTCCTGGAGGATCTGGTCCCTGAAGCGCTGCTTGACCACGCCGGTCGGGACCTTGCCCGGGCGGAATCCGGGGATGCGCGCCGAGCGCGCGAGCCCGCGCGCGACGCGGTCGATCTGCGCATCCACCACGGCGCTGGGGATCTCGATCGTCAGGTGCTTTTCGGTGTCGGAGACGTCAACGAGATCGTTCTTCATCGTGTGGGGTAGGGTGTGTGCCGACCGGCTCGGGACTGGCGCCCTTCGACCTCGCTCCCCTCGACATCGCTCGGGGAGCCCCGAGCCATGCCGGGGGGCTCAGGGCGCACCATTCGATTCGGCCGCCACGCGGCCTGCCGCGAGCGAGGCCGCGCCGCGGCCGAGTCGAGTGGTGCGAAAGGAGGGACTCGAACCCCCATACCCTTTCGGGTACCAGATCCTAAGTCTGGCGCGTCTGCCAGTTCCGCCACTTTCGCCCGGGAACGCCCACAGCGTACCACAGCCGGGAGGTGCAGACAGGCAAAGGCGAGCACGCTGCCATCGTGGCGACAGGTCGTGGGGACTCCGGAACGCGCACCGGTTCCTGCACGACAGCAGCGCCGTCACCCTGCTTGCCGACCGCCTGCGGTGAATCCGGGTTGATGTCCGACGGCATGGTGCCAACGGAGACGTCCCAGAACAGGCCACCGTAGACTGTCGCGCCTGCTCCCGGCGTGAACATGCCCGACCCGCCGCCAGGCCCGATGGGTGCCGCGCGAATCGGCGGAACTGCTATCGGCCCCCACGAGTCACACGATGACGGCAGCGTGCGCGCCCACTCTCATGACACTCCCCTGACCCCGGCGACCCACTCGAGTGGAAGCCGGGTCAGGCGCAACCTTACAGGTGCGACACGAGCAGCAGCAGCTCGGCCGCCTGCGCCGGCGTCAGCCACTTGCCGGTCAGCGCCGACACCTCGTTCCGGAACGCGCCGTACGCCCCGTTGCGCAGCTTCACCATCAGCGAGTTGATGATCCCCCGATTCGTGATCCAGCGGCGCAGCAACCCCTCGATCGTCTCCGTCGTCACCACGACGTTCACGCTGAAGCCGCCGCCCGCGCTCAACCCGGCATCGTCCAGGGCGGTGCACGTCACCGTCGTCGTCCCGATCGGGAACGTGGACCCGGATGGCGGCACGCAGGTCACCACGGGGTCGCTGTCGGCGATGTCGGTGGCGGACGCCGTGAAGCCGACGACCGCACCGGAGCCGCCGGTGGCGACGGCGGCGATATCGCCAGGCACGCTGAGCGACGGCGGCGTGGTGTCATGGACGATCACCGGGAACGTGGCCGGCGGGCTCGTGTTTCCGGCGTTGTCGGTCGCCGAACACGCCACCGTCGTCGAGCCGAGCGGGAACGTCGCGCCGGACGACGGCGAGCAGCCGGGCTCCACCGGTCCGTCCACCACGTCGTGCGCCGAGGCGCTGAACCCCACGGCCGCTCCGGACGGTGAGGTCGCCTCCTCCGATGCCTCCACCGGCACCGTCACCGCCGGCGGCGTCGTGTCCTGCACCAGCACGACGAACTCCAGGTGGGCGGTGTTGCCCGCCGCGTCCTCCGCCGTGCAGATCACCTCCGTTGCGCCGAGGGCGAACGGCGTCCCCGAGGCGGGCGCGCACTCGGGCGTCACGTCGCCGTCGACCTCGTCGAACGCCGACACGCCGTACGCGACAATCGCCCCCGCCGCGGAGGTGGCCTCCTGCGGCGGCAGGTCGACGAGCGAGATCACCGGAGGCTCGGTGTCTGCCGGCACGCACGGGTCGTGCGCCAGTTCGCGGATCTCGCACTCGTCGAGCGCCCGGCTGTAGATCCGGAGCTCGTCCAGCAGGCCCTTGAATGTCTCGGTGGCGATGAGACGATCCTCGCGCTGGGTCCCGAAGTAGAGATGGCCGTTGGTCGCGGTGATCGGGCCGGTCAGCGGTTTGGTGTTGACGAGGTGTCCGTCAATGTACGTGCGCATGGCCGATCCGTCGTACGTCCCCGCCACGTGGTGCCACTCGGAGGGCGGCACGCTGCCAAGAGGTGTCCCGAGTGCCGTATATGCCGTTCCGCCGCCATAACCCATGTAGAACGCGGGCGCATCCTCGGTGCCGAAGTAGAACAGGTTGTACGCCTGATACGGCGCCGTCCAGCCGGCGGCGACCGGCACGACCTTCCCGAGGATGCCGCCAGATTCGGTGTTGCCGTTGACGGCGTCGGGCGTCGCCTTCACCCAGGCGGCGAGCGTGATGTGCGAAGTCAGGTCGAGCGTCGGCGAATCGAGGACGCGGACGAAGTCGTTGACGCCATCGAAGCTGAACGCCTGCCCGCTGACGCCCGGGGCGAACCCGACGCCGTTGTGCAGCGTCCCGTGGTTGACCCCCACCATGTCGTTCGCGTTCCCCTCGGCGGCCCAGCAGCTCACGAGGCCGTCCGCCACGCCGACGCAGACATCTTCCGGCGGAGGCTCGCACGGATGGCCCGCAAGATCGCCGATCTCGCAGGCATCGAGGGCGCGCGCGTAGATGCGAACGCCGTCGACGAGCCCGTTGAACGACCCGTAGGTCGGGTCGGCATCGTAGCCGGGGCGCCCGATCCGCCGCGGAAGCGGCGTGGTCACCAGCGGCCCGCTGACGGAGCGGTTCGCGCCGTCGGGCTGCGACGAACTTGTGGCCGCCAGCCGGCCGTTGATGTACAGACGCGTCTCCGATCCGTCGTACACGCCAACGAGGTGCGCCCACTGGTTCAGCGCGATCTCCGGCGGATTGGGAGCGATGGCCACGCCCCACCAGTAGGAGGCGTAGTAGTACACGTCCGGGTGGCCGAGCGCAGCGTGCACCTCGGTCTGCCCCACGGCGCGCACGCCGAACGACACGCTGACGCCGGTCATCGATGACGGCAGCCAGGTCACCGGACCGTGCTGATTGAGGTTCAAGCTGAAGAGGCTGTGGTCAGCGAAGCTTCCAGCATCGTCGGCGGAGACGATGTAATCCGACAGCCCAACAACACCCGGTCCCGGAAACGCGCGCGGCTTGACCCACGCTTCGACCGTGAGTGCTGCAGCGCCGTTGCCGAGCGTGCTCCCGAGCGCCACGAAGTCGTTGTGACCGTCGAGGTCGAACGCCTGGCCGTCGACGCCGGGCCCGAAACCCGCGCCGTGCATCAGCGTGCCGTGGTGTCCGTTGCCGCTCGAGTCGTCCGCGTTGCCATCGGCCGCCCAGTGGCCGAGCAGGCCCACCGACGCCTGGCCGACGGGGGCCGACCAGCCCGGCAGGAGGAGGAAGGCGGCAGCCAGCGCGCCGGCAGCAACCCAGGGGCAGGTAAGGTTCGGCAACCGTGCCTTCATGTCGTGCGTCCTTTCTTTGGTTCCCGGCCAGGCAACGCCGTTGTCTCTCTCGTTTCCTGTGATGAGACGGGCACCCACGGCCGCGGGATGGTCCCGACACTACCCACCTGGCCCAGACCCCATCAATACGTAGATCCACGTATACGCCCCCGGAGGCACGTGCCGGAGAATTGAGGGCAGATGATTCACCTGCCCGCGAGCGACTTCGTGCGGCTCTGGCGGCTGCTCCACGAACTGCACGCGGTGCTACTCCCGCTCGTCGCCGCGGCCGACGGCGCACTCGACCAGCACTTCCATCATGACGTTCGGCGGGGGACGCTGCTGCCGATCCGGCTGAGCGGCTGGATTCGCCGGCGGCTCGATCGCGTCCCTGGCAACGGTCGACAGGCGACGGACCCCGAGGCGATCGTCGTCGGGGTCTCGGGCCGGCGCGTCGTGATCCGGCTGAGCGACGGTCCCGCCGGCCCGACCCTTCATCTTGTCGACGAGCGTCGATCGGCGGCGAGAGGATTCATTCCGGCCTGGCACCTCACGCGTCGCGAAGCGGACGTCATGCGCTGGCTCGTGGAGGGCAAGACCAACGGCGAGATCGCACGCATTCTTGCCACCCAGACGCGGACGGTGGACAAGCACTGCGAGCGCATCTACCAGAAGCTGGGCGTCGAGAACCGGACCTCCGCCGTCCGGCTGGCGCTCGACCATGGGCCGAACCCGACCCGCCCGGCCACGCCGGAACGCGCCCGGCGACCGCGATCGCGCGGGAACCCCTAATCCAAACGCGTCAGGCGCGGCGCCGGGACGGGATGGAGTAAGCTTCGGCCGTGAGCGCCAGGTCGAGGCTGTCGGCGCGCGACTTCGACGCCCTCTGGCGGCTCGTGCACGAACTGCACGGCGTGCTCGATCCCGACGCCTTCGTCCGCTTCGTCCTGTCGCACGTTCCCACCCTGATCGCCTCCGAGATCACGACGTTCGACGAGATGCGCCCGGCCCTCGGGGCGTCACGCCACTGGGTCGCACCCGAGAGCGCCGTGCCCCTCGGGCTGATGCCCGTCTGGGAGCACGTCATGCACGGACACCCCGTCCTCGCCTACACGCTCCGGACGGGCGATACCACGGCTCACAAGATCTCGGACTTCTCGCCCTCCCCGGCCTTCCGCGAGTCGACGTTCTACAACGAATGGTACCGACGCATCGGCATCGACCATGCCCTGAACGCGTCCGTCACAGCCTCGCTGCCGCAGGGCATCGTCATCGGACTCGGCCTGCACCGGTGCCGGAAGGACTTCACCGAGCGCGACCGGGACGTGCTGAACCTGCTGCGCCCCCACCTGGTGCAGGCGTACCGGAACTCGCTCGCCGTGGCCGCTCTGACGTCGATCGTGGACGGGCGGCACGGCGGCGCGATCCTCCTCGATCGGGACGGGCGTGTGCTGCTGGCCACGTCCGGCGCCTGCTCGGCGCTGGCCGAGCACTTCGACGGCAGCGTCGGATCGGACGGGAGCCTTCCGGCCACGGTCCAGGCGTGGGTGGACTCCGAACTCCGGCGGTTCGGGTCGCGCAACGCCTTCCCGGCGCCGAGTCGCCCTCTTGTCGCGGACGTCGGCAGCCGGCGGCTGGTGGTACACCTCCTGGAATCGTCAACCGGGCCGGTGCTGCACCTCTCCGAAGCGCACCCTTCCGTCCCCAGCGAGGCGGTCGCCGCGTGGGGGCTGACCGACCGGGAGGCGGAGGTGCTCGCGTGGGTCGTCGAGGGGAAGACCAACGCCGAGATCGGCGTCATCCTCGGGGCAGCCTCACGGACGGTGGACAAGCACTGCGAGCGGATCTACCAGAAGCTGGGCGTCGAGAACCGCACGGCAGCCGTGCGCCAGGTCGTCGAGTACCCCTCGGACGCCGCGTGGCCGATGCGCCCCACGCACGCCACGCGGCCGGCGGCGGCGCATTAAACAGCCGGGACGTTTACCGAAGGCCTCTCATGCCATCCGCCCCGTCTCTGCCCCGCACAGCGCAGATGGCCCCGAGCACGGCCGATCGTCTTCGACGACGCCACCCTCCCCGACGCCGGCGCACTCGCCCGCCTGTGCATCGAGAACGACGACGCCACGCCATACTCGAGCGCGGCGCTCGTCCGGCGGTCGACCTTCGAGCGGCTGGGCGGCTTCGAGGAGTCCTTCCGCGCGGCCTGTACGATGACCAGGCGTTCTGCTTCAACGCCGCCCTGGGCGCCCGCGCGCTCGTCACGCCGCAGTGCACCCTTCCTCTGCCGCCAGCACCCGGCTCCTGCTGCTCGCTGAACGCGCAGGCGGGCACCTCCGCCGCCCGGTCGGCGCGTCAGCGCGACGCCTTGGTCCGAGTTGTTCGCCCGGTCGCGCTCGAGGAGGGACGCCCACCGCGCCGGCCGTTGGCTCGCGAGGCACGCGCCTTCGCCGCGGTGCGCGTTGCGCCCACCAGGGCCGCGACGCCAACGATTTCGACTCGCTGCCTACCCGTGTCCGAGAAGCGTGCCACGCGAACCCGTGCATCCGGCCGGCTCGCTGGGTGGGCGTTCAGGTACTCCCCCAGGAGCGCGCGAATCGCACGTTCGGCTTTCGCGTCCGAGTCGCCGGCCGCATACACGGGCAGCCCCGGCACGTACGCGCTCACGGCGCCGCTGTCTTCGGTCTCGAGGACGATTGGGTACAACGTTGTCATTCGATCCCCGCCTCGCGCAGGATCCGGTTGCCAAGCCGACCGGCATCCTTCTTCGTGTGAATTGCCACCCAGATCTCCCTGCCGGTCGCTGGCTGCGTGAGCAGCAGGTGGCTGCCTCTTCCTGACCGGACCTCGACGAACCCCGCAGCCTTCAGCTTGCGGATCACCTCGGCCCACGTCACTTCGGGATCGTAAACCTACCGATAGGTTTCGTCAATCGGGGGGCTGCGGCACCGGCGTTCAGGTGTAGGCTGGCGCGGCCATGTCCGGCGTGACCGAGACGCGCTCCCCGGTGTCGCAGTCCCTTTCGGCGTTCTACGAACAGCGGGGCGTGCCGGCAGATGCCTGGCACATCGGACCCGAACACCCCGCGCTCGAGAACGTGGCCATCGATCTGCTGGGCCGCCTCCCCGGCCGGCAGGTCCTCGAGGTCGGCGTGCAGGCGGGCGGCTTCGCGGCGCCCGTGATCGCCGCCGCCCGCGACTGGCCCGGGTTCGAGTACACGGGCGTTGACAACCACGCCTACGCGAACGCGCCGCCCTTCGCGCTGCTCCAGGCGTTTCTCCAGGAGCGGGGGATTGTGGCCCCTGTCCGGTTCGTGCACAGCGATGCCGGCGCCTTTCTGTCGGGTGCGGGACCGGATTCGTTCGACCTGATCCTCCTCGATCACGACAAGCCCTGCTATCCGAGAGACCTGCACCTCGTGCTGTCCAGAAACCTGCTCCGGGCGGGCGGCGTGGTCCTGATCCACGACGTCCTCGGCAACGCCCGTGACGCATGGCGGGTCTGCCAACGCGTGGCTCGGCTGCACGGCTGCGCGACGGAGGTCCGCGCCGACGTGCCCGAAGGTCTGGGGATGGTGCGGTACGGCGAACGGAGTCCTGCGTCGTCTGCGACCCGTGCGTGGATGGGCGCGCGGCTGTCCCTCGGCCTGTGGCGGCACCAGATCCGGATGTCCGCGCGGCACGCGGCCGGGCGGGCGCTGCGTGCGCTCGGCCTTCGGTGAGCGACGGCTGGCTGCAGGTCCCGATTCCGGACCCTCGACTGGCTGCCTCGTGGAGGAGGAGGCGTGGATGGGCGGCGCGGGATCGGTGCCGGCTATGCGGAGCGCGCGCCCGCCGGGCGGCGGAGTCGAGCGGGTAGCATCCGGGGCCGGACCTCCAGCCGGGCGGTGACGTTGGAGACGATCAGTTCGTCGACCGGACCACGCAACGTGGCGCGCGAGTTGATCGCCCGCCGTGCGGGCGCACGCTCGACGCGCAGCCCGGCGCGCTGCGCCGCCGGCGCCGAGTACAGCGCGCGCACGTCCGGGGCGCTCGAGTTGGACAGCACGACAGACGCACCTCGCTGGCAGGCGCCGATCACGGCGCGCTGCAGCCGCGCCTGGTCGGCCGCGCTGAAGCCCCCGGCCGTGTAGTGTGCGAAGCTGGCCGTCGGCGACAGCGGCGCGTACGGCGGGTCGCAGTAGACGAAGTCGCCTGGCCCCGCCTGGTCCAGTGCCGTTTCGAAGCCGCCGAGCTCCAGGTGCACGCCTGGCGTCCCCAGCGCCCGCGACACGTCCAGCAGGTGCTCCCGGTCGCAGATCCGCGGGTTGACGTACCGGCCAACGGGCACGTTGAAGCCGCCCTCCCGATTGACGCGGAACAGCCCGTTGAATCCCGTGCGGTTGAGGTAGATGAGCATCGCTGCCAGTTCGGGCGTGTACGCCGAACCGGCCGCCCGGGCCGGGTTGAAACGCTCGTCCCGGACCTCGTAGTAGTGCCGGTTGCCCTGGCGGGCGTGAGCCGCGGCCAGGTGCGAGAGCGCGTCGATGACCGCCTCCGGGTCGTCGCGGAGCGTGCGATAGCACCCGATCAGATCCGGATTGACGTCGAGCAGCCAGGTCCGCCGGTCCGCCAGGTGTCCTCCGGCCGCCAGGTCGAAGAAGACGGCCCCGCTGCCCAGGAACGGCTCGATGTAACGCTCGAACGACGCCGGGTAATACGCGCGAAGCCTGGGCAGGAGCTGGCGCTTGCCGCCGGCCCACTTGAGCAGAGGCCGCGACGGGGCCAGGACGGGGCGCCGGGAGACGTGGGGCACGACAGACATTATCGGCGCCTGCGATCGGCGCGGTAGCGTCGAGTCGGAACGCCCCCGGGCCCGGCCGCCCGGCCGGTAACGCTCGCCGCGGCACGCGCCGATAGGGCAGGATGAGCCACGGTGCCTCCTGGGCTGTCGCGCTCGTCCGGCGGACCGAGATGGAGGGCTCGCAATGCGCATCGATGTGAGTCACGGGGCGAAGCTGTGTGAGGCCTGCGGCCGCGGGTTCCGGGTACTCCGGTCCCGGGTACGCGGGGGTGCCGCAGCAGGTGTCTTCGGGGCCGCCGCCCTGCTGCCCGCGTGCGGCGGGGAGTCGGGGGTGGTCACACCGGCCTACGACGAGGGCACCGGTGCGCTCGTCCGCATCGACTACGACTACGACAGCGACGGCCGGGTGGACGTCCAGACCTTCCTCGACGATGGCCGGGTGGTCAGGCTCGAGGGCGACAGCGATGCCGACGGCCTGGTCGATCGCTGGGAGTACTACGACGAGAACGGTGAACTCGCGCGGCTCGGGGGCTCGTCGCAGGCAGATGGGATCGAGGACTCGTGGTTGTATCAGACAGGAGACGATCGCCGCGTGGAGATCTCGACCGCCCGGGACGGCGTCGTCGACCGCACGGAGTACTACAGGCAGGACGTGCTGGTGCGGACGGAAACGGACACGAACGGCGACGGGCGCACGGATGTGTGGGAGGAGTACGAGGACGACGTGCTGCGGGTCGTTGCGATCGACGAGGGCGGATCGAACGGCCGCCCGACGCGGCGGATCGTGTACGGGGCGGGTGTCCAACCCAGGCTGGAG
>VFZH01000094.1 GCA_016871255.1 Acidimicrobiia bacterium | reverse complement strand
CAGCCTTCGCTCGAATGGGCGCCCACTCGTAACCGTCCACGACGAGCCAACGGAGCAACCGCGTCAGCGTTGGAGCCGCGCGCCATGCGGCCTCCAACCGCCTAGATAGATCGGGCCGTCCGAGCTTCTGCGCCGCGAGTGCGGCCCCGTCCAGCAGCTCGCCGCGCCAATGCCACTGGCGCACGAGCCTTGTTGCCGCCTCGGATGCTCTGAGCGCTTCCGTCCACTCACCCCTGTCGGCGAAGGCCTGATACCAGGCTAGGCACGCCTGCGGCCGCCTCGTCTTTCGCGCGATCCGCTCGAGACCGTCGACGCCGTCCATGCGGAACACGGCTTCACGCAGCCAGCGCTCGTGCTGTGTTTCCCACTCGTCCGCCGACGGGCGGAAGCGTTCGAGACGTTTCACCCACCGCGGAAGGAACGTCCCGAGATCCGGCAACGCTCCGGCACAGACGTCCTCCATGTCTTTGATCGGACTCGAAAGCGTCCCGACACCTTCGACTTGCTCGAGCGCTCGAATGATCGCGTCGGCACGCTCGCGAATGGCGGTCGTCGTATACACGCTCGCGGCGTACTGCGCGACGCACGCCCGCACGTCGACGCGAAGTACTTCTTCGACCAGTTCGTGCTGGCCGAGGTCGATGTCGACGCTCGCGATCGGAGCCAAGATCGCCTCGAAGACGGCTCGTGCGCTCGCGTGATCGCCGGCGAGGAAGGCCTTGGTCGCATGGCGCAGATGTTCGGTCACATCGTCCGGATCCGCCTGGCCGATCTGACGCGCGGCGTCCGAGAACGACTTCGCCTCCTCGACGATTCGCTGTGATGGGCGGGCCGGTTTCCAGCCCGACGTGGCCTTGGCTCCTCGCGCCAGCAATGCGTCGATGATGGAGTCCTTCGCGCCGTCATCGAGCTGGTGCAGGACGTCACGGATGGCCGCTCGGAGCTCCTGCGCGCTCATGGCGTCGAGCGCCTGATCGACCTCTGGGTCTTCCGTCGCCTCCCGACGCCGGGTTGCGCCAGGGCCAGAACGCCGTCGGACCCTCATTCGTTCTCTCGGGGGCCGTCCAGCAGTCGCGCTGACTGCACGTCAGCCCTGGGAATCTCGTAGCCCTGCTCGTCGGCGAGCAGGGATGGTGAATGCCACGCGTCCGTCGCCGCGAAGGCGCGGCGAGCGCGAGCCCAAGGGTCTGCCCATCCGGGCGCGCTGCCGACGACGACCTCGAGCGCCACCTGTCGTTCGTGTGCCTCCTTCAGCAAGTGGTACAGCGTGGACTCGTCTCGATGAACCCACGGTGCAGGCAGCATCTCGTCGAGGAAGCCCCAGCGGAGACGAACACAGCCATGCAGACGCCCGTACTGATAGAGCGCGTAGAGCGACTTGGCGTCGGCTTCCAGCCGGCGTCTGAGCCTGGAGTGCGCCCCGCTGCGGAAGTACTCGCGCATCGTCGGTTCGTCGCCGAACGGCCGACTGATGCCACACGATCCCTGAACGAGAAGCGCCGTCGTAATCGTGAGGGTTCGGCCTCGACGATTGAGCTGTCGGGTCTTCTGTGGAGGGCCGAGTTCGGCAAGCCGGCGTGTGCCGGGGGCGACACCCAACTCGCGGAGCAAGGCCCGCACGTTGACGGCGCCTATGATGTCGTACTCGCTCAGTCGCTGGAGCGCTGGCGTGATCTCGTCGGCGAGGAAGGTTGTCACCTTACGTGCCCCGACATCGACAAGTGCGATGGCTCGAGGTCGCGTCGCAGGAGAGGCGTGGACGAGCACGCGCCGCATCGCGGCCAACTCGTGAGCGTGGGCATCGCGCTCGCGTTCGATGCGTTGCCGGTGGGCCTCCATCGCGACCGTGTCAGGACGCATTGCTGCCCAGCGCCGCACATCGCTGACGCGCTTGCGAACCGCCTCTCGCGTGGACCGCACGACCTCGTGATTCCGATCCAGTTCCCACACACCGTCTTCACGGACGACGATGGCGCCGCTGCGCCAGAACTGCGCTGACTCCGGCCGCAGCGCGCTCCACCGGCTCCGCGCCGACACGAACGCGATGACATCGTCGCCCGACATCGGGGATTGATGCGCGTCAAGCACCGCAACCGCCACACGCTGCGCCGACCACGCGGAAGGCACGCCTTCTTTCCACGCTTCCTCCAGAGCGGCGATGGTGACGGGCTGATCTGCGGATGGCAAAGGCTCGGAGCAGTTCGAGACGGCGCGCAGCGGTGCACTGCGTGGCCGCCTCAGGCCGAGACGAAACAGCCAGAAGTCGACCTCATCATCATGAGGATCGAGCGCGTAGAAATCCCCATCCCGATAGATGGGCGCCCGCGCCGGCTTGCACCGCTTGAGAGCAGCCAGCGCTTCCTCGGCATTCGACGTGACTCCGGCGGTTGCGAATCTCGCGGCCGCGTCCTCGAGCGTCATGGGCGCGCCTCGCTCGAGAAGCGCAATGATCAGCAGGCTGTAGTAGTTGGCATCCGGACTGGACTTGGCCTCCTCGATCCGCGGCGGGCTGATGCCAAGGGCGGCGCAGTAGGCGTTGCTGGTCGTCGTCACAGTCGCTGCGCTGCGAGAATCGGCCTCCGGCTATAACTCGAGCCACGGAGCGAAGACCGACTTCACGAGCGTCTCATCAAGATAGAAGGTCGTGCGCTTGAGTCGCTCTAGCTTCGGGCAGGTTGACCACGCCTTGCTCAGCACCTGCCCGGAGCACGCCCAGCGTGCCTGTCACTCGCAGCCGTCGACGCCTCGCCTCCGCGCGGCCGGCGGCTTCGTCGATCAGGAGCAGATCGGCTGCGACAGTCTCAGCGAGTGCTATGGCAGCTCGTTCGCCGGGATCCAAATCATCCGTGATCAGTGAGATGGCGTCCGCAGTGACCGGACGCACCTCGACCCACATCGGCGGGTTGGCCATCCACTCGCGCACGATTTCGGGCGCGCCGACCATGGTGAGCTCACCGGCGACGAGATCCGGTACCAGCACCTGGCCGTGGAACCGGCGGAGAAGGTCGACGTGTTCGAGCAGGATCAAGTAGTGGAGGGGTCCACTGTCCGCCACGACGATCATTGGCTCGGCAGAATCCCGAGTTCTCGTGCGCTTGCAGGTCGTCGTCGATGTCTGCGGCGGTGTACTGCAGCGGCACATGATGCTCCTTGAGCAGAGCATGCACTTGAAACCGCGTATCGAGTTCCAGGAGCCGCCGGACCTGCGACTCGGTCAGTGCGCCGCTGCGGTAGCCCTCGACTGCGATGGCCTCGAGTGAACGGCGAGGCACATCATCCCATTGCTCCTCCAGGGCCGCGGAGATGTCGTCGGGCAACTGGATGGTGACCCGCATGATGCTCCATCTTAACGCCGACGCGGCACGGTCGCGAGCTCCACGGTTTCAGCCTGTGGCTACGGTTCTCTCTGGCGACGCGTTGCCCGTGCGAAACGGGCGTAGCGAGATCGGGCAGTCGAGAGCTGTTCGATGCTGGTCCACTCGCCCCGCGAAACCGCCGCAAGCAGGCGTCTCTCACTCGCGTCGATCGCCTTTGCCTCCGGCCGTGCTGGTGAGGCTGACGAGGGCGACTTGCCGCGAGGTCCATCGGTCCGGGACATCTCACCCTCAGGGGAGCGCAACGTGTGCCCACGAGGCACACATTGGCGTCGGCTCCAGTGTGCCCGCCAGTGTGCCCAAACTCGGTCCGAGGGCCAGCAATCGGCAGCCAACGCCAACGAAGGAACCAATAAAAAACGGGCCTGAAATCGTGAATTCCAGGCCCGCTCTCTGATCTCCGGCGACCTTAGCAGACCGCCGCCTTCAGCCTCTCGGCCACCTCACCGACGCTGCACGTATACGCTCTGCAAGCACTTGGCGAAAGTCACCTGCACATGGACGGAGTGGACACGCCCCTGCCGGCTCGCAGTCGGCGCGCGGCTGGTTGCGCGCAAGCTCACGCATCCGGGAGATCACGAACAGCAGGCCGAAGGTGGCCACGCCTTCACTGAGCCCTTGTGCAGCTCCGCTGCGCAGCCGGCTGGAGAGGGCGATCAGAGGCTCGGCGAACATCGCATGCGCCGGAACGACACCGGCACGCATGCGACGAGCTATGCGGCAACGCAGGAGCCGGCATCGGAACGCGGCAGCGCGCCCGTCGCGGCGTCCGCCAGGGAGACCGCCGGGTTGACGCGCCCGCCCGAAACGGGCCGCAGCGTCAGAATCAGCACGCCCGGCGCCGCGGCGGTCGCCAGCGTGTTCGCGAGCAGCGCCAGGCCGGCGCTCCCGCCCGCGAGACGTTCGCCCATGACGCCGGAGCCCACGATCGCAGCGGGCAGCAGAGCCGTGCCGACGCCCTCGGCAGCCAGCCGGCGGGCGAGCCCGCCGGCCGGCTGTTCACGTTCGTTCACGTTCGTTCAGCAATCGCAGCCACCGCCACCGCAGCAGCCGGACTCGCACGGTTCCGACGGGCCGCAGGTGCAGTGCAGTTCGAGACGAGTCATGGTCACCTCCTATATTCGTCTTCGCGTATGCTTGGAAGGCTACCCGCACCAAACCGCATCTGTCAAGGCGAATATATGAAGAGCCAGCTGACCGAGCTCGAAACGGTGCTGAAGGCGTTTGCCGACGGGACCCGACTGCGCATTCTGGGGTTGTTGACGACAGGCGAGGTCTGCGTGTGCGACATCCAGGACAGCCTGAAGATCCCGCAGCCCAAGGCGTCGCGCCACCTCGCCTACCTGCGCCGCGCAGGCATCGTGACCACGCGGCGGGACGGCCTCTGGGTGCACTACGGCCTGGCCCCCGGTGTGGACCCGCTGGTCACGACGATTCAGCAGGCGATCACACACGCCGTTGGACACATCGACACGGTGAAGAAGGACATCGAACGGCTGCAGCGCTCGACCGGCTGCTGCGCCCCGTCCGTGCCGGGCTCGCCCTCGTATGCGTGCTGCGAGCGTGGCGGCCGGGAGACTGCGCGCTGAGCCGCGTCCTCCTCCGCCGTGTCCGGTGCTCGCAGCTGTCAGCTCATAGCTGACCGGAACGCCTAGGCGACGCGGTCGAAGATCCAGCTGAACTTGACAGGCGGGCGCCTGGCCGCCGCCTCCGCCGCGCGCTCTGCGAGCCGGCCGTAGCGGGCCCCGAGCGCACAGAGATGGTCCTGCGCGCGGGCGGCTTCCCCTGACAGCCGGCGATCTCCGATTCGCCAGGCGCAGACGAGGTGCTCGACGATCGCCGCGTAGTCGGCCGCGGTGTACACACCGGTGCGCTCGGCGACCAGCGCAAAGCGATCGAAGAGGCCCGGCTCCCGTCCATCGGTCATGGCTCGGCCCGGCATCGCGATCTGCCGTTCCAGCATCGCCGCGAACGCCAGCACGCCGCCCTCTGGGTCCACGTCCAGCACGTGCGCCATCATGGCGGTGTAGAAGCGCTCGTGCCGCGCTTCCTCGCCCGCGATCGCGCGGCAGATGCGCGCCAGTCGCCGTTCGCCGGCCTGCTCGGCACGCCGGGCCACACCGGCGTGCGCCACCCGCGTGGCCCGCTCCTGGAACGAGGTGTACACGAGCAGGTTGTACGGATCCGTCCCGCTCCGGGAGTTGAACCCGCCGGCCAGGAGCGCGTGCACGGTGCGCTCGATCGCCCGCATGTCGACACGCCCGCTCAACCGCAGCCAGGCGTTCAGCACGTCGCCATGGCGGTTCTCTTCCGCCGTCCAGCCGCGCAGCCAGCGCGCCCACGGCGCAGGGCTGGTGCCCTCGGCGTCGCCCACGAGCTGGTTGAGCGCCGTGGAGTAGCTGGGCAGGGCTTCTTCGGTCACCATGTCGCCCACGAGGACGACGAGCAGGTCGTCGGGCACGGCGCGGGCCGCGTCACGGAACTCGGCGAGCCGCTCGGGCCAGCCCTCCTGAACGAGATCCGGCAGGCAGTCGGTCGGCTGCCAGGCCGTGTCGATCGGCCGAAGGGTGCGGAGCTGCCGCTCGACCTCCGGTTCGAGCGCGCGGATCACGTCCTCATGCGGCCGGAGCGCCGGGGTCGTCGGCGCGATCACATCACGCTCCGAACCGAAGGCGGATCACGTCCGCCCGGTACTGGAAGATGCGGCGCAGCGCCGGGACGATGAAGAGGCGGTTGGCCAGCCGGCCGAGCGGGCCCAGCGGCGGGGCGTACCACACCCGGTCGTGCATGACAGTCATCTCGCCCTCGGCGTCGAACGCGTGCTCGTGCCACCAGGTGCGGTACGGCCCGCGCTCCTGGAGATCCACGAACCGTACACCCTCCGTCCAGTCCACGATGCGCGAGCGCCACATGATCGGCACGGGACCCACGCGCAGCCGGTACTCGATCGTGGCGTCCTCGCCGATGACCGGCGGCGGTCCGGCGATCGAAAACCGCATGGCGGACGGCGTCAGCAGACCGAGGTTCTCCGCGCGGGAGAAGAACGCGAAGGCCTCGTCCAGCGGTGCGCGGACCCTCGTCGTGGCCGTCAGCTCGTAGATCGGTGGGTGGCGCTCGAGGTACCGCCGGCTGGCGCCGCTGCCCTGCGCCGCCACCGGGGCCGAGACGGGCCCCACCGACACGGTCTCACCGCCGACGACGTCGGCCAGCGCGCCGTTCAGCGTCGGGAACGAAAAGCGGCAGCCGGTTCTCTCGAGGGCCGCCGGTGTCACCCGCTGGCTGTCGAGCAGCACGGCGGCGGCTTCACCGAACAGCAGGCGGAGTGCGGGTGCGGGAACCGGCAGGACCGCCGGCCGCCGGAGCGCTGTCGCGAGTGCCCGCGTGAACTGCCGGTTGGTGACCGGCTCCGGCGCCACGGCGTTCACCGCGCCGGTCAGCCGCTCGTCCACCAGGGCGGCGGCGATGATACGGACCAGGTCGTGGAGGTGGATCCACGGCAGGAACTGGAGTCCCGATCCCAGCCGGCCGCCCACACCGGCGCGAAACGGCGGCAGCATCGTGGCGAGGGCGCCGCCGTCGCGGCCGAGCACCACGCCGGTCCGGAGCCGCACGACACGCACGCCGCTCGCTTCGGCTGCGTGCGCTTCCTCCTCCCAGTCCTGACACAGCCGGGCGAGCGCGCCAGCGCCGGGCTCGGAGGCCTCGGTGAGGACTTCGGTGCCGCGGTCGCCGTAGTACCCCGTCGCGCTGCCGGACACGAGCACGCGGACACGAGCCGGGCGGGCGCCGATCGCCTCGACGATCTGTCGCGTGAGGCCCACGCGGCTGTCGCGTACGCGGGTGCGACGCGTGGCTGTCCATGGCCCACCGAGAATCGGTTCGCCCGCCAGGTTCACGACGGCATCGGCCGAGGCAAGGGCGGCGGCGAGGGCGGGCGTCCCACCGGCCGCGCCGATCACGTCCGCTTCCGCGCCCAGGCGGCTTCGGGCGCGCGTGGCCGACCGGGTCCAGGCCGCGACCGTGTGCCCTTGCCCGCGGAGCAGCGGCACGAGGGCCCGCCCGATGAAGCCGGTGGCGCCTGTGAGGAGCACACGCATGCGGGTCAACCCGTCCAGACCGGTTTGCCGCTCAGGCCGCGAACCCCGCTTTCGTCGCTGCCGCCGGCCGGACGGCGCTCGCGGCGAGGGGATCGTTGAACAACCGTCTCCGCGCTTCGTTCCTGACCAGCAGCAACTGGAAGAGACCCGTGTGCCGTTCCAGGAACGCGGCCTCGCAGATGCCGAGGTAGAAGTCCCACATGCGGATGAAGCGCTCGTCGAATCCGAGCGTCCGCACGTCATCCAGGCGCGACAGGAACCGGTGCCGCCACGCCCGCAGCGTGTGCGCGTAGTGGACGCCGAAGTTCTCCGCGGCGTACATCGACAGCGACGTCGAACGCGCGAGCGAGCGGGCGATCTCCCCCGCACAGGCCAGCTCGCCGCCCGGGAAGATGTACTTCTCGATCCAGTCCGCGGACCCGTGGTAGCGGGGAAACCACTGATCGTCCACGGTGATCGTCTGCAGGACCATCACCCCCTCTGGCGCCAGCAGGTCGTCGACCGCCGAGAAGAAGTCGTCGTAGTAGTCCAGCCCGACGGCCTCGAACATCTCGATGCTGGCGATCTTGTCGAACCGCCCCGCCAGCTCTCGGTAGTCCGCGCGCAGCACCTCCACGCGTTCGCCGATCGCGCCGGCTCCGGCCTTCCAGTCGCGGACGTATCGATACTGTTCGTCGCTGATCGTGGTGGTCGTGACCCGGCATCCGTAGTGGGTCGCCGCCCAGCGCACGAAGCCCCCCCAGCCGCTGCCGATCTCCAGGACTCGATCGCGCGGTGTCAGGTCCAGCAGCCGGCAGACGCGATCCACCTTGGCCGCCTGCGCCGTCTCGAGCGAGTCGGCGGCGGATCGAAACAGCCCGCACGAGTACATCATCAGCTCGGTGTCGAGGAACAGCCTGAAGAACTCGTTCCCCAGGTCGTAGTGACGGCGGATGTGCCGGCGGCTGTTGACCAGGGAGTTGTCGCGCAGCCTCCGGCCGAGGTTCTCGACCACGCGCCGCAGGGCGGCCACGACCGACAGCCGGCCGTCGAGCGCGCGGCGGTTGCGCATCATCAGTCGTCCGAGCGACACGAGATCCGGGCTGGTCCAGTCGCCGTCCATGTAGGACTCGCCGATCCCGATGTCGCCGCCCGCCAGCACCCGGCCGAAGAAGCGGTCGTGACGGACCACGAGTGTCGCCTCCAGGTCCGAGGGCGTACCGAACCGGCAGCGGCTGCCGTCCGGGAGCACCAGGTGAAGCACGCCCCCCCGCAGCCGCGCGATGCCCGCCAGAAACGCCCGACGCGCCCATCGGCTTCTCATGCTGATTGCTCCTTTGCTGCTCCTGATGTGCCGCGCTGCCAGGCGGCCCGTTCATCGACGCCGTCCGCCGTGCGCCGCCGGACGACCGGGACCCCTTTCCACCACAACCGAAGCGCCTGCCAGTGGATGGCTGCCGTGACCGCCATCGTGGCCGCCGGCTGCCGGACGAGCTGACGCCGGATCTCCCGGGCGCTCCACGGCCGCCGTTCGAGTGACAGCGTCGCGTCGAACACGGGCGCTCCGCCGCGCAGCGCCTCGATGTGGGCCACCAGCTGGTCGCGGGGCGGCGTCAGCGTGAACGCGTAGTCCAGGTCCACCGGCAGGAACGGCGAGACGTAGAGCGACTTCGCCGCGCGTGCGTGAAACGCCGACCGGGCCGGCGCCTCGTTCCTCAGCCAGTAGGCGTGCGAACCGCCGAAGGTGTTGCGCACCTCCGCCAGCACGTGGCGCAGGCGCCCGTCGGCGTCGAAGACGTAGAAGAACGACACCGGGTTGAAGCAGTAGCCCAGGTACCGCAGATGTGTGAGGAGGTAGATCGGACCCTCCGGCAACCGGACGCCGGCGCGATCGGCCTCGACAGCCACGCGCGCCCGCAACGGCAGCCGCGGATCGCCCAGGTGGTCGGACTCGTGGAACGACGCCCAGGCGGCCCGGCCGTACCCGGTCAGCCGGGACGCGCCCATCAACGCCGGCACGCGATCGACGTCGAGGAGCGCCATGAACGTCCGGTACGTGAACGCGTGCGGGACCGGCGCGAACCGGCGGTGGCGCAGCGTGCCGACGAACAGGCCGGGCGCGATCACCAGGTCACTCCCAGCGAAGCGGCCACGCGGAGCGCCGAGTTGAGTCCGTCTTCGTGGAAGCCGTAGCCCCAGTAGGCGCCGCAGTAGTGCGTGCGGGCGACGCCGCTGACGTCGCGCCAGCGCGACTGCGCCTGGATCGCCGCGCGCGTGTACAGCGGGTGGCGGTACGTCAACCGCCGCAGGACGCGCTCGGGTGCGATGGCCACCTGCGGGTTGAGCGTCACGCAGTAGCGTTCCTGCGCCTGAAGGCCCTGCAGCCGATTGAGGTCGTAGGTGACCGTGGGCGGGGCCGAGGGATCCCCCGCGATCAGGTAGTTCCAGGAGGCCCGGGCCGTCTCGCGGCGGGGCAGCACGGTCGCGTCGGTGTGCAGCCACACTGCGTTGGTCGTCGTCGCGAAGGCGCCGAAGACATCACGCTCGGTGTCGGCGGGATCGGCGAGCAGGGGCAGCACCTGATCGCCGTGGCATCCGAACACGACGTGGTCGAAGGTCTGTGCCGGGCGATCCGCGAAGGCAAGGGTGACGCCCTCTGCGCCCCGGCTGACCGAGTCGATCGACACGCCGGTCGTGATCCGATCGCCGAGCGTGGCCGTGAGAGGGGGGATGTAGGCATCGCTCCCGCCGGCCACGACCTTCCATGTCGGCTGCGAGCGCAGACCCAGCAGCCCGTGGTTGTCGAAGAAGCGCACGAGCGTCAGCGCGGGGAAGGCGCGGATGGCGCCGAGCGACGCGGACCAGATGGCCGACGCCATCGGCAACAGGTAGCGATGGATGAACTCGTCGCTGAAGCGCCCGTGATCCAGGAAGTCGCCCAGGGTCATCGCACCGCCGTCGCCGGCCAGGAGCAGTGCCGGCGCCTCGCGGTTGAACCGCAGGATGTCGCCCAGCAGCCGGAGATGCGACCGGCTCCAGAGGTTGCGCGGCTGCGCGAAGAACCCGCGCGCGCCGCGGCTGCTGTACTCGACGCCGCTCCGGCGGCACGAGACCGCGAACGACATGTCCGAGTCGCGGGTGGCCACACCCAGCTCCCGGAACAGCCGCACCAGGTTCGGGTACGTCCGGTCGTTGTGTACCAGGAACCCGGTGTCCAGCCGCAGCGGGCCGTCCACTCCCGTCACGTTCACGGTGTGCGTGTGGCCCCCGAGCCGGGGCTCGCGCTCGAAGAGGTGCACCTCGTGCCGGCGGCTCAGGAAGTACGCCGCGGAAAGGCCCGAAATGCCCGCGCCGATGACCGCTACCCGGCTCATGGCCATCGATCCTAGCCGCGTGTCCGGCTTGTGTCAAGTATTTGTCCTGGACATTAATTTGACAAAATAGCCAGATGGGTCGATAATCGGCGCATGACAACATTCCTGGCGCGCCTTGCTGTCGGCGCGGGTGCCTTTGTCGTGCTGGATGGCCTCTGGCTCGGCGTCGTGATGAAACGCTTCTACCGGGAGCAGCTCGCGCCCATCGTGCGAATGGCCGACGGCGGCATGGCGCCGAACTGGTCGGCGGCGGCCATCGTGTACGTGATGCTGGGGATCGGCATCGCGCTGCTGGCGGTGCCGCGGGCGGCGAGCCTGGCCGAGGCGGCACGCTACGGCGCGGTGCTCGGGCTGGTCATCTACGGCGTGTACGACTTCACGAACCTGGCGACGCTCAGGCACTGGCCGCTGATCGTCGTGCTCGTGGACGTCGCGTGGGGCACGGCGGCGACGGCCGTGGCGGCGATGCTCGTCTGGACGGTGGTGCGATGACGGGATCGGACGCCGCGACGGGGCGCTACCCGATTCGGGCGGTCTCGAAGTTGACCGGCATCAGCACCGACACGCTGCGCGCCTGGGAGCGGCGCTATCACGCGGTCACCCCGTCGCGCGACGGTCGAGGGCGGCTGTACAGCGAAGCCGACGTGTCCCGCCTCCGTCTGCTGAGCGACGCCGTGGCTGGCGGGCACGCCATCGGTCGCATCGCGTCGCTCGGCGACGACGAGCTGCAGAGCCTGCTGTCCGTGCCGTCTTCTGCACCCGGGCCGTCGCCGCGGCCGGACCGGCCGGTGCTGGACACGACCCGCTTCCGCGACGCGATTCAGGGGTTCGACAACGCCGCCCTCGACCTGGAGTTCGCCCGCCTCGCGGTGATGCTGCCGCCCCTCGATCTGGTGCGGGACGTCCTGCTGCCGCGGCTGCGTGAGGCGGGCGAGACGTGGCACGTCCATCCGGGGGGCATCGCGCACGAGCACCTCATGTCGGCGACGATGCGCCACATGCTGGGCGCGTTCGTGCGCCTGTACACGAGCGCGGGCACGGCGAGGCGCCTCCTGTTCGCCACGCCGTCCGGCGATCGCCACGAGATCGGCATTCTCGGCGGCGCCATGCTGGCGGCCAGCCGCGGGTTCGCCGTCACTTACCTCGGGCCCGACCTTCCCGCGTCCGAGATTCGTGCGGCACTGGCCGGGTCGCGCGCTCAGGTACTGGTGCTCGGCCTGACACTCGCGGAGCACGATGCGGCCCGCGAACGCGAGCTGACCACGCTGGTGCAGCAGATGCCCGGGGACGTGGAGCTGTGGTGCGGCGGTGCCGGCACCGTCACCTACGCCGCCGCGCTCTCGCCCCGCGCCGTCATCCTCGAGACCTTCGACGCCTATCTGGAGCAGTTGACGCGCCTGGCCGCCCGCGGCGGGCCCATCGGGGAACCCACACCATGAGTACGGCAGGACGGACATCAGCGCGCGGCCGCCTCGCGCCCGCCTTCGCGGCCCTGTGGCTGACCGCGTCGGCACTTCCGCTGCACGCGCAGGACACAGGTGGCGTGGGAGCGGTGCGCGGACAGGTCACCGGATCCGGGGATGCGGCTCCGGACGTGGCCGTTTGCATCATCGCGACGGGGCAGTGCGATGTCACCGGCGCAGACGGGCGGTTCGCGATCGACGGCGTCCGGGCCGGCGCGTATCGTCTGGAGATCCTCGCGCCCGGACGGCCCGGCTTCCAGAGCCAGGAGGTCGAGGTGCGTGCCGGTCTCGACGCAGTCGTGGAGGTGGAACTCCCGGCCCTCGAAGCCTTCGAGCAGACCGTCACCGTCACCGCACCGGCCCAGCGGATTCCCGAGGAGATCAAGAACTCCGGCTTCCTGGTCTCGGCCAGCGACGTGGCCGACAGCGCCGGCGCGCTCCAGGACGTGTCGCGCTACGTCCAGTCGCTGCCCGGTGCCGTCATCGGCACGGACGACTTCCGCAACGATCTGATCGTCCGCGGCGGCAGCCCGCTCGAGAACCTGTACGTCGTGGACAACATCGACATCCCGAACATCAACACGTTCGCGACCTTCGCGTCCGCCGGCGGGACGGTCAGCATGCTCGACGCCGCGCTGATCCAGGACGTGACGTTCCTGGCGGGCGGCTTCTCGGCGGCGTACGGCAACCGCACGTCGAGCGTGCTGCAGGTCACGCAGCGCGAGGGCAGCCGCACGGCGCTGGCCGGCCGGGCCACGCTCGGCTTCGCCGGCGCGGGTGTCGTGGCCGAGGGACCCCTGGGCCGTGCGGGCCGCGGCTCCTGGATCGCGTCCGCGCGCCGCAGCTTCCTCGATCTGGTGACCGACGACGTGGGGATCGGCGGCGTGCCGGTGCTCTACACGGTGAACGGCAAGGTCGTGTACGACATGTCCCCTCGCGATCGCGTGTGGCTCGTCAACGTGTCCGGGTTCGACGAGATCCGCCTCGGCCTGACCGGCGACAGCGACCCGTCGGACGAGCTCAGCAACCTCGATATCCGCTACGACGGCCGCCGCAGCGCCACCGGCTTCAACTGGCAGCGCCTCTTCGGCAGCCGCAGCGTCGGGCTCCTCGGCGTGACGTACTCGCGTGCGACCGTCAACCAGCGGGTCGCGGACCTGATCCGCAACGGGATCCCCCCGTCGGGCACCTCCGTGGAGGATCAGATCGCCGCAGGCACGGTGGTCTTCGAGGAAGGCTCCACCGAGTCGGAGACCACGGTCAAGTACGACCTCACGACCTGGCTGCCGCTGGTGGGGAAGCTCCAGGCCGGAGCGAGCGTCAAGCGTTTCGGCGTCCGCTACGACACTGCCTCGCCGTTCGGCAGCGACAGTCCGTACTTCCCCGACCCGGACGTCAACCCCTTCAGGCTGGATGAGCGGATTTCGCCCACCGCGTTCGGAAGCTACCTGCAGGGCACCCGGCCCGTCGCGGGCCGGCTGAGCGCCACGCTGGGCCTCCGCTTCGACCGCTACGAGTACCTCGGCGCCAGCCGTGTGACACCCCGAGTCGGCCTCGACTACGCCGTGACGGACCGGGTCTCGCTCCGCGCCTCCTACGGCCGGTACGTGCAGCAGCCGTTCTTCGTGTTCCTGACCGCCTACCCGGAGAACCGCGGGCTGGAGCCGTTCGAGGCGGACCACTACGTGGCCGGCGTGGCCTGGGCGCCGGGCGCGAGGACCCGGTTCACGGCGGAGGCTTATCGTAAGGAGTACCGCGACTACCCCGTGTCCTCCCAGGTCCCGTCGCTCTCGCTGGCTAACGTCGGCGACACCTTCGCCGTGCGCGACATCGTGTTTCCGATGGTCAGCGCCGGCCGCGGCCGCGCAGAGGGGGTGGAGCTGTTCGCCGAGCGCAAGGCGGGCGCGGGCCGCTGGCACGGGCAGGCGAACCTCGCACTGTCGCGCGTCCGGCACGCTGGCCTCGACGGCGTGCTCCGGCCCGGCTCGTTCGACTACCCGTTCGTGGCGAACGTCGTCGGAGGGCTGCGGCTGTCGCGCGAGTGGGACGTGTCGATGCGGCTGGCGTGGCTCGGCGGCCGCCCGTTCACGCCGTTCGACGAGGCGCGATCGGTGGCGCAGCGGCGCGCCGTGTACGACCTCGCGCAGGTCAACGCCGGTCGCGCGCCCGATTACGTCCGGCTCGACCTCCGCGTGGATCGCCATTTCGAGCTGGCCGGCCGTGGCGTGACCGTGTTCGCGGGCGCGCAGAACGTGACCAACCGGCGGAACGTGGCGGGCTACAGCTGGGATCGCCGGCAGAACCGCGCGCGGGTCAGCGAACAGCTCGGGCTGTTTCCGATCCTGGGCCTGGACTGGCGCTTCTAGTCTGGAGTTCGCCATTGTCGACCCTCGTGGCGGCCAGCACGAACTGGCCGGCGGGCCGGCTGAAGCCGGCCCCTTCGGGGGCGGTTCCAGGGCACGCGGGGCGCGTCCTGCTGAAAGGGGCATAACGTGAGCGTCGGTCCTCGAACTCGCCGGCTGCTGATCGTCGCGCTGCCCATCCTCGCCGCAGGCCTGCTGGTCCTGCGGCCTGGGCGCGGCGCCCCTGCCACCAGGGTGGAAACCGGCGAGGTGGCCCGGCGGGTCGCGTTCCAGTCGACGGTGGCCGGTTCCGGGGAGATCGTCCCGGCCCGCTACGCCGAGATCGGCTCCGGCGCGATGGGGAAGATCGTCACCCTTCCGGTGGCCGAAGGCGATCGGGTGACGTCGGGACAGCTGCTGGCGCGCATTGACCCGGTGCAGGCCGAAAGCGACGTCTCGAGCGCGCAGGCACAGCTCGGCGCCCTCAAGGCTGAGGCGCGCGCCGCAGCCGATGCCGTCCGGACGGCGACGTCCGATCTGGCGGCCGCTGAAGCCCGGGAGCGGGACCTGGCGCAGCAGTACGCACGGCGACGCCAGC
>VFZH01000093.1 GCA_016871255.1 Acidimicrobiia bacterium | reverse complement strand
CGCGTCGCCGGACTCCCCCGGCGGTGCCGGGAACAGGCTGGCGCCCCGGCTGCCCAGCTCCAGCGAGCGCACGGCCTTCAGGAACGCCTCCTTGAACGTGCGGCCGATGGCCATGGCCTCGCCGACCGACTTCATCTGCGTGGTCAGCGTGCGATCCGCCTGCGGGAACTTCTCGAAGTTCCAGCGCGGGTACTTCACCACGACGTAGTCGATGGTCGGCTCGAAGGACGCGGGCGTCAGGCGCGTGATGTCGTTCGGAATCTCATCGAGGTGGTAGCCAAGCGCCAGCTTCGCCGCGATCTTGGCGATCGGGAACCCGGTGGCCTTCGAGGCCAGCGCCGACGACCGGGACACGCGCGGGTTCATCTCGATCGCGACGATGCGCCCGGACGCCGGGTCGATGGCGAACTGGATGTTCGAGCCGCCCGTTTCGACACCCACGCGGCGGATGATCCGCCGCGCGATGTCACGCATGCGCTGGTACTCCTTGTCGGTGAGCGTCAGGGCCGGCGCGACCGTGATGCTGTCACCCGTGTGCACGCCCATCGGGTCGATGTTCTCGATCGAGCAGATGACCACGAAGTTGTCGGCGATGTCGCGCATCACCTCCAGCTCGAACTCCTTCCACCCGATGACCGACTCTTCGACCAGCACCTCGTGGACGGGGCTCAGGTCGAGGCCGCGGCCGGCCACCTCCCGGAACTCCTCGATGTTGTAGGCGATGCCGCCCCCCACGCCGCCGAGGGTGAACGACGGCCGGATGATCGCCGGGAACCCGACCTCCTCGACCAGGGCCAGCGCCTCCTCCATGGAGCCGGCCACGCCGCTCGTCGGCACCTCGACGCCGATCTCCCGCATCGCGTTGCGGAACAGCAGGCGATCTTCGGCCACCTTGATCGCGTCGATCGACGCGCCGATCAGCCGCACCCCGTTGGCGGCCAGGACGCCGTTCTCCTCCAGCGCGACTGCCAGATTCAGTGCCGTCTGGCCTCCGACGGTCGGCAGGAGCGCATCCGGGCGCTCCTTTTCGATGATCTGCGCGACGATCTCCGGCGTGAGCGGCTCGACGTAGGTGGCGTCGGCCATCTCCGGGTCGGTCATGATCGTCGCCGGGTTGCTGTTGACCAGCATGACGCGCAGCCCGTCGGCCCTGAGCGCCTTGCACGCCTGCGTGCCCGAGTAATCGAACTCGCACGCCTGGCCGATCACGATGGGGCCGGAGCCGATGACGAGAACGCTGTGGATGTCGGTGCGCCGCGGCATCAGCGCTCCATGGCGTCGAGGAACTCGCCGAACAGGTAGTCGGCGTCGTGCGGGCCCGGCGACGCCTCCGGGTGGTACTGCACGGCGAAGACCGGCCGATCCCGATGGCGGAAACCCTCGATCGTGCCGTCGTAGAGGTTGATGTGGGTCACCGACACGTGCGCCGGCAGCGACGAGGGGTCCACGGCGAAGCCGTGGTTCTGCGACGTGATCTCGATCCGGCCCGACACCATGTTCTTCACCGGGTGATTGGCCCCCCGGTGCCCGAACTTCAGCTTGAACGTCTCGGCACCAAGGGCGAGGCCGAGCACCTGGTGACCCAGGCAGATGCCGAAGGTCGGGCGGTTCGCCGCCAGCAGGTCCCGGACGCTGTCGATCGCGTACGGCAGCGCAGCCGGGTCGCCCGGCCCGTTGCTCAGGAAGATCCCGTGCGGCTCGATGGCCAGCAGGTCCGATGCGGGGGCCGTGGCGGGAAACACCCGCACGTCGCAGCCGTACGCCGTCAGCCGCCGCAGGATGTTGTACTTGATGCCGAAGTCGTACGCCGCGACGCGACGGGGCCGCGCGGCCCGGCGCCCGGGTGCGATGCCGAACGCCTCTTCCGCCGCCGCGCCGTTGGCCGCGGCCCGCTCCCGCCACTCGAAGGGCTCCTCGCACGTCACGTCGCGCACGAGGTCCGTGCCCTCCATTTTCGGCGCCGATCGCGCCTGCTCCACCAGGGCCTGCGGATCGACCTGGCCCGTGCCGATCACGCCCCGCATCACCCCGGCCGACCGCAGCACGCGGGTCAACGCGCGCGTATCCACGTCCGCGATGGCGACGATACCGTGGCGTGCGAGGTAGTCGCGCAGCGATCCTTCGGCCCGCCAGTTGCTCGCCACGGGCGAGGTCTCGCGCATGATGAAGCCGGCCACCCTCGGCCCGCGCGACTCCTGGTCCTCGCCCGTGACGCCGTAGTTGCCGATCTGCGGCGCCGTCATCGTGACGAGCTGTCCGGCGTAGGACGGGTCGGTCAGCACCTCCTGGTAGCCGGTCATGCTCGTGTTGAACACGACCTCACCTGCCGTCTCGCCGGGCGCGCCGGCCGAGACACCCCGGTACCAGGTGCCGTCTTCGAGTGCGAGGACTGCGTTCATGCAGATGTGAAGGAGACGCTGAGGCCGGCGGGCTGCGAACGGCGCGCCAACGGGTCCCGATCGTAACACGTCGCACGGACGAGCCGCGGCGGTGCGCCGGCAGCGTCCCTTGACACCCCACACCCGCTCTGCGAGAGTCGAACCCGGCCTCGGCATGTCCCGCGATCCCGCCACAATTGATCCGGGTACGCCCGCACCCATCGACATCCGCCGTCTCGCGTGGACGTCGCGTCTGTCGCGCGACTACGCGTTCGACCCCGCGCGCGTGGCGCCGTTCTTCGCGGGACATCCGGCCGCGCCCGAGGCGTGGCGCAACCCGCTTCAGGCCGCAACCCGCGCCACCGGCCGGCGCGACCGGATCGCCGACGTCGTGTCGGCCCAGCAGCAGCGCCGGGCCGCGCCGCAGCAGGCGCGCGAGGCCACAGCACGTCTGAAGGACCCGCGCGGCGTCGCGATCGTCACCGGGCAGCAGGCCGCGCTCTTTGGTGGTCCCCTCTACACCCTGCTGAAAGCGATCACGGCCATCCGCCTTGCAGCCGACGTGCACGACCGATACGGTGTGCCCGCCGTCCCCGTCTTCTGGATCGACGCGGAGGATCACGACTGGGAGGAGGTTCGCTCCTGCTACCTGCTCGGCAGCGACGACGAGCGCGTCACGGTGTCCCTCGAGGAGCTGCACGGTGCCGGACGCCTGCCGGTCGGGGCCCTCAGTCTCGATGCCGGCGGTGTACGTGCGCTCGAGACGCTGCAGCGGCACCTCCCCGCCACCGACTTCACGGCCACCCTCCTGCAGACGCTCGGGAGCGCGTATGCCGAGGGCGTTTGGCATGGCCGAGGCCTTCGGGTCTGGCTGGAAGCCACGCTGGGGCCGTACGGGCTGGTGGTCTTCGACCCGTCGGATCCCGACGCCAAGGCGCTCGTGGCCGACGTCCTGGCTGACGAGATCGCGCACGCCCCACGCACGACCAGGCTGGCGGCCGAGGCGGGCGCACGGCTCGAGCAGCGGGGATACCGGGCCCAGGTGACGCCCACCGACGGCTCGGCCGCCCTCTTCCGCGTGCGTGAGGCGCGCGAACCCGTGCTCGTCAGAGGTGATGTCTGCCTGGTGGGTGAGCGCGAAGAACCGCGCGAGGCGCTCCGCCAGGCGGCGCTGGCTGCTCCCGCGTCCTTCAGCCCCGGCGTGCTCCTGCGGCCGATCGTCCAGGACAGCCTGTTTCCCACCGCCTGCTACGTCGCCGGACCGGGGGAACTCGGCTACCTGGCACAGCTCAAGGAGGTCTACGACGCGTTCGGCGTGCTACTGCCGCTCGTGTATCCGAGACTCTCGGTGACGCTGCTCGATTCGAACGCCCTCCGCTTTCTCTCGCGGTCGGACATGACGCTCGACGCGCTGCAGGCGCGTGACGACGCGGCGCTGAACCGCCTGCTGGCATCGCAGATCCCGGCGGCCATCACCGCCGCGTTTCAGGACGCCGAAGACGGCATCTCAGGACAGATGGGACGCCTGGCTGAGGTCGTGCCGGCACTCGATCCCACGCTGGAGGGGAGCGTCCGTTCGACGCTCGGGCGCATGCAGGACGACCTGCGCAAGCTGCAGAACAAGACGGTGCAGGCCGCCAAGCGCAAGGACGAGACGCTGCGCCGCCAGTTCCGCCACGCGCAGGCGCAGGCGTTTCCCGACGGCGTGCCACAGGAGCGAGCCCTCAGCGGCGTGTACTTCCTGAACCGCGCCGGCCCGGCGCTCGTCGACCGGCTGCTGGATCTCCCGCTCGACCTCGGCACGCACTGGCTCGTCGGCCTCTGATGCCGCGCTCACGTGTGACGCTGGCGCCTGGAGTCCTGGTACCGCGAACCGCCACGACGACGACCGTTGCCCGCTACATCGCCGGCGCCGAGCCGGTTGCCCGCCGGGCGCTCAGGCAGCTCCACGCTGCCATCAGGCAAGCGGCGCCGGACATCACGGAGCGGATCAGCGACCGCATCCCGACATTCGATCTGAACGGCCAGTACCTGCTGTACATCGCGGCGTTCCGGGACCACGTCAGCGTGTATCCGGTGAGCCGCGGCCCGGCGCGCGCCCGCTGAATCAGCGGGCGGACTCGACGGCGCCTTCCCAGCGCAGGCTGACGGGCGTCCGCCCGGACGCGGCCAGCCTGCCGTGCTTCACGCCGATCAACTCCGCCAGGATGCTCACGGCGATCTCGTCGGGCGTCACGGCGCCGATGTCGAGGCCGATCGGCGCGTGCACCGCAGCCAGCGCCTCCGGGCTGACGCCCTCCCCGATCAACGCGTCGTACACGCGCTTCACCTTGGCCCGGCTGCCGATCAGCCCGAGATAGCGCAACGGGCGGCCGGCCAGCCGCCGCAGCACGTCCAGGTCGTAGCGGTGCCCCCGGGTCACGATCACGGCGTAGGCGGTCGCCGGCAGCGTGTGCGCCTCGAGCCAGTCCGGCAACGCGTCCACGATGGTCTCGACCCCACCGGGAAAGCGGCGCGCGTCGGCGAACTTCTCACGGTCGTCGAGCACGTGAACGCGGAAGCCCGCGTCGTGCGCCATCCGCCCGAGGCTCTGGCCGACGTGCCCGGCCCCGAACACGTACAAGTCCGGAGCCGCCTCGACCGGCTCGATGAACACCTCCATCTGGCCGCCGCAGATCAGCCCGGACTCCTCGGCAAAGTCGTCCGTCAACTCGTAGCGCACGTTCCGGGGGCGCCTGGTGCGAATCGCCTCGCGCGCCTTGCCGAACGCGTCGTTTTCGTAGCACCCGCCGCCGATCGTGCCCACGGTCCGCCCATCGGCGTACACGAGCATCTTGGCGCCCACCCGCTGCGGCGTGGACCCGGTGGAGGCGGTAATCGTGACCAGCGCGACCTCGTCCCCGGCCCTGAGCGCCTCGGCCAGAGCCGCGAACACCTCCTGGTTCATGTCGTGGATTATACGGGCCCGGCACGGACCGCCCGGGAACCCTGCGCCGGCTTCGGTATAATTTTCCCAAGGTTCACATGGGTGAGGCGCACCTGTCCGATCGGGCGGAACGGCTGCTGGCGGCGCTCGTCCAGGCATACGTCGAGCGGGGCGAAGCCGTGTCGTCGAGCACGCTCGCGGCGGAAAGCCGCCTCGGCGTCTCCTCGGCGACGGTTCGCAACATGCTGGCGCGCCTCGAAGAGGAGGGATACGTCCACCAGCCGCACACGTCGGCCGGACGCGTCCCCACCGATCGCGCGTATCGCGTCTTCGTGAACCGGCTGCTCGGCGGACGCCGGTCCAGGGCGGCGGCCGCCGCCGTGGAGCAGGAACTGCGTCAGCAGGCCGGTCCGTCCCCGCTTCCGGACGAGCTGCTCGCCGTGGTGACGCACCTGGTCTCGCGTGCGTCGCGGCACGTCGCCTTCGCCCTGGCCACCAGCCATGAACGGGTGCTGCACCGGATCGAGTTCGTGCCGCTCGGCGGGTCTCGGGTGCTCGTGGTGGTGGTCTCCCGGGGAGACCAGGTGACCCAGAAGGTGATCGACGCCGGCGAAGAGGTCTCGCACGCCGAGCTGGTGCAGGCCGCCAACTACCTGAACACCGAGTTCGAGGGCCTGGCGCTGCCCGACGTGCGCCAGGCGGTTCTCGCGCGGCTGCGGCAGGAGCAGACCCTCTACGATCGGCTCGTCGCGCGCGCACTCCGGCTCGCGAGCTCGACGCTCGAGCAGTTCGAGCCCCAGCAGTCGTTCCACGTCGAGGGCGCCTCGTCGCTCCTGGAAGCCGCCGCCGCGGAGGCCGTGGTCACGCTGCCGACGCTGCGGGCGCTGCTGGAGATGATCGAGGAGAAGACGCGCCTGATTCACCTGTTGAACCAGTGCATCGACGGCCCCGGCATCACCGTGGTCATCGGCGCCGAGCACACATCGCCGCACCTGCGCCCCTTCAGCCTGGTGGCTGCCACGTCGATGGACGGCACGACGGCGCGCACGGTGGGGATCATCGGTCCGACGCGGATGCGGTACTCCAGAGCCATCGGCGTCGTCGATACGACGGCCCTGGCCGTCTCGCGCGTGCTCGGCGACGTGCACTGACCTTCGCTGCACCGCGGCGACGACCCGAGAGATGCCCGAACAGCGCATGGAACGCGAAGAACTGGACGAACAGGCGACTGGCGAGCGCCGCCCGGACGACGAGCGATCGGCCGTCGGGCCGGCGACGGACCCGGTGTCCTCCCTCGAACAGGAGCGGGACGCGCTGCAGGACCGCCTCCTCCGCACGGCGGCCGAGTTCGACAACTACCGCAAGCGAGTGGATCGAGAGCGGCGCGAGCTCTCGCAGTACGCGGCCGCCGACGTCCTCGCGGAGATGCTGCCGATCGTGGACGACCTGGAGCGGGCGCTCGGGGCCGCCGAGACCACGGAGACGGCCGCATACCGTCAGGGCGTGGAGCTCGTGCACCGCAAGATGCTCGACCTGCTGCGCCGCCGCGGCGTGAAGCCGATCGACGCCCTGGGCAGCGACTTCGACCCCAACCTGCACGAAGCGGTCGTGCACGAACCGAGCGACCGCCACCGCGAGGGCGAGGTCATGGAAGAGATGCGGCGCGGGTACCTGCTGGGCGAGCGGCTGCTCCGTCCCGCCATGGTCAAGGTCGCGAAGGTCTCGTGAGCCGGCGCGACTACTACGAGGTCCTCGGCATCTCCAGGTCCGCCACGGACCAGGAGATCAAGAGCGCGTACCGCAAGCTCGCGCTCAAACACCATCCCGACCGCAATCCGGGGGATGCGAAGGCGGAGGAACTCTTCAAGGAGGCGGCCGAGGCGTACGCCGTCCTCGCCGACACCGACAAGCGGCACCTCTACGATCGGTTCGGCCACGCCGGCCTCGGGTCCGCCGCGACCGGCAGCGCCGGCTTCGACCCGACGGTGTTCACCGGCTTCGAGGACATCCTCGGCGGCCTGGGCGATCTGTTCGGGTTCGGTGACCCCTTCAGCGGCCGCCGCCGCGCGGGCGCAGGCCGCGGAGCCGACCTGCGCTACGACCTGGAGATCACGTTCGAAGAAGCGGCGCGCGGCGCCGAGACTGCGATCCAGATCCCCCGCCAGGAAACCTGCGACGCCTGCCAGGGCACGGGCGGCGCCGCGGGCTCGAAGCCACGCAGTTGCCCGCAGTGCCAGGGCCGCGGGCAGTTGCGCTATCAGCAGGGCTTCTTCACCGTGGCGCGGACGTGCGGCCAGTGCCGGGGCACGGGCTCGATCATCGGCACCCCCTGCACCGCGTGCCGGGGCGCGGGCCGCGTGCAGCGGGAACGGAAGCTCACCGTGAAGATCCCGGCGGGGATCGCCACCGGGCAGCGTCTCCGCCTGAGCGGCGAGGGCGAGAGCGGCGTCGGTGGCGGGCCCGCAGGTGACCTCTACGTCGTCGTCCTCGTCCAGAGCCACGGCCTGTTCGAGCGCGACGGCAACGACCTGCTCTGCGAGCTGCCGATCGCCTTTCCGGTCGCCGCGCTCGGCGGCCGCGTCGAGGTGCAGACGCTCGACGGCGAGCAGACGCTGGAGATTCCGGAGGGCACACAGACCGGCACGACCTTCAGGCTCCGCGGGCAGGGGATGCCGGACGTCGGGGGCCGGGGACGCGGCGACCTGCTCGTGACCGTCAGCGTGCTGACCCCGAAGAAGCTCACCCGTGAGCAGCGCAAGCTCATCGAGCAGCTCGCCGGAATGTTGCCCCGCCACGATGCGACCCCCTCGCGGCGCGAGGAACAGGCGGAGCGCGGCATCTTCGACCGGGTGAAGGACATCTTCGGCTGAGCCCACCACGGCGGGCCCGACCGGCGTGCGCACCTACCCCGCCCTCGACCTCCGCTTTCCGGAAGCCCACCGGGAGCAGGACCAGCTCGCCGAGACCATCGAGGGGGCCATCCTCGACTGTCCGATCACGGCCCTGGACCAGGGAGACGCACTCGCCCCGCCACGCCTCTGGCGGGCCTACTTCCCGGACAGCGGGACGCGCGACGATGCAGCCGCGACGCTCGCCCGTCTCTGCGCCGGCACGGGTGTCACCATCGACGCGGTGGAGGTTGCGGACGAGGACTGGGCCGCCCGCTCGCAGGCCGGACTGGGCGCGGTGCGTGCAGGCCGGTTCGTGATCGCCCCGCCCTGGGCCGTCCCCGATCGCTCCGCCGGCACGCCCCGGGCCGGCAGCGTCGCGCAGCCCGCCACCACGCTGATCGTCATCCAGCCGTCGATGGGCTTCGGTACCGGCCATCACGCCACGACGCGGCTGTGCTGCGCGGCGCTCGACGCGATCGATCTCCGTGGGGCGCGCGTTCTCGACGTGGGTACGGGGTCGGGCGTGCTCGCCATCGCGGCGAGCCGGCTTGGCGCCGTCGCGGTCCTCGGCATCGACGTCGACGAGGACTCCATGCTGGCTGCCCGCGCCAGCCTGGCGCTCAACCCGGGCGCCGACGTCACGCTGGCGGTCATGGATGTGCGTCAGGCGACGTTGTCGCCCTTCGACCTGGTCGTGGCCAACCTGACCGGCGCGTTGCTCATCGCGGCAACCGATGCGTTGCAGCGCCTGAGCCGGCACCGCCTGATCCTGAGTGGATTCCTCAGCGAGGAGCGCGAGGACGTGATTCGTGCGTACGCCGGGTGGGCGATCGAACGCGAAGCGCAGGAGGATGGCTGGGGCGTCGTCACCCTGGCCGCAGGCATCCGCTGAGAACGCCCGCGGCGGCCGGCATCTCGATCCTGCGCGTCTCGTGCCTCAGAGCTCGTTCCAGATCGCCATCAGCGCCGACAGCGCGACGATGGGTGTCGCGTCGGCTCGGAGCCTGCGCCCTCCGAGCCGAACGAACCGGCACACGGCTCGGGCCTGCTCGATCTCGTCAGGCGTCCAGCCGCCTTCGGGGCCGACGAGCAGGGACGCACGCCCACCTGGCGCTCCGGTCCCGTGTACGCCCGTCGCCTCCACCCCGGCCGACGGCTCGACGCACATCAGCAGGTCTCGATCGGCACCGCCCGCCTCCAGGACACTGCCCAGGTCGATCGGCTCCGCCACCTCCGGCACGACAGCGCGGCCGCACTGCTTGGCGGCGGCCACCGCGACCCGCTGCCACCGCTCCCGCCGGCGCGCGCGCCCGAGGGATGCGAGCGAGATCTCCGTCCGCGTCGTGACGATCGGCTGAATCCTGGCGACGCCCAGCATCACCGCATCCCGGACGACGCTGTCCGTACCGTCCCCCTTCAGCACCGCCGGGATGAGCGTGATGGCCACCCGCGTCTCCGGCGCATCCGGCGTCCGGCTCCGTCCGACCGACACGTCCACGCGCGCACCCGCCCGCTGCACAGTTCCATCGAACTCGTGCCCGCGGCCGTCGAAGAGGCGCACCGGACTCCCCACGCCCAGCCGGAGCACGCGCGTCAGGTGCGTCCCTTCCTCTGCCGGCAGTTCGATCGCCGCACCTGCACTGGCGTCAGGTGCATAGAAGCGCGGGAGCGGCGACGCTATACTCGTTGCGCGCATG
The DNA here is from genome assembly GCA_016871255.1 of Acidimicrobiia bacterium. GTDB lineage: Bacteria > Acidobacteriota > Vicinamibacteria > Vicinamibacterales > UBA2999 > VFZH01. The sequence continues at coordinate 5,905 of VFZH01000093.1, read as the reverse complement.
TTCCTCCGCGGCCAGACCATCGGGAAGTATCGCATCCTCTCGGCACTGGGCAGCGGCGGCTTCGGCTCGGTCTACCTGGCCGAAGACACCTGGATCGACAAGAAGGTCGCCCTCAAGGTCCCGCACAAGCAGCACCTCGACTTCGACGAGATGCTGCGCGAGCCCAAGCTGCTCGCCAGCCTGAACCACCCGAACATCGTCACGGTCCTGACCGCCGAGCGCCAGGACGACGTGTTCTTCATCGTCATGGAGTACGTGCCGGGCCAGACGCTGGAGTCGCTCATTCTGAGGGAGGGGCCCCTCGACCTGACGCGGGCGCTCGACTTCACCTGCCAGATCTGCAACGCCGTCGATCACGCGCACACGGCGGGCGTGCTGCACCGGGACCTGCGGCCCGGAAACATGCTGGTGTCGGAGACCGGGCTGCTCAAGGTGACCGACTTCGGCACGTCGCGCTTCCTGGAGATCGCGGCGCACGGCACGACGGTCATCGGCAGCCCGCCCTTCATGGCGCCCGAACAGTTCCACGGCCGCGCGGTCTTCGCCAGCGACGTGTACTCGATCGGCGTGACGATGTACCAGATGCTGACCGGCGCGCTCCCCTACGACACGCCGGCACCGGCCGATCTGGAGCGGCTGATGCGCGGCGAGCTGGTCACCGCGCCGCGGATGAAGAACACGAAGATTCCGACGGCCATCAGCGACATCGTGATGACCGCGCTGGCACCGGATCTCACGGCGCGCTACGCGCGAGCGGCCGATCTCCTCCAGGAGGTGCTGTCGGCCAGAAAGGCCTCGGCAGGCAAGGAGCGGCGCACGCCCTCCGCCGGCCCGATGCGCGCACCCGAGAGCGTGCAGTCCATCCAGTCGCGCCTCCGCTCGCGCGACACGCCGACGCCCCGGTTCTGCTGGCAGTGCCGGAAAGCCCTGCACGCGCGCACGGACCGCTGCCCCTTCTGCGGCGAAGCGCAGTAGGAAGGCGGGACTCGATCCCACCCCGATCGACGTTCGTAGCGGCCAGCCCGATCTGGCCGCACGGGCCAAGGGCCCTGGCCGGAATAAGGTTGCCATCTCGGCCGACGATGCATCCCGCCTCGCGGCGTTGCTCGTCGGTCACAGGCACCCGGCCTGCTCCCTCCTCGCGCCTGGCGATCCGGGCGCCTCGCCGCCCGGGAGTCGGCAACCTTATTCCGGCCAGGGCCCTAACGCGGCAGCGCCGCGGCGCTGGGCTCGACCTGCGCCACCTTCCGGACCCAGCCGCGGGTATCCGGAAGCCGGCCGTACTGGATGCCCACGAGCTGCTCGTAGAGCGACCGTGTCAGCCGGCCGGGGGCGTCTCCCGGAAAGCTGACCGTCGATCCGTCCTCGAAGTGGAGGCGGCGGATGCCGACCACGACGGCGGCCGTCCCGCAGGCGAACATCTCGGTGATGCTGCCGTCACGGACACCCGCGGCGACCTCGTCGATGGCGATCGGGTCCTCGCTGACCGTCAGGCCGCGCTCGCGCGCGAGCACGAGCAGCGAATCGCGCGTGACGCCGTCGAGGATCGTGTCGGTCAGCGGCGGCGTCCGCAGGCCACCCCGCTGCACGAACATCACGTTCATACCGCCCATCTCCTCGACGTACTTCCGGTGGATCGCGTCCAGGAACAGCACCTGCGCGCACCCGCGCATCTTCTTCGCGTCCTCGGTGACCTTCAGGGTGCCCGCGTAGTTCGCACCGGCCTTGATGCTGCCCGTGATGCCGGGCGCCGATCGCACGGAGGTCTGGCTCACGAACACGTCAACGGCGCCGGGGCCGGCCCCGATGCCACCGAAGTACCCACCCGACGGCAGCGTGAGCACGAAGAACACGAACGAGTTCGAGCTCTTCACACCGAGCGCCACCTCCGTCCCCATCGCCGCCGGCCTGATGTACAGACAGCCAGGCTCCGCGGGCACGAAGTACCGCTCGTTCTCCACCAGGGCCCGGACGGCCTCCAGGAAGAAGGCGTCCTCGATCGCGGGAATGACCATCCGTTCGGCCGACAGCCGGAACCGCTCGGCGTTGCGCTCGGGCCTGAAGAGGACGATGGTCCCGTCCTCGTGGCGGTACGCCTTCAGACCCTCGAAGATCGTCTGGGCATAGTGCAGAACGGCGGTGGCCGGGTGGAACGCGAACGGCTCGATCGGCTGGATGCGCGGATCGCGCCACGCCCCGTTCCGGTGCTCCATCACGAAGAAGTTCGGCGTGAGCATCTTGCCGAACTCGAGCTTGGCCGGGTCGAGTACCGAGTCCGGGCGGCCGGGCTCGGTCAGGTTTGCAATCGTAAGCATGACGTGCGCCAGTCTGTTGGGACGATGCTGTTGATAATAGCAGGATGCCCCCGGCCGACCCGTACGTCCTGGCCCTGCGTGTGCTCGCCCGCCGGGAGCTGACCGTTCGGCAGGTCCGGGATCGCCTCGAGCAGGCAGGGCACGACGCGGTGGCGGTCGATGCGGCGATTGCGCGGCTGCTCCACGAACGGGCGCTGGACGACGCCCGGGCGGCGCGCGCCATCGCCAGACACGAGATCGTGATCCGCCACCGGGGCCCGCTGCGCGCCCGGCGCGCGCTGGAGGCGGCCGGGGTCACGAGCGACCTGGCCGCCCGCGCCATCGAGGACGCACTGGGGGAGACCGATCCCGCCGCCGCCATGACGGCGGCGCTGGCGACCCGTTGGCCCGGCGATGCACCGATCACCGGGCGCCGTGACGTGGCGCGCCTCTACCGGTTCCTGGTCGGGCGGGGATTCGAGCCTGATCGGGTGATGGCCCTGCTCCGGGCGAGACGAGGCAGCCGCGCCGTTGACTAGAATGAACGAGGCATGACCGCCAACGAGATTCGCCACTCCTTCCTCGCGTACTTCGAGCGCCACGGCCACCGCGTTGTCCCCAGTTCACCGCTGGTCCCGCACGACGACGCGACGCTCCTCTTCACCAACGCCGGAATGAACCAGTTCAAGGACGTGTTCCTGGGACGCGACCGGCGCGCCTACTCGCGTGCGGCCAGCGCCCAGAAGTGCATGCGCGTCAGCGGCAAGCACAACGACCTCGACAACGTGGGCCCGTCGCTGCGCCACCACACGTTCTTCGAAATGCTCGGGAACTTCTCGTTCGGCGGCTACTTCAAGGCGGAGGCGATCCCGTTTGCCTGGACGCTGTTGACCGCGGAGTGGAAGCTGCCGCCCGACCGGCTGTTCGCCACGGTGTTTCGCGGCGATGACCTCGTGCCGGCGGACGAGGAGGCATACGCCATCTGGCGGGCGCACCTCCCGGCCGACCATATCGAGCGCCTCGGCGCCGCGGACAACTTCTGGCAGATGGGCGATACCGGCCCGTGCGGGCGCTGCTCCGAGATCTACTACTTCCGGGGCGCCGACCTGCCCTGCGCCGAAGAGGCCGCCGGGCGGCCGTGCGGCGGCGTCGAGTGCCGCTGCGATCGCTTCGTCGAGATCTGGAACAACGTGTTCATGGAGTTCGACCGCCAGCCGGATGGGTCGCTCCAGCCGCTGCCGGCGCCGTCGATCGACACCGGTATGGGCCTCGAGCGGGTCACGGCCGTGCTGCAGGGGACACTGTCGAACTACGACACCGACCTCTTCACACCGCTGCTCGCGGCCGTCGGCGATCGCGTCGGCGCCGCGCACCGGGGATCGATGGATCCCCCGGACGTGTCGATGCGCGTCATCGCGGATCACATGCGCGCGACGACGTTCCTGATCGCCGACGGTGTGGTGCCGTCGAACGAATGGCGCGGCTACGTCCTGCGCAAGATCATGCGCCGGGCCATGCGGCACGGAAAGCGCCTGGGCATGACCGGTCCCTTCCTCCACACGCTGGTGGACGTCCTGGTACGGGACCAGGGCGCCGCCTACCCGGAGCTCGTCAGCGGCCGGGACGCGATCGTCCAGGCGGTGCGGAGCGAAGAAGAGCGCTTCGATGCCGTGCTCACGGCCGGCCTGCCCCGGCTCGAGGACTCGCTCGACCGCGCGGCCGCGAGCGGCGGCACGCTCCCCGGCGTCGAGGCCTTCAGGCTGTACGACACCTACGGCCTGCCGCTCGACTTCATCGAAGACATGGCGCAGGACCGCCGGGTGGCGTTCGATCGCGAAGGCTTCGAGGACGCGATGGAGGCGCAACGCGCGAAGGCGCGGGCCGGCAGCGCGTTCGAACAGAAGCAGGGCGACCGGCCATTCACCTTCGCCAGCGACGCCGCACGGGACGAACTCGCCAACGCGGGCGATGTCTTCGAGGGGTACACCGACACCACCGTGCGCGGGATCCCGGTACTGGCGCTGTTCGGCGACGACCGGCGACAGGTGGACGTGCTGGCGGCCGGGACGCACGGGTACGTCGCGCTGGCGCGCACGCCCTTCTACCTGGAAGCGGGCGGGCAGGTGTCGGATGCCGGCCTCATCGCCTCCGAGTCGGGCGAGATCGAAGCCAGCGTGGATGACGTGCGCCGGATCCAGCCCGGGCTGCCCCGCGCCCACCACGTGCGGGTCGTGCGCGGCGAACTGCGTCCTCGCGCGCTGGTGTCGGCGGTCGTGGATCGTGCGACGCGCGATGCGACGCGCCGCCACCATACGGCCACGCACCTGCTGCACGCCGCGCTGCGCCAGGTGCTCGGGTCGCACGTCAAGCAGGCCGGCTCGCTCGTCGCGCCCGACCGGCTGCGCTTCGACTTCCAGCACTTCAGCGCCGTGACGCCGGAGCAGATCCTGGACATCGAGCGCCTCGTCAACGACCGCATCCTGTCGAACACGCCTGTCCAGACCGAGGTGCGGGCGACCGAAGACGCGATCGCGGCCGGGGCGATGGCCCTCTTCGGCGAGAAGTACGGCGACCGCGTGCGGGTCGTCTCGGTCCACGGCTTCAGCGCGGAGCTCTGCGGGGGCACGCACGTGGCGGCCACCGGCGACATCGGACTCTTCGCCATCACGACCGAGAGTGGCGTGGCGGCGGGCGTCCGGCGCCTCGAGGCGATCACGGGGCTGGTGGCCGTTCGAGCCTTCCAGGACCAGCGCCGGATGCTCGGCGTCGTCGGCGAGACACTGAACGTGCCTCCTGCGCAGGCGCCGGACAAGGTTCGGGCGCTCACGGACGAGGTGCGCCGACTGGGCCGCGAGCTCCAGCACGCCAGAATGAAGGCGGCCCTCGGCGGCGGAGGCTCGGCCGGCGCGGGCGAGGACGCGCAGGACGTCGACGGGGTGAAGCTCGTGGCCCGGGAGGTGTCCGGTCTCGACCGGGACGCGCTCCGCGCGCTCGTGGACCAGCACCGGTCCCGCCTCGGCAGCGGCGTGGTCGTCCTGGCCTGCCCCTCCGACGGCAAGGTTGCCGTCGTCGTCGGGGTGACACCCGACCTGACCGGCCGGGTGCCGGCCGGGAAGGTGGTGAAGTCACTGGCGGCCATCGTCGGCGGCGGCGGCGGCGGGCGCCCGGACTTCGCAGAGGCCGGCGGGAAGGACCCGTCGAAGGTTGCAGACCTGCTGCAGGCAGCACCGGATGTCATCCGGCACCTGCTCGGGGCGTGACGCGTCCCGAGTCTGGCCGGCCGGCCCGTCGGTGGAGTACAATGCCGGGTCTGGAAATCGCTGGATCTCTACTGAAGGGGACTCGTACACGTGGCGAAGCGCACCAAGTCGGGCCTGAAGGCCCATCGTCAGAACATCAAGCGGCGTGAACACAACCGCCAGTTGCGGTCGAAGCTCCGCTCGGCGCTCAGGAGCATGCGCGCCCTGCTCGACGCGAAGGACCTCGACGCCGCCGGCGCGTCGCTCAGCAGGACCGTCTCGCTGATTGACCGCATGGTGACCAAGGGCATCATCCACCGCAACACGGCCGGGCGCCACAAGTCGCGCATCGCCGCCCGCCTGCGCGCCGAC
>VFZH01000092.1 GCA_016871255.1 Acidimicrobiia bacterium | reverse complement strand
GGGGGGGGGGGGGGGGGGGGGGGGGGGGGGGGGGGGGGGGGGGGGGGGGGGGGGGGGGGGGGGGGGGGGGGGGGCTGGCGTACCTGGGGGCGGCCTGGCTGGCCGCCTGCACGGCGGTGGCGCCGGCTGGGCCGGGGGCGGAGCGCGTCGCCGAGATCGGGTCGTTCGGCGTGGACCTCACGACCCGCGACCTGACCGTCGCGCCTGGCGACGACTTCTTCCGCTACGCCAACGGCACGTGGCTCGACACCTCCGAGATCCCCGCCGATCGCACGCGCTGGGGTTCGTTCGACATCCTGCGCGAGCGGTCCGACGAGCAGGTGCGCGCCATCATCGAGGGCATCGCCGAGCGGTCTGGCGAGCCAGGCTCGCCGGAACAGCAGGTTGGCGACTACTACGCGAGCTGGATGGACACGGCCACGGTCAACAGGCGCGGCATCACGCCGCTCGTGCCGGACCTGGAGCGGATCGCGGCCCTGTCGAGCACCGACGACCTCGTGCTCGAGTTCGGCCGCGCCGCCTACACCGGATCCGCATCCCCGATCTTCCAGGGCGTGGACGTCGACCCCTACGATCCCGATCGCTACCTCCTGGACATCGGCCTCGGCGGCCTGGGACTGCCGGATCGCGACTACTACCTGGACGCCGCCGATCGGTTCGCGGCGATCCGCCAGTCGTACGTCCGCCACATCGCCGGGATGCTGGCGTTCGTGCCGGGCGTCGATGCAGCAGCTGCTGCCAGCCAGGCGGAGGCGGTCGTCGGTCTCGAGACGCGGATCGCCGAGCTCCAGTGGCCGCGCGCCGACCGGCGGGATCGCAACCGGACGACCAACCCGTCGAGCGTCGCGAGACTCGCGGAGGAACACCCCGCGTTCGACTGGGCAGGGTTCTTCGAGGCCGGTGGGCTTGGTGCGGCGGACGCGGTCAACGTGTCGCACCCGGACGTGGTGGCCCCGCTGATCGCGCTGGTCCGGCAGCAACCGCTGGACGACTGGAAAGCCTATCTGCGCTATCACCTGGTCAGCGGCAACGCGAACCTGCTGTCCGAGGCGATCGACGAGGCCAACTTCGCCTTCCACGGACGCACGCTGCGCGGGCTCGAGGCGCAGCGCGAGCGGTGGGAGCGGGGCGTGTCGCTGGTCGGCGCGCGGCGGAGCCTGGGCGAGGCGCTCGGCCGCCTCTACGTCGAGCGCCACTTCCCGGAGTCGTCCAAGCGGCTCATGGAGGACCTGGTCGGGAACCTGCGCCGCGCGTACCGCGAGCGGATCCAGGGCCTCCCGTGGCTGGGCGCGGAGACGAAGGCCGAGGCGCTGGCGAAGCTGGCGGCCTTCCGCCCGAAGATCGGCTACCCGGACGCGTGGCAGGATCTGTCGGCCATCGAGATCGTCCCGGGAGAGCTCGTCGAGAACCAGCGGCGCGTGCGGCGCTTCTTCCGCGACCACGACGCGTCGCGGCTCCACCTGCCGACCGACCGGGGCGAGTGGTTCATGACGCCGCAGACGGTGAACGCCTACTACAACTCGTCGTTCAACGAGATCGTCTTTCCGGCGGCCATCCTCCAGCCGCCGTTCTTCGACCCGCACGCGGATCCCGCGGTCAACTACGGCGCGATCGGCGCGGTCATCGGACACGAGATGGGCCACGGGTTCGACGATCAGGGATCCCGGGTCGATGCCCGCGGCGTGCTGCGGAACTGGTGGACGGACGAGGACCGCGCGGCGTTCGATGCGCTCGCGGAGCGGTTCGCGGAACAGTACAACCGGTACGAAGCCGCGCCGGGCGTGTTCGTGGACGGCCGCTTCACGCTGGGCGAGAACATCGGCGACCTCGGCGGCTTGGTCGTCGCCCATCGGGCGTATCAGCTGTCGCTCGAGGGCCGGGACGCCCCGGTCCTCGACGGGTTGAGCGGCGACCAGCGCTTCTTCCTGGCGTTCGCGCAGGTCTGGCGCGGCAAGACGCGGGAAGCGGCGCTCGTCGCCCAGCTCACCTCGGACCCGCACTCGCCCGAAGTGTTCCGGACCAACGGCGTCGTGCGCAACGTGGAGGCCTGGTACGAGGCCTTCGGCGTGTCGGAGAACCACGCGCTCTACCTGCCGCCGGCCGAGCGCGTGGTGATCTGGTAGCGGGGCGCCGCGCCGTTCAGTTCACGGTCCAGAGCGTGACCGCCGTCTCGTCCTTCACGAACACCCGGTTGCCGGACAGCGCGGGCTGGGCCCAGGTGGCGCTCTTCGCCACCTCGTAGCGCTTCGCGACGTCGAAGCCGCTCCGGCTGCTCCTGAGCACGACCAGCTCGGCGTCGTCTTCGAGCGACAGCACCGTGCTGCCGGCGCGCGCCATGGCCGCGTTCTCGGCCTGGCGCGGCTCGCTGGTCCACAGGATCGTGCCGCTCTTCAGGTCGAGGCCGAAATACTGGCCGCTGTTGAGGTGCGACAGGCCGTAGAGCACGCCATCCACGACGACCCCGTTGGTCATGTGCAGGGCCACCTCGTCGACGTGCCACACGTCTTCCGTGGCGAACCCGTCGCCCTGCTGCACGACGCGGAACGCCGTCACGCCGTTGCCACGCCCGTTCTGAATCACCGTGTCGCCGAAGAGGATCGGCGTCTGCGACGTGGTGGTGGCCTGCGTCGTGAACGGACGGCTCCACAGCAACCGGCCGGTCTCGACGGCCACCCCGACCATGAGCTTCTGCGTGAAGGTGACGACCTGGCGCACGCCCGCCAGCGTGAAGATCATCGGCGAGCCGTAGGCCGGCCCGTCGCCGTCCCATCGCCAGTACACCTCGCCGGTCGCGACGTCGAACGCCGTCAGCGCGCCGGCATCATGTCCGCCGACGTGCACGATGACGCGGGAGCCGTCCACGAGGGGTGACTGGCCGGTGTGGTACAGCGGCGCCACCGGGTCCGCGGGTCGCTGCCAGAGCTGCGTGCCCGTGGCCGCATCGAACGCGGTCACGATGCCGGTGATGCCCAGCGTGAACAGCCGGCCGTCGGCAAAGGCGGGCGTGGATTTCGGCCCCGGGCCGTGCCGTTTCGTCGCCGGGTTCATCGTGAAGGATGCCGGGTACCCCGAGCGCCAGAGCGCCTTGCCCGATGCGGCGTCGAGCGCGAGCATCACTTCCTCCTCCGCCTGCCTGGCGAAGACATACAGGCGGCTGCCGACCAGCAGCGGCGTGGCGTAGCCGGTGCCGACCTCGACCGACCAGCCGCGCGTGAGCGTGTCGGGCCACGTGGCCGGCGGCGTGAAGGACGCCGCCGTACCCGTGCGGTCGGGGCCGCGCCACTGCGGCCAGTCCTGGGCAGAGGCCGGCGCCCGGAGCAGCAGCCCGGCCACGAGAACGACGAGGGTCACACGCTTCATCACGGCCTCCTTCAGGCGCATGCTACTCGAACGTCACCCGCTCCACGCTCGGCGGATCCTGGTCGTTCATGTGCGGGTGCACCACGTACAGATCGTCGCCCACGACGGCCGCGGTCGTCGCCTGCGTCTCGTAGCGGGCCACGCCTGCCAGACTGGCCGTCGTCCAGCCGTCGTCGCTCGCGAGCGCGACCACGCGGTTGCCGGAGTTGCTCACGATCGCGAGGAGGCCGTCGGCAGTCCACACCAGGCCGTCCTGCCCCGGGATCTCCTCGGGGAGGGTGACCATCGCTGCGGCGGCGGGATTGTCGAGCGGCACACGCCAGAGCGTCGCGCCGGCGCCGACCAGCAGGTAGCCGTCCGGATGGGCCACGAGGCCGTTGGGCGAGACGCCCTGCCCGAAGCGGTGGAACACGGAGGCGGCGTGATCGGTGCCGACACGGTAGATGACCCCCATCCGCGTGTCGGTCACGTAGGCCGTGCCGTCACTGGTCACCGTGACGTCGTTGGCGAAGTGTCCGGCGCCCTCCGGACGATCGGTGACGGTTGCCGCCAGGTCCACCATGGCGATCCGATCGCCGGTGCCGAGGTTGTAGATGCCGAGCGCCGCCGTGCCGACGCCGCCGGACTGGAAGACGGAGCGGTCGGCGTTGGCGACGAGCAGCCGTTCGCGCAGTTCATCCACCTCGATGCCCACGGAGGACACCAGGTCCGGGTCGGTGACGACCGCCGTGATCTGTCCGTCGGGGTGGAACTCGAAGATCGAACCCTCGGAGAGCGATCCGGTCAGCAGGCGCCGCCGCGTCGTGTCGAACTCGACGCCCTCCGGGGCGAAACCACCCCTGGCGGCGACGATCGTCGGCGGCAGCTCGCCGGCGGCAGGCTCCATCGCCTCGGACGCGGCGGCGTCCATCGGCTCCGAGTCCGGCTCCGGCGCGGCGGTGCATCCGACCAGCAGGGCAGGGCAGAGAACGAGTGCGAGCAGGGGGTGGCGCATCGGGACTCCTCCAGAAAGTGCGGCCCGGCCGCATGGCGCGGGCAACGCGCAGTGCGGCAATCAGGTCGATGATACGTGCAAAACCAGACCGGGTCCGGAGATCGGACGCGGCGGCTGGATCAGGTCGCGGCCGGTTCCGGTTCGTACAGGTGACAGGCGACCTGGCGGCTGGCGGGTTCGCCGGCCACGGCCTGGAGCAGCGGCGTCGTGGACCGGCAGACGTCCATCACCTCGGGGCAGCGCGACGCGAAGCGGCAGCCGGCGCCCACGTTCACGGGTGACGGGATCTCGCCCACGATCGGAATCGTTCTCCGTTCCCGCTCGGACCGCGGGTCTGGTTCGGGGTTCGACGCGGCGAGCATCCGCGTGTACGGGTGCAGCGGACGGAAGGAGACGTCATCGGCCGGCCCGACCTCGACGAGCGAGCCCAGGTACATCACCGCCATCCGATCCGACACGTAGCGCACCATCGACAGGTCGTGCGCGATGAAGAGCAGCGTCAGCCCGAGCGACCGCTTCAGCTCCTCCAGCAGCCGGACGATCTGCGCCTGCACCGACACGTCGAGTGCCGAGATCGGCTCGTCGCACACGACGAACGTCGGTTCGAGGATCAGCGCCCTGGCGATCCCGACGCGCTGCCGCTGGCCACCGGACAGCTCGTGCGGATAGCGCGAGGCAAACGCGCGCCCCAGCCCCACCCGCTCGAGCCACCGGCCGACACGCTCGCGCGTGTTCGACGGCGCGCGACTGTCGCCGAGCCGCAGCCCCTCGCCGACGATCTCGCCCACGGTCATGCGCGGGTTCAGGCTCGAGTACGGATCCTGGAAGATCATCTGCATGCGCCGGGCGTAGCGCCGGAAGTCGGCCGTCGTGTACCGCCGCGGCAGGCGCTGTCCTTCGAGGAACACCTCCCCGGCGGTCTTGTCGTGCAGTCCCACCAGGGTCCGGCCGAACGTGGACTTGCCGGAGCCGCTTTCCCCGACGAGGCCGACGATCTCGCGTGGCGCGATTGCCAGCGAGACGTCGTCCACGGCATGGATCGTCTTCCCGCGTCGGAGCGGGAAGTGCTTCGTGACGCCGCGGGCTTCGACGAGGGCCGTCACGCGCGTGCCCCCCGGTACACACCATCCCGTCCGGCCGGAGCACCGGGATGGTGCAGCCAGCAGCGCGCGTGGTGGGCGGGATCGACCTGGAACGGCTCGGGCCGGTGCGGCCGGCACAGGTGCATGGCGTGCGGGCAACGCGCGACGTAGGCGCACCCGGGCGGGGGATCGAACAGGTCGGGCGGTGTGCCCTCGATCGGCTGGAGTCCGGCGGCTTTCGTCGTGGCCTGGCTGGGCATCGCGGCGCGCAGGCCGAGCGTGTACGGATGCGCGCTCCGGTAGAACACGTCGTCTGCGGATCCGCTTTCCACGATCTCGCCCGCGTACATGACCGATACGTCATCGGCCATCCGGGCCACGACCCCAAGGTCGTGCGTGATCAGCACGATCGCCATGCCCGTCCGGCGCTGGAGTTCCTGCAGCAGGTCGAGGATCTGCGCCTGAATCGTCACGTCCAGCGCCGTCGTGGGCTCGTCAGCGATGAGGACCTCGGGCTCGCAGGCGATCGCCATCGCGATCATGGCGCGCTGGAGCATGCCGCCGGAGAAGGTGAACGGGTACTGCTTCGCGCGGGCCTCGGCATCCGGAATGTGCGTCTGGGCCAGCACCTCGACCGCCCGGCGGAACGCGTCGGCCCGCGACAGCCCCCGATGGACCTGCAGGGTCTCGGCGATCTGATCGCCCACCCGCATCGTCGGGTTCAGCGCGCTCATCGGGTCCTGGAAGATCATCGCGATGCGGCTGCCGCGCACGTCGTGTCCGTCGACGATCTTCCTGCGGAGGATGTCCACGTCCCCGAGCCGGGCCGCGCCGCGCGTGATCCGGCCCGGCGGCGTGGGGACGAGCCCCATCACGCTCAGAACCGACACCGACTTTCCGCACCCGGACTCGCCAACGATCGCCAGCGTCCGCCCGGCCTGGACGGAGAAGCTGACGCCGCGCACCGCCTTGACCACGCCGCCGTGTGTGTCGAACTCGACGTGCAGGTCCGCCACGTCGAGGAGGGGCCGTCCGGCGGCAGGGGTGGGCGACGCCGTCATTCGCGCCCCCGCATGCGCACGTCGAGCGCGTCACGCAGCCCGTCACCCAGCAGGTTGAAGGCGAGCACGGCGATGCTGATGGCGAACGCGGGGAAGAGCAGCTCGTGCGGGTGCGACAGCATCGTGCGGATGCCTTCGTTGGCCATGCTGCCCCACGACGGTGTGGGTGGCGCGACGCCCATGCCGATGAACGACAGGAACGCCTCGGTGAAGATGGCGCTCGGCACGGCGAAGGTGAGCGTAACCAGAATCACGCCCATCGTCTGCGGGATCATGTGGCGGAACACGAGGTAACCGGTCTTCGCGCCGAGCAGGCGCGACGCGGCCACGTACGCCTCCTGGCGCACCTGGAGGATCTGGCCGCGCACCAGCCGCGCGGCGGCAGGCCAGCTGAGGAGCACGAGCGCCACCAGCATCGGGAGGATGCCGCTCTCGCCGGGTCCGATGCCGAAGGCGACCTTGAACAGGATCATGAAGAGCAGGAACGGCAGCGCGACGACGAAGTCGGCGAAACGCATCAGGAGCTGATCCACGCGGCCGCCGATGAACCCGGCCGCGCTGCCGACGACAATGCCGGCCAGCACGTAGAGCAGCGGCGCGACGACGCCGATGAAGAGCGACACGCGGGCGCCGTGCATCAGGCGGGCGAGCAGGTCGCGTCCGAGATAGTCGGTGCCGAGTGGATGGTAGGGGAGCGCGATCGTGTCGCCCGGCGAGATACGTGAGGCGTCCGCCACCCAGCCGCGCAGCTCCGCTTCTTCGGCGCTGACCGCCCGCACGGGCTCGACGACGAGGGTGGCGTACGCGTCCCGCTCGGTACTGTCTTCGCCGAGCACGACGACCGAATACCAGTACCGGCGTTCTTCGACGTCGAGCCGGTCCTCGTAGCTGACCCTGGCGGCGCCGACCGTGTCACCGAGCGGCAGCCCGAGCGCCCGGTCGGGGGCCGGGTCGTAGACGCTGCGATAGACGACGTACCCGGCGGCGCCCTCGACACCGTCCCAGACCAGGCGGACCGCCTGCGTCGTCGCGGGCTCGGCGAGGCGGAGGTTGGTGACGGACGGGCCGGCTGAAGCCGGCTCCCACCGCGGACCATCAGCGGGCGGCTCGGCTGTGACGCCGGCCCACGGCGTGTACGGATCGACGATCGCCGCGGTCGGCGGCAGTGCCGGTGCCTGGCTGATCTGATCCACGTCCTGGGCTGCCGGATCGCGCGGCCAGATCCAGGGCCCGGCCACGGCGAACACGCCCAGGGCCGCGACGATGGCGAGGGAGACGAAGGCGCGCCGGTTCCTGCGGAGGCGGCGCCACGAGTCCTGCCAGTACGACAGCGACGGTCGAGACGGGGCGGCCGTCGGCGGCCCGGCGGAGATCGGCTCGAAGTCGGCCGGCTGGAAGCGGAGCGGGGGCGTCACTCGAGCCTCACCCGGGGATCGATCCAGCCGTAGAGCAGGTCCACGGCGATCACCATCACGACCAGGAACGCGCCGTAGAACACCGTCGTGCCCATGATCACGGTGTAGTCGAGCTGCTGGACCGCGGTGACGAAGTAGCGGCCGAGCCCGGGAATGGCGAACACCAGCTCCACGACGAAGCCGCCGGTCGTGATCGCGGCAATCGCCGGGCCCAGCACCGTGACGACCGGCAGGATGGCGTTGCGCAGCTGGTGCTTCAGGAAGATGCGGGTGGGCGGGAGCCCCTTGGCGCGCGCGGTGCGGATGAAGTCCGCGTCGGCGATCTCGAGCATCGACGAGCGCATCAGCCGCGTGAGGTACGCCATCGTCCCGAGGCCGAGCACGAGCGACGGGACGATCATGTGGCGCAGCGTGCCCCAGCCGGCCACGGGCAGCAGCGGCTCGCCCACGGCGGCGTTGAGGTTGACCAGCGCGAGCTGGCCGAGCGCGGCCACGACGAAGCTCGGGACCGAGATGCCGAGGATGACCAGGAACGTGATCACGAGATCCGGCAGCCGGTTCCGGTAGAGCGCCGTCAGCGCGCCCCAGAGAATCCCGCCGAGCGCGGCAAAGGTGACCGCCAGGATGCCGAGCGTCGCCGACACGGGGAAGTTCTCGCGGATGATGTCGTTGACGCGGCGGTTCTCCTGGGTGAAGGAGATGCCGAAGTCGCCCCGCAGCATGCTGCCGAGGAAGATGCCGTACTGCTCGATGACCGGCCGGTCGAGGCCGTAGCGCTCTTCGAGGTTGCGCCGGATCTCCTCGCTCGTGGCGCGCTGGTTCGCCAGCGGATCGCCCGGCACCGAGTGCATCGCCACGAACGTGGCGGTCGCGATGAACCAGACGGTGGCGGCGCCCTGCAGCAGGCGTTTGACGGTGTAGGCCAGCACGGCGGTCGGCGAGTCAGCGAGGCCCGGTCACGGCGTCTCTTCGAGCCACGCGTGCGTGTAGTCGGGATCGGTGCCGACCGTGCGGCGGACCACGCCCCTGAGCTCGGGGCGCTGCACGAACAGCCGTCCGCGTTCGAACGCCGGCAGGTGGACGGCATCTTCGATCAGGATCCGCTGGATCTCGCCGAAGGCGTCCATCCGCGTCCGCGGATCGAGCGAGCTCTGCGCGATCCGTACCTGCGCGTCCAGCTCGGGATTCTCGTACAGGCCACGGTTGTTGCCGTTCCACGACGCATACAGGTCGCCGTAGGTCAGCGGGTCGGCATAGTCCGGTCCCCAGCCGGCCGCCACCATGTCGAAGTCGCCCGAGGTCATCTTCTCGAGGCGCTGCTTGAAGATCTGCTTGTCGAGGCGGATCTCGATCCCGAGCGTGCGCTGGAAGAGGTTCTGGTAGTACTCCGCCTGCTTGTTCGCGATCGGCGAATCGTCGGTCAGCAGCACCAGCGGCCGGATGTCGCCCAGCTCCTGCCGGGCGATCGCGAGGTGCTCGCGCGCCTTGTCGTGGTCGGGGGTGACGACGGGCGGCGGGTACTCGTGGCGGAACGGTCCCTCGACCCCGGTCAGCCAGCCCGGGAACATCGATACGCCCGGCTGGTAACCCGGCAGAGCGATGACCTTGTTGACCAGCTCGGCCGAATCGTTCACCAGCTGGAGCGCCCGGCGCAGGTGAACGTTGCTGGTCGGGCGCTCGGGACGGAAGTTGAAGTCCACGTAGAAGACCGATCCGTCCACGTAGCGGCCCAGGTTCCACCGCAGCTTCATCGCCTCTTCGAGCTGCTCCTGGCCGAGCCCCGTGGACGCGATCGATCCGTCCTTGAACAGGTTCACGGCCGCCGTGGTGTCGGACGTGACATACGGCATGTCGATCGTGTTCAACTGCACCGTGTCGCGGTTCCAGTAGTGCGGGTTCTTCTCAAGCCGCACGTGCGCGCCGTGAACCCAGCGCGTCATCGCGAACGGGCCGTTGTAGAGCAGATCCACCGCGTCAGCGCCGTACCGTTCGCCCCGGCTTTCGTAGAAGTCCTCGCGGACCGGGAAATAGAGGCCGAAGGCGACCAGCTTGTCGAAGAAGGCCACCGGACCCTCGAACTCGACCTCGAGCACGCGTGGGCTCACGGCCCGGACGCCGAGCTGCTCGACCGGCAGCGTCCTGGTGTTGATCGCTTCGGCGTGTCTGACGGGGTAGAGGATGAAGGCGTACTCGGAGGCATTGGCCGGGTCCACGACCTTGCGCCAGGCGAACACGAAGTCGTGCGCCGTCACCGGCCGGCCGTCACTCCAGCGCGCGTCCTCGCGCAGCCAGAACGTGGCGCCCTCGGGGCGGATCTCCCAGCGTTCGGCCACGCCGGGGACGAGATCGTTGGAGGCGTCGTAGCGGATCAGACCCTCCATGACGTGCCCGAGAATCCGGAAGCTGATGGCGTCGGTGGAGCGGGTCGAGTCGAGCTGCGGCGGCTCGTCTTCGAGGACGAGCGTGATGGTCCTGGTCTCGAAATCGATGGCGCGGTGGACGGCGGAGCCCCCGCCGGTGATCGACGAAGCCCAGGCCAGCGCCGCCATCAGGCCGGCGAACACCGCCACGCAGACGGCCCCGAGGACGAGGAGCTGGCGGACCGCGGCGCGGGTCACCGGATCGCGGCGTGGTGCGGGTTGCGCGTCCATGGCGTGTCCCGGGCATCTTACAGCCGGAAAAGCCGTGGCCCGCAGCCGGAAGGGGAGGCGAACGGCGCCCCGCTGGGGTAAAGTGGCGGGTGACCCGGCAGGCGGGCGACGGCGGTGACGCCGGAAGCAGAGGAGGCTCCGATGCGAGTGAGATTTCTGGTGGCGGTGGCGGTCCTGGCTGCCGTTGCCCTGATCGGGACGCGGATGGCGGATCTGGACGCGCAGGGGGCCGAGGCCCTGACCGGCGTCGTCAGCTCCGAGGCCGAAGGCAGCATGGAAGGCGTCCTGGTGACGGCCAGACGCGAGGGCGCGAACCACACCGTCACGGTCGTGAGCGACGCGCAGGGCAAGTACAGCTTCCCGCGGACGCACCTCGAACCGGGCGCTTACACCCTGACGACGCGTGCCAGCGGGTACGAGCTGGCGAGCGGGGGGAAGACCAGCGTGACGTCCAGCTCGGCGGCGAGCCTCAACCTGACGCTCACGAAAGCCTCCGATCCGCTCGCAGGCGCGAGCTCGCTCGAGATCGTCAACAGCATGCCGGGGACGCTGGACCAGAAGGACCGATTGGTCTATACGGCGCTGAGCTGCGCGTACTGCCATACCTTCAAGCGCACCGTCCGCTCGAAGCACTCACCGGAGCAGTGGCCGAACGTCATCCGCCGGATGCAGAGCTACTACCCCGACGGCACCGCGACGAGCGACGACGGCCGCGCGGGCGTCACGCCCGAGCACACCTACGGCGGTTCGTTCGGCGACCCCACCCCGGCGCGGAGGGAGCGCGAGGTGGCGAACCCGGGGCAGGCGCCCTGGGGCCGCTATCGGGGCAACGAGCTCGGTGAATACCTCGCCACGGTCAATCTGAGCGACGGCCGGACCAAGCTGCCCTTCGAGATGGAGTACCTGCCGCGGCCGAAGGGCAAGGAGACGCGCGTCATCATCACGCAGTGGGATCAGCCGCGCCGCAACACGATGACCCACGACGGGATCTTCGACAACGTCAACAAGGTGTTCTGGTACGGCGACGAGGCCCACCAGATGGTCGGCAAGCTGGACCCGAAGACGCACACGTTCAGCGAGTACACGATGCCGCCGGTCGGTCGGGAGAGCCTCGAAGGCACGCGTGACATCGTCGTCGACAAGGACGGCAACCCCTGGTTCCCGACCCGCATCGACGGCGGCGCCGCCGTGGTCAGCAAGTTCGACGTGAAGACGGAGAAGCTGACGATGGTGGACGGTGTGAACGGCCAGTTCGTCAGCATCGGCGGCGACGGCCACGTGTGGACGGGCATGAACGTGTTCCGCCGCGCCAACCTCGGGACGATGAAGATGGATCGCCAGTGGGAGTGGACCAAGTCTCCCAACGTGCCCAACCAGGGACGCGTGGCCTGCTACCAGATCTCCGTGGACTCCAAGGGCAACCCGTGGTGCACGGGTTACTTCGGCGACGTCATCATCGGCGTGGACAAGGACTCGGGCGAGGCGAAGTTCTGGCCGGTGCCCACCTCCGCCTCGATGCCGCGCCGCAACACGATCGACAGCCAGGACCGCATCTGGTTCGCCGAGTACACGGGCGACAAGGTCGGCGTGTTCGACACGAAGACCCAGCAGTTCAGGGAGTGGGCGCTCCCGTACAAGTACACGACGCCGTACGTCGCGTCGGCGCCGGATGCCCAGGGACGCGTCTACGCGGCGAGCAACATGACCGAGCGCGTGGCGCGCGTGGACACGAACACGGGAGAGGTCGTCCAGTACCTGATCCCGACCGACTTCGACTCGAAGAAGATCTCGATCGATCGGACGACCGACCGCCCGGTGATCTGGATGGCGAATACGCGCAACGCGCGCATCATCCGCATCGAGCCGCTCGACTACTAGCCCTTCAGGGCCCCGGGGACACCTCCCCGGGGCTCCCGTCCTCCTCCCGGGCCGGCTGAAGCCGGCCCGAAGGGCCCTCCCCGCAATCTCATCCTGAGGAGGGCGACGGGCGTAGACTGTGCGCGAAGGAGGCTGTCATGACCCTCGTCCCTCGCCCCGTCGTCTCGTCTCTGACCGGCCTGCTCCTCGGTGTGGCGGCCTGTGCGCCGCCGTCCGAAGCCCCCGCCCCGGAGGGCGAGTCCGCCGGCGGACAGCAGGTCCCGATCTTCGAGGTCGATCCGCTCTGGCCGAAGCCCCTGCCCAACAACTGGGTGACCGGCGGCATCGTCGGCGTGGGCGTGGACGCGGACGATCGCGTCTGGGTCATGCACCGGCCGTCGTTCATCGTGGCGAATGAGCGCGCAGCTGCCGATGGCCGCACATCCCTCTGCTGCTACCCGGCGCCGCCGGTCCTGGTATTCGACGAGGAAGGGAACGTCGTGAAGAGCTGGGGCCCGCAGCGGACGTTCGCCTCGCCCGGCAGCGCGATCGTGGACGACGCGGTGGCGGACCCGGAGTGGCCCGAGTGGGCGCAGTCCGAGCACGGCATGCACATCGACCACAAGGGCTTCGTCTGGACCGGCGGCAACGGACAGAAGGACAGCCGGCTGCTCAAGTTCACGCAGGAGGGCGAGTTCGTCATGGCGGTCGGCGGCTTCGCGCCCTACGGGACGAGCGGCCCCGGGCACGACGGTGGTCCCGACAGCCAGGATCTGGAGAACCTGAACAAGCCGGCCAAGGCGGTGGTGGACCCGTCCACCAACGAGGTGTACGTGGCCGATGGCTACGGCAACCGGCGCGTCATCGTGTTCGACGCCGACACCGGTGAATACCGCCGGCACTGGGGCGCGTACGGCAACGAGCCGGACGACGCCGATCCGTACAACGCGACACGGGGCGGCGTGGACGGGACCTACGATCCCGATGTGGTGTCGCAGCAGTTCGGCCGCCCGGCGCACGGCATCATCGTGTCGCGCGACGGCCGCGTGTACGTGGCCGACCGGACGAACAATCGGGTGCAGGCGTTCACGACCGGCGGCACGTTCGTGGCCGAGGGCTTCATCGATCGCCACGCACGCGGCTTCGGCTCGGCTTTCGACGTGGAGCTGTCGGCCGATCCGGCGCAGCAGTTCGTGTACGTGGCCGATGGCATGAACCAGCGGATCGTCGTCCTCCGGCGCGACACGCTGGAGGTCGTGTCGCGCTTCGGTCACGGCGGACCCTACCCGGGCGGCTTCTACGCCGTCCACGCCCTGGCCGTGGACTCGCAGGGCAACCTCTATACCGGCGAGACGCTGCACGGCAGGCGCGTGCAGCGCTGGGTGTTCAAGGGCACGCGTCCGCAGACACCGCAGGACCTCGAGTAGCGGAGGATCGGCGCCCTGCGTGTCGGAAGCGGCGTGATATCGTCGCCGTTCGTGCCGACGAGCTTCTGGAGCGCCTTCGGGCCGGGTCTGTTGTGGGCGGCGACCGCAGTCGGCGTGTCGCACCTGGTGCAGTCCACGCGCGCCGGAGCCGATGCGGGTCTCGCGCTGGCGGGGGTGATCCTGCTGGCGCTGATCCTGAAGTACCCCTTCTTCGAGTTCGGCCCCCGATACGCGGCCGCCACCGGCGAGAGCCTCGTCGAGGGCTACCGGCGGATCGGCGCCTGGGCCGTGTGGCTGTACTTCGCCATCACCGTGTCCACGGCGCTCATCGTGCAGACGACGATCGTCCTGTTCACGTCCTTCCTGGTCCAGTTCCTCCTGGATGCGGGCCTGGGCGTGAGGGTGCCCCTGCCGGTGGCGGCGACCGGCCTCGTCGCGGCGTGCGTCCTGCTCCTGCGCATCGGGCGCTTCCACCTGTTCGACCTGACGATCAAGGCCGTGCTCGTCGTACTGACGCTGTCCACGGTGTCGGCGGCAGGACTGACCGCGTCCCGTGTGGACGTCACGACGTTGGCGCTGTGGCCGCCTGCCGAAGCCGCCGTGCCGCTGGCGTTCATCCTCGCCCTGGCCGGATGGATGCCGTCGGCGATCGACGTCGCCGTGTGGAGCTCGGTCTGGACGCTCGCCAAGGACCGCGACCGCGGCGTCCGGACCAGCGTGGCGCACGCCCTGCTGGACTTCCGGCTTGGCTACGTCGCCACCGGCGCGCTCGCGTTCGCGTTTCTGCTGCTCGGCGCGGGGGTGATGTACGGGTCCGGGACGTCGTTCAGCAGCGCAGGGCCCCAGTTTTCGCTGCAGCTCGTGGAGTTGTACAGCCGTGCGCTGGGCGACTGGACGCGGCCGCTCGTGCTGGCGGCGGCGTTCACGACGATGTTCTCGACACTGCTCACCGTCGTGGACGGCTTCCCGCGCGCCATCGCCCGCACAATCGGCGTGCTGCGCGCTCCGGGCACGGTGGTGCCGATCGACGACGACACCGGTCGGACGTACCGCGTGGCGGGCGTCGTCCTCGGTGTGCTGGCGGTTGTGGTGATCGCGCTCTATGCCGGCAACCTGACGGCGATGGTGGACTTCGCGACGATCGTGTCGTTTCTCACCGGACCGATCCTCGGCTACCTGAACCTGCGGGTCGTGACGGCCGGGAACGTCCCCGTCGAACACCGGCCGGGCCGTGGCCTGCTGGCGCTGTCGTACGCCGGCCTGGTGCTGCTGGGCAGCACGGCCGTCGTCTACCTCGTGTCGTTCCGGTAGTCGACCCACGGGCGGCCACCTCACTGCCTCTGGCGTCGAATACGAGAGGAGGGCGGACGGGATGCGGACGATCGGGAGAACAGCGGCCGTCGCGGGCATCTCCATGCTGGTAGGCGCCGGCCTGGCCGGTCAGGGGCGCGGATGGACGCCGCTCAACGAGCCGGAGATTCTGGCCGGCGGCGACGTCGGGTTCCGGGTGTACGGGATGACGGGGGCGATGCCCACGGGCGTCATCGTGGTGCGCGTCAACGGACAATGGGTCGAGGCGCGCATCGGCACAGGCCCGGGCCATGTCCTGCCGACGCCGCCCGAGCCCGGGGCGCCGCCGCGGCCGGGGCGGTAGGCCGATCCGCCCGCGCGCCGCCGCCGAGGGCCATTACCCATCGAGAGGCCGATCGGTCAGGATGAGAGTGACGGAAGGAGACCCGCCATGCTCATCGTGCGCAACTGCTTCGTGGCCAGGCCGGGCCACGCGACCCGGCTCGCCAACCAGCTGAAGGACACCATCGCAGCCGTCGGGATGCCTGGCGCCCGCGTGCTTACGGATCTCACCGGCGACTTCAATCGCGTCATCCTGGAGTACGAGGTCGACGACGTGGCCGGGTTCGAGGCGACGATGAAGGAGTACCAGACCAACCCGGTGTTCCGAGAGAAGATGCAGGGGTATACCGATCTCTGGATCACGGGCTCGCGGGAGATCCTGCAGGTCGCCTGATCGCCCGCCGCCCGCACCGCGGGGCGGGGATTGACGGGGGGCGCGGCGGCGGTTTAGGTTGTAAGTAGCCACTTACTTATAACGCCGGCACCGCGCCTCGTGACCAGACAGATCGGATCGCCCCCTGCCCGGCGGCGTGCGCGTGCCGCGCGCCCCGCGGCCGCCCGCCCGGCGCCCC
>VFZH01000091.1 GCA_016871255.1 Acidimicrobiia bacterium | reverse complement strand
GCCGCCGCGGCGGCCGGTCCCGCCAGCGCGAATGCCGCCGCCAGGAGCGCGCACGGCAGGAGGTGGAGGCGATGTGCGGGTGGTTGCATCGTTCGGGCTCGTGGCCTTGGCCGCTTGAGTATCTCACCCCCGGCCAAGGCACCTCAAGACTCTTGACTGGTGGACGGCGCGGGCGTAGCGTTCCGCCGATCTCTGACAACCGACGGCCCGCTTGGCGTCAGGCGGCCACTCCAGACGGTACCAAGAGTTCATTCGAGAGGGGGACCCGATGCGCGTACGATGGTTGCTCGTGTTTTTCCTGGCGGCAGGTGGGGGGCTCCTGCCGGGTTCCGCGACGGCGCAGACCGGCGAGATCGCCGGAGCCGTCACGGATGAAACCGGAGCTGTCCTTCCCGGTGTCACCGTGACGGCCACCAGCCCGGCGATGATCGACGTGCGAACCACGGTGTCCGGCGCCGACGGCCGGTACACGCTCGTCAGCCTCGCGCCCGGCACCTACGTCGTCGAGTTCGCGCTGCCGGGGTTCCGGACCGTGCGGCGCGAGGGCGTTCAGCTGAGCGCCGGCTTCACGGCGAACATCGCGGCCCAGATGGCGGTCGGTGGCGTCGAGGAGACGGTGACCGTCACCGGCGCCACGCCGACCGTCGATGTCAGGAACGTCCGCACGCAGTCGGTGCTCGACGATGAGACGCTGAACGTCCTGCCCAACGCCCAGAACGTCAGTTCCTTCTCCGCGCTCACGCTCGGGGTCAACGTGTCCGGGAACTCCGGCGGTGGTGTCGACATCGGCGGCACCGGCGGCGAGATGGGCACGGCGTCGGTCCACAACAACCGCGCGAACGACATGAAGATCTCCCAGGAGGGCATGAACACCAACAACACGATGGGCTCCAACGGTGGCGTGATGCATTTCGGCCAGCACTACAACATGGAGGGCGTCTCGGAGGTCGTGCTCGCGTCCAACGGCATGACGGCCGACACGGAGACGGCCGGCCTGCAGATCAACTACATCCCCAAGGACGGCGGGAACACGTTCTCGGCGTCCGGGCGGGCGACGTTCACCAACGAGGACTTCCAGTCGAACAACCTGACGTCGGAGCTGACGTCGCGGGGCGCCACCACGCCGGGGTCGGTGAAGCAGATCTACGACTACGGCGTCAGCCTGGGCGGGCCGGTGCAGCAGAACCGCCTCTGGTTCTTCACGGCGCACCGCTGGTGGAACAGCGAGCAGTATTCGCCCGGCAGCTTCTGGAACGCGAAGCAGGGGCAGAAGGCCCCCGGCGGCCTGCCGCTCTACGAGGCCGACCCGAAACGGCTGGGCTACGTGGGCGACCCGAACCGCGAGAACTCCGGCCGTCTCACCTGGCAGATGGCGAAAGACAAGCTCACCTACTTCGGGAACCTCGGCGAGCACTGCGTCTGCTACCGGTTCACCTCGGCCATCCGGAGTCCCGAAGCGGCGCAGACGACGTACACCGCGAACAACCACCTGAGCCAGGTGACCTGGACGCGACCGCAGTCGAACCGGATGCTGTTCGAGGGCGGGTTCACCTATCTCAAGAACCCGTTCATCCACACCCCCGCCGAGGGGGTGGGCCCGAACGACATCAACATCACGGAACAGTCCACCGGGTTCCAGTACAACTCCTTTTCGTCCGGGACCATTCCGTACAACGTGGGCGACCCGGCCGCGACGGACCAGGTGAACGCCCGCGGATCCGTGGCCTACGTGACCGGCGCGCACAGCTTGAAGTTCGGGGGCGCGTGGGCGCACGGGTGGATCGAGAACAACGGATCCAACAACGTGATCCCGGGATTCGGGCCCGCCTCGATCCGCGTGCTGAACGGCGTGCCCAACCTGATCACGCTGTTCAACCACCCGCAGTACAGCCGCAGCGATTTTCGGAACATGGGGTTCTACGCGCAGGACCAGTGGACGCTGCACCGCGTGACGCTGAACCTCGGCGTGCGGGCGGACCTGTTCGACGGCTGGACGCCGCAGTCGGCCGTGCCGGACACGCCGTACACCACCGGGTTCCCGGTCGAGCGGATCGAGGACTCGCCGCGGTGGCGGGACGTGTCGCCGCGGCTCGGCTTCGCCTGGGACGTCAGGGGCGACGGCCGCACGGCCGTCAAGGCGTCCGCCGGCCGGTACGTGGCGGCGGAGGGCACCGGCCTCCCGCTCAGCGTCAACCCCGCGAACCGGATCTCGACGAGCACGAGCCGCGTCTGGAACGACCTCGACCGCGACTTCTTCCCGGACGGTGACCCCCGGAATCCGGCCGCCAACGGCGAGCTCGGTGCCAGCCTGAACGCGGCGTTCGGCCGGCCGGTGTTCACCACCTTCTTCGACGACGCGATCATGTCCGGTAACCGCCCGCACACCTGGCAGATGTCCGCCGGCATCGAGCGGGAGCTGATGGACAACACGCGGGTCTCGGTCACCTACTTCAGGACCTCGCACTTCAACCAGCGGGTCACCGACAACGAGTCGCTGACGGCCGCCGACTTCACCCCGTACTGCGTGACCGTGCCCTCGCACGCCGGGCTCCCGGGCGGCGGCGGCAACCAGCTGTGCGGCTTTGCGAACATCACGCCCGCCGGGCAGGCGAGGAGCCCGCGCAACGTCGTCAAGCTCGACACGGCGTTCGGCGATCAGACCGAGGTGTTCGACGGCGTGGACACGATGGTGACCGCGCGGTTCGACAGCGGCGCGCTGCTGCAGGGCGGCGTGAGCGTCGGGCGGACGGTCAACGACTCGTGCTTCGTCGTGGACTCGCCGGAGGCGCTGTACCAGTGCCGGAACGTCAGCCCGTGGTGGGACGGCGGGGGCCAGATCAAGCTGAGCGGCGCCTACCCGCTGCCCTGGGGCGTGTCGCTGAGCGCGGTGTTCCAGAACATCCAGGGGCGCGAAATCCGGGCGCTCACCACGTTCCTGAACGCCCAGGTGGCGCCGTCGCTGGGACGGAACCTGTCCGCCTGCCCGGCCGCGACCGGAACGTGCAACGCGACCGTCACGATCGACGTGTTCCCCGAGCGGAACTCGGCGTTCGAGGGACGCATCTCGCAGCTCGACTTTCGCGTGCTCAAGGACTTCACGGGGAGGTTCGGCCGGGTGCGCGCGACGCTCG
The DNA here is from genome assembly GCA_016871255.1 of Acidimicrobiia bacterium. Classification (GTDB taxonomy): domain Bacteria; phylum Acidobacteriota; class Vicinamibacteria; order Vicinamibacterales; family UBA2999; genus VFZH01. The sequence goes on along the minus strand of VFZH01000091.1, from coordinate 12,959 downwards.
ATCTCTACAACGCGTTCAATGCCTCGCCGGTGCTCGGTCGCAGCCAGACGTTCGGCACGACCGGCACGGCGTGGGGACGCGTGACGTCCTTCATGTCCGGCCGTCTGATCAAGCTCGGCGTGCAGTACTCCTGGAACTGACCTCGGATCGTCGGTGATGCATGCCCCGGCGGTGGCCACACCGCCGGGCCTTCCTCCGCTCCGGCGGCCACGGAGCCCCGGCCGTGCCAGTCGCCCACCAACGCAGCCAGGGAGCGCCGGTCGTACGGCCCTGGCCGGGGGCTGTCAGGGCTGTCGCCGATTCACGGGGCGCGGGGGTTGCCCCCGGCATCTACAGGTGACGCCGGCGGCCAGGCGCAGCATCTTGGACACGGCCACGAGCGGCAGGGGCGCTCCGCTGAACGCTCGCACGGAACGCCGCTGTTCCAGGACGCGTTCGAAGGCGACCGGGGTGGGAGGCACGTCGAGGGGGAGCTCATCTCCTTTCGGATGAGCTTGCGCAGCGGCCCTGACCTATAGGCGTTTCGGCTCCCGGGTCAAGCAGGTGGGGAACGAGCAGGCCGGGGAGCCGTCCCCGGCTCACCTCGCGACCCACGGTGTGCCGACGAGGTGAGCCGGGTCCGCGCCAGGTTTCGGCACGAGCTTCTGCACGCGACCGTACTGGTTGTCGGCGGCGTACAGGCTGCCCTCCGAGTCGACACTGAACGAATGGACTTCCAGGAAGCCGTCCGGCAGGGCCTGCGTCACCATCCAGGTGTAGAGGTGGTTGCCGGAGAAGTCGAGCTTCGTGAACCGGAGGGGGTTGAGGTCCGTGACCCACAGGCTGTCGTCGTTGACGATGAGATCGAGGGGCAGCGAGAAGCCCTCGAACGCCCGGACGAACGCCACTCGTGACGGCTCGTTCGTGGTGCTGAAGACGTTGATGCGCCCGCCGGACCGATCGAGCGCGTAGATGGTCCCGCCGGGTCCGATCGCGAGCGCGTGTACGCCGTTGAACTGCCCTGGTCCCGTGCCGAAGCCGCCGAACTCCCCGAGGTAGCGGGCGTCGGCGTCCAGGATGATCACGCGGTGATTGTCCAGGCCGTCGGCCACCAGCGTCCGCCCGTCGGGCAGAAACGCCACGTCCTGCGGCTTCGCGAAGTGCGTGGCGTCGCTGCCCGGGACGTGCTTCTCGCCGAGGGTCATCAGCAGCCGCCTGCCGTCGTTGGAGAAGACGTAGATCTGATGGAACGTTTCGTTGACGAGCCACACGCGGCGGTCGGGATCGTACGGGCTGATGCGCAGCCGGTGCGGCCCCGGTCCGTCCGAGCCCTCGCACAGGTGGTCCCACTGCGTCCAGCGTTCCCTGACGCGGCCGCTGCCGTCGACCGTGTAGATGCAGTTCTGCCAGACGCGCCGGTCCGTATCGCGCAGGGCATTGATGCCGATCGAGCCGGGGTAGCCCTTGAACCCCGGCGGTGTCGGATCGGGCAGCCTGGTTTCGCCTCGCTGCGCGACGAAGATGCGGTCGGGCGACTCCGCCCAGACACTCGAGTGGCCCCCGAAGGCGAACCCAGGCTCGGCAAACGGCGTGGGCCAGCCACCGACGACGTCGTACGGGCTGGGGCCGATCGGGTCCCGGATCGCGGCCTGCCCGAGCAGCAGCGCTCCCGCGGCCGGTGCCAGCAGGAAAGCCATCCACGCCGGGAGTCTCCTCGTCTTCGTGTTCATCGGGCTCGACTCCATGTGCTGTTGTGACGGAGCCTCGTCATCGAGTCAGGTTGCGCCAACGGAGGCGGTGGCCGCCAGCGCCCGATTGTCGAGGTCCGGGCTCGGCTCTCGCACCCTCGTGGGGATATCATCATGCGGCCACGGATAGCCATCCCGTCAAGGACGATTGGATGCGGAAGCTGTTCGCGCATGCCGCCGCCGGGCTTGCGCTGGCATGCAGCGCTGGGTGTGGCCAACTGGTTCGTCCGCCGCGTGCTGCGCTCCAGGCCGGCAACGCGGCAGCCTGCACGGCCGCGGTAGTAGTGCCGCGCGATCGTGGAAGACGGTGAAAAGTGGCCACGGCGGTCGCGGGCGGCGCCGTCCGGCCGGCCCGTGACCGCCGCGGAGACTCGGTAGCGTCGCCGGCCGGCCGGGCGTACTGGTCCGGCGGCGCCAGGATCGGCCCGGCGATGACGTTCGGCGCGCCGGGCGGTGATGAAGGTGTCGCGGAGCCGCTGCGTCTAGCGGCCCGAGTCGGCGGAGCCGGCGACTCCGGCCGGAGCCCGGTCCCTCGTCGCGACACGGCTCTTCCGCGCGAGATCGACGATCTCATCGGCGTCCCGCCTGAGGAGCAGCCGATCGCGCACCAGCGTGTCTGCCGCGTCTGACACCGCCCGCGCGTACGCGTGGGGGCTCGCGTACCGCTCCGCGATTGACAGGCGCAGATCGCCCGCGGCCACGCGTTCCGCCTGCGTGGCCGCGAAGGGGAGGAACGCCCCGGTTCCCCCACACAGCGCGCCCGGAGCGAAACCGGCCGTGCGCAGGTTCCATCCCGTGTGGGTTCCGATCGGCGCAGCGAGGTTCGGGTGCCGGACGCCATCAACCATGTTGCCGTCCGCATTCACGCGTCCCACCAGCACCAGATAGGCGCCTCCGCGTCCCGGCGGCAGCGCCCGGTGATCGAGCAGGTGCAACTCGTTGAGGGTCCCGGCGTAGGTCACCCCGGGGATGTCCGGAAAATCGAGCGCCGTGGCAGGGGTGAGTCCGCCGTTCGCCACGGTCGGGAAGCGGCTCGGCGGCGGCTGGGTGCCGCGGGCGACCCACTCGTGCAGGGCGACGCTCAACGCGGCGCGGATCTGATCGAGCGCGAGCGGGTTGCTGAGGAACTCGCAGCGGCCCCGGGTCGGCGTGGCCACGTGCACGCCGCCTCCGCCGCCGTGTTGCGTGCCCGATACGAGGTACGCGCGCACGTTGTCCGGCAGTTCGATGTGTCGTCCCTTCGGGTCCGTCACCACCAGCGACGCCCGCGCCTGCCAGAGTTCGGCCTCCCCGTCGCTGTGGACGATCTTCGGACATGTGCCTGACGCCGTGCACGCCACCTGAATCCCGTCGGTCCGGCCGCTGAGCGGGTCGGTCAGCGTGGTGTAGGTGAACGGGAACTGGTCGCCGGGATAGTTGTGGTCCTCGTGCTGCTTCTGCCAGCGGCCCGGCTGGGAGAAGGGGTAGTTCGTGAAGCTCTTGCGCGACCCGGCGATGTTCACGTGCATGCCGTCGAAGACGATCCGGCCCGAGAGGTCCTCGTTGAAGCCCTGGTAGAGGAAGTCCCGCAGGACGCGCCCGCTCTGCGAGATGCCCAGCGAGAGCGCCAGGCGCGGCAGGCCGCCGGCGGCGAGCGGGTTCGGGGCTCCGGCGCGATCCGCCCGCTCGTACCGGAGGAACGAGATCGCATCCCGAATCGCGGCAAATCCCAGCCCCATCACGATCGGATCCCGTGCCTCGTACGTCAGCTCGTAGATGGCGCCGCCGTCGAAGCCGGCCGGGCGCGAGATGTCCACGGCGGTGGGGCTCACGAACGTCCAGCGCAGGTCGTCCGGTGTCTCGCGCCGCGCGTCCTGGGCTGCACGGACCGTCAGGGTCGAGGGCGCGTCGATCGACCGGGCCGGATATGGCAGCGCCCGGAGCGATCGACGCTCGGCGTCGTCGAAGATGAACTCCTGGAGTACCTGGCCTTCGATCGGTGTCCCGTCCGCGTTCCGGGCCACCGGCAGATACGCGACGATGTTGCTGTCGGTCGGCGCCAGGTCGCCCTGCCAGCCGACCCGGACGAAGGCGAAGCCGCGCTCCAGCAGGGCGAGGTCGGCGGCGCCCGCGCCGCCCCGGTTCGAGACCGTGTGGAAGATCGCCCCGTTCCAGCGGGTCATGTCCACCGGGCGGTAGATTTCGATGGTGGCGCGGTACTCGACCTTGCCGGAGGCGTTTCGCGGCGCGCGATCGAGGTTCACGATGCCGCGGTGCCGCGGATCGCCCGGATCGGCCTCACCGAAGACCAGGCCACGGAGGCGCTCGTACTGGCCGACGTTCCGGACGTGCAGGCCATCGAGCGCAGGGGACTCGACGACCTGCAGATCGATCCGCGTGACCTGCGCCGCCGCATCCCCGGCGAGCAGGAGCGCAGCTGCCGCGGCGACGGTGACTGTGCACCGAAGAATCATGACGCCCTCCCGCCTTGAGCCGGTCCGGCTCCTGGAGCCCGGCTGCGTTTCCGGACCTGCAGCAGTATCATCCGGCGAACGTCTGTCGACAAACCCCAGGAGGCGTGGATGAGAAGCGTAGTTCTGTGCATCATTGCGGCGCTGGTGGTCGGCCCGCCCGGCCTTCACGCTCAGGCGCCGGCGTCGCCGGCCCTTAGCCCGATCGTCGAGAAGCCGACCTTCACGTCCGTGCAGGTCGAGACCACGGTAAACCGCCCGGTGGCCGATGTGTGGGCGCGCATCGGGAAGTTCTGCGCCGTGGCCGAGTGGTTCCCCATTCCCTCCGGCTGCACCATCATCGCGGGCACCGAAGACGAGGTGGGCGCCGTGCGCTCGGTGGCCACGGAGATCATGGTGGCGAAGACGCAGTATTCGTACACCTACGCGCAGCATCTCCGCCCCGGCCGGCCGTACGACTACTACCACGGCACGCTGGAGGCCCGTCCCGTGGACGGGAAGAGCACCAGGCTGATCTACACGCTCGTGTTCGACAACTCGACGATGGCCGACGACGCCGCGCGGGAGAAGGACAAGGCGACGCGGGCGGCGATGTTCACGCGGGCGCTCGGCAACATGAAGACACTGGCCGAGGGCGGCACGCTCACGCCGCCGGGCCGGTAGGTCGTCCTTCGCCCGCGACGTGCGCGATGGGGCCGACTCCCCGGAGCCGGCCACGTCCCGGGACTGTTCCTGCCTCGATGGCCCTGTTTCTCGGCGTCTTCGTTGCGACGGCGTTGTTCCGGTTCCTGGCGCTTCCCGGGTTTCCGAACGATCAGCACGAGCACCTGGCCGGCGCCCAGCAGATGCTGCTCGGCGAGTGGCCGACGAGGGACTTCTTCGATCCCGGGATGCCGCTCACCTACGGCATGTCCGCGCTGGCGCAGCTGCTGCTGGGGCAGACGCTGCTGGCCGAGGCCATCCTCAACTGTGTGGCCTTCGGCGTCGCGGCCGCGTGCACCGCTGTCGTGAGCCGGCGCCTTTCGGGCTCACTCCTCCTGGCCCTGACGGTGTCCGTGCTCTCGGTCCTCATCGAGCCGAGACCGTACGCCTACCCGAAGGTGCTGACGCTCTCCCTGACCGCCCTGGCGGTCGTCTGGTTCCTGTCGCGCCCGGCCGCCCTGCGCTCGGCCGTGCTCGCCCTGTCCGTGACCGTGGCGTTCCTCTTCAGGTACGACTACGCGGCATACGCGGGCGTCGCCGCCGCCGCGGCCTTCGTGGTCGCGGCGAGGAGCGACCCGCGCGAGTGGCACCGCTGGGCGCTGGCGGCTGCGGTGGCCGCGCTGGTCCCGCTGGGCATCTACGCCGCGACGATCGGCGGCCCGCGTGCTCTCGTGGACTCGGTCGGTGCTTTCGTGGAGCACGGGCGTCTGCACGTGGCCCGCAACCGCCTGAGCCTGGCTGACCTCGGCTGGCACCCGGAGGGTCGTCTGTTCTTCGTGTTTCACCTGTTGCCGGCGCTGGTCCTCGCGTGGGTCGCGTTCGACTGGTGGAAAGGCCAGAACGTCCAGGAGCCGATCGTGCCGCTGGCGCTCATGGCGATTCCGGCCAACGTGCTGCTGATCTCGGATCCGCTGTCGGCCCGGCTTGCCGACGCGGCTGTGCCGGCGGCGGTGATGACCGCGTGGCTGGGAGGCCGCGTGGAACTTCCGCGCACCGGGTGGGTGCGTCCGGTTGCGCTGACCCTCGGCCTCGCGCTGGTGGCGTGGCTGGGGCGGGACGTGCTGCTGGTTGGCAGGTTCGGTGCGCAGCTCGAGCACACCGAAGTGGCGGGCGTGGGGGTGGCCAGGCTGCCCTCGCTGTTCGTGCGGCGGGCGGCGGAGTTGCGCGAGCGGTTCAACGCGCGCCAGATGCCCGACGGCCGCACCGAGCACCTCGTGCCGTTCTTCCAGTACCTCGACCGGTGTTCGACAACGCGGCATCGCCTGTTCGTGCCGGGGTACGCGCCAGACGTGTTCGTGTACGCCCGGCGTCCGTTTGCCGGCGGGCAGAAGGTGTTCCTGCGGCTCGAGCAGTCGCCTGCCGAGCAGAAGCGTCTCATCGCCGTGCTCGACCGGCAGGTCGTCGGCTACGTCGTGGTGCTCAGCGACGTGGAGGCGGAGTGGCGGGCGGGCGCTCCAGAGGTCGCCGCGTACCTGGACCCGCGCTTCGCGCCGCTCACGGAGATTCCGGCGCCCGGGGATCGGATCTACCGGGTGTTCGTGAACGCGAACCTGCCGCCGCTCGGCACCGACGCGATGACCGGGTGGCCCTGCTTTCGGTGACGGGACGCCGGCATGCGGACCAGGGTGGGTGCCACGCACGCGATAGGTGCGCCGTGCGCATGGTGCCCTGTGCCCACGGTGCCCTTGACAGCCGGCACCGCGAGGCAGAGACTGCTCCGCAGAAGGCCCCCTCGGGGCCTTTCGCCCGGGTCTTCCCGGGCATCCACGCCCTTGGAAGGAGGAGCCTATCGAAGACGAGATAGGGGTACGGCAGCCACTTGCTGTGCCGGCTGGATGCCGGGCGCTCGCTGCTGATCGATGCCACGGACTGCACGCGCGTCGTGCAGCCAGCCGATCCTGCGGTCTCCGCCGCCGGGGGCGTCCGGCAGCGCCAGCGACCTTCACACAAGGCTGAACGCCGCCAAGGGCACAGCACGGGGATTCCCTCCCACCGGGTCGCAGAGTCGGCGACGGCAGGTGGCTGCCGGCACCTCGCACGGGAGGGTGCCATGCCTGATCGGAACGAACGTTGGGCGCTGAATCGTCTGATCGAGATCTGCCGGGATGAAGAGCTGACCCTGCGCCTCTCGGCTGACTACGTGAAGGACCAGGCCATCAGAACGCTGCTCCTGGACCTCGCCTCGGCGCGCGCACGGTTCGCCGCGGCTCTGCTTCCCCACGCGCAACGGCTGGGCGGCGCCGACGCCGCCGACGCCACCATGCGCGGAACGCTCCATCGCCGCTGGATGGTCGTCAAGGGCGCCCTCATGGGCTACGACGACCGGGCCCTGATCGCCGAAGCCGAACACGACGAGGATCTGGCGGTGGCGACCTACGACGACGCCCTCGGCGACATGTTGCCGCCGACGGTGCGCGATCTGGTGGAACAGCAGCGGGCCGAGATCGGAGCGGCACGCGCCAGGCTGCACGACATGCTCACCCACTAGAACCCGGTGGAGCGCCCTTCCGAACGTGGGCCGGGCGCTCCCGTTCCTGCCTCGTGAACCTGTCGCCGCGGTTGGCGGTACCGGGTTCTGGCGCGCGGCGCAGCTCAGCAGCGGCCCTGGCGCCGCCGGGAAAGACGGCGGCGACCGCCCGCAGGCTGTGCAGGTCGGGCGCCCCGGTTCATGCACGTCGGGTCACGGGTGCGCGTCGAGGAAGCCGATGACCGCGTCGACGAGCTCGCGTCCATCCAGCAGCGCCGGATCGTTGTGGTCCGCGCCCGGGAGCACCAGCAGCTGCTTCGGTTCCGCGGCGGCCTCGAACAGGCGCCGGCTCTGCTCGACCGGCACGACGCGATCGGCGTCGCCGGCGATGACGAGCAGGGGCGCGCGGATCCGCGGGAGCCGGCCAAGGGAGTCGTAGCGGTCCCGGAGCAGCAGGCGCACCGGCAGAAAGGGGTAGTGGTGCCCGCCGATCGCGGCCAGCGACGTGAACGGCGAGCGCAGGACCAGCGCGGCCGGCGGATGTTCGGCGGCCAGGCCGACCGCCACGGCGGCGCCGAGCGACTCGCCGAAGTACACGAGTCGTGACAGGTCGACGTCACTGCGGCTGGCGAGGTAGGCGCGCGCGGAGCGGGCATCCGCGGCGATTCCGCGCTCCGATGGCGAACCGGGGTTGCCGCCGTACCCGCGGTAGTCCATCAGCAGGACCTGGAGTCCGTGGCTGCCGAGCGCCTCCGCCAGCGGCGCGCGGTGTGCGCGATTCCCTGCGTTGCCGTTGAACACCAGCACGGTGGTGCGGGGTGCACCGTCGCGGGACCGTGTGCCGAAGAACCACCCGCGCAGCACGAGCCCGTCCTCGGTGTCCCACGTGACCGGCGCCACGTCGGTGAGGCCGATGTCGGCCGGGGGCGGAGGGACGCCGAACGGAAAGTAGATGAGGCTGCGCTGGAAGGCCCAGAGCAGGGCCACGAGGGCGGCCATGACCCCGACAATGGCTGCGGCGGCGATCATCGGCTGGCGCATGTCGTCATGATGGCCCGGCGTCGCGCCCCGAGTGCGGGCGGAACCGGCTCCCCGTCTACACGGACTGCCTGAGGACGCGCAGCAGCAGGAGCAGGATCATCGGGGAGAAGTCCAGCCCGCCCCCGATCGGGAGCAGGCGTCGGATCGGCGCCAGCGCCGGCTCGGTCAGCCGGTGGATCATCTCGCGCGCCGGGTGGCGCGGGTCCAACTGGACCCATGACATGACGACCTCCGCGAGGACGACCAGCGAGTACAGGTCGATGAGCGTGGCGATGAGACGCATCTGGTCGTGCCCCCCTTGAGGTCAGCGGCTCCGTTGAGCCTATCAGGCTCGCCGGGTCAGGGGCCCCTCCGGCGGCGGGCCGCACGACCGCAACACGCACGCCTCCCTCGCGGCGCGGGCGCTGGGATGCTGACCTGCACACGCCCTTCCGAGGAGAACCAACGTGGTCGAGTTCGCCCGGATCCTGTGCCCGACTGATCTCGGGGAGTCATCCCGCCGTCCCTGGCGCATGCCGCGGCTCTGGCGCGCTGGTATTCGGCGCGGCTGACCGTGCTGCACGTGGTCCCGACATTCGACTCGATGGGATCCGGCGCCTGGCGCGTAGAATGCGAGACGGATGCCGGCCGCCATCCGCGTGTCACCCAGAGGCCCCGCATCGATCGGGCCATCACGATGGGAGTGCTGAAGCCGGCGCCGGCCGCGCCGCCCCTGGACGCCGGCCGCGTCGACGCGGAGTACCGGCGTCTGCGCCGCCAGGTCTTTGCCGGCATCTTCGTCGGCTACGCTGCGTATTACCTCGTGCGGAACACGATGGCGCTGGCGATTCCTGACCTGCTGCGCGAGCACCCGGAGTACTCCAAGGCGATGCTCGGCACGGCGATGACCGGGCTGTCGATCGCGTACGGGGTGTCGAAGTTCCTGATGGGCTCCGTGTCGGATCGCAGCAACCCGAGGTATTTCCTGCCGCTCGGCCTGCTGCTGTCGGCCGCCATCATCTTCGCCACCGGCACGCTCCCGGTCGTCGCCTCGTCGCTCGCGCTGCTCGTCGTGCTGCAGACCGCCAACGGCTGGGTGCAGGGCATGGGCTGGCCGCCCTGCGGCAAGAGCATGGTGCACTGGTGGAGCACGCGGGAGCGCGGCCTGATCGTCGCGACGTGGAACGTCGCCCACAACATCGGCGGCGGGCTCGTGGCGTCGATCGCGCTCGCTGGCGTCACGATCTTCGGCGACTGGGGCGCGAAGCTCTACGTCAACGCCGCGATCGCGGCCGTCATCGCCGCCGGAGTGTTCTTCCTGCTGCGCGACTCGCCGCAGTCGTGCGGCCTGCCGCCCATCGAGGACTACAAGCAGGACTACCCGCCGGGCTACGGCGCCTCGCACGAGCGGACGCTCTCCTACCGGGAGATCTTCCTCGGACACGTCCTGAACAACCGGTACCTGTGGGCGATTGCCGTGGCCAACGCCTTCGTCTACTTCGTCCGCTACGGCGTGGTGAACTGGATTCCGACCTACCTGGAGACGTCGAAGGGGTTCTCGTTCCAGGCCTCGAGCACCGCGTGGGCGCTCTACGAGTTCGCGGCGATTCCGGGGACCATCACCTGCGGCTGGATCTCCGACCGCGTGTTCAAGGGGCGGCGCGCGCCCGCCAGCCTTCTTTTCATGGGGCTGACGCTCCTGGCCGTGCTCGTGTACTGGTCCAACCTGACCGGCCCCCTCTGGATCGACTACGCGGCGCTGATGGCCATCGGGTTCCTCATCTACGGCCCGATTATGATCATCGGGCTGCACGCGCTGGATCTGGCGCCGAAGAAGGCCGCCGGCACCGCCGCGGGCTTCACCGGGTTCTTCGGCTACGTGTTCGGATCGGCCGTTGCCGGCACCGGCGTGGGGTGGATTGCCGATCGCTGGGACTGGCACGGCGTGTTCATCGCCATGGTTGCCTGCTGCGTGCTGGCCATGCTGTTCGTGGCGATGACGCTGGGTCACCGGACGACGAGCGGCGCCCGGTAGTCCGCGAGGCGGCGCCACGGGTCGGCGTTCCGGCCGGCTCGCCGGGGAGCCCGGGCACGTAGGTGCTCACCGCGCCGTTGTCTTCGGTTTCGAGCACGATCGGGCAGAGCGTTGACGCCACAGGGTCTGGCCCGGGCGCTGAGCAACGAGTGCGGGCAGGCTTCGGCGCCGGTGGGCGAGAGGGCGCTACCCATCCTTGACCGACGGCGTGTTGCCGAGTGCTCGAGGGTGCCGTTCGGCGAACGCAGATCCCGACCCCGACGTTCAGGTAGCGCTCGTTCCCATGGGTGCACATAGGGCAGGACGTGCGCCTTCGGGTGGCTTGCCACCCAAAGCTCACGGTCCCGTGACAGGCGTGAGCGAAGGGTGGTGAGCCTCATTTTCGCGAGTTGGAACCAGTTCGACGGGTGGTTGCGGCAGCTGGACAGCTTGCGCTCCGCGGAATGATCGCCATTTAATCGTCATATATGGCGACTATTACGTCTCCATATGTTACAATTCCACTTTAGTGACGATTTTATAGACTTCCACGAGAACGGCTGATTCGCGACTTGCCAGCTGGACGGGTTGCGGTAGCCGGACGTCGTCCTTCCGTCGCGCCTTCCACGTTAATCGCCACATATGGCGACTTAATGACGAAATATGCTATAGTTCGTTCTAAATGACGACTTATGAAGATCTCACGCGAACTATCAGACGACGCGATTCTGCGTGAAATAGGCAGCCGGCTCGCGACCGCGCGACTCGCCCAGAACCTGACGCAGGCCGCACTTGCCGACGAAGCAGGCATATCCAAGCGGACGGTCGAGCGGCTTGAGTCGGGCGAGGTTGCGGCACGGCTGTCGGGGCTAGTGCGGGTCTGTCGAGCCTTGAACATGGTGGACCGTTTGGAAGCGCTCGTGCCGTCGCCAATGGTGAGTCCAGTTGAGCAGTTGAAGCTGGCCGGCCGTCGTCGAAAACGGGCGTCTGGCAGGCGCAGGCCGAAAACGTCGACGAAGAAGAAATGGAAATGGGGAGATGAATCGTGATCGCGGAGGTCCGCCTGTGGGGGCGAACCATAGGGGCGGTCTCAATGGAAGACGGACGCGATTACGCCACCTTCCAGTTCACCCCTGAGTTCGTGACCAGCGGCATTCAGATCTCCCCAGTGACTATGCCGCTCAGTCGACAGAGTTACGAGTTCCCTGATCTGCCACGCCGAACGTTCCACGGTCTCCCTGGGATGTTGGCTGACTCGCTGCCAGACCGTTTCGGCAACGCCCTCATTGACGCATGGCTCGCCACGCAAGGCCGCAGCCCGGGCGGTTTCAGTGCGATTGAGCGACTCTGCTACACGGGAAGCAGAGGAATGGGAGCGCTTGAGTACGCGCCAGCCCTCGGACCGAAGCCAAGGCGCTCCGCGAAAGTAAACGTGGAGGCTTTGGTCAAACTCGCGTCTGAGGTGCTCACGCATCACCGAAACCTCGGAGGACATTTTGCCACGACATCCAGTAGCAAGGCACTCGCAGACATTCTGAAAGTTGGAACCTCAGCGGGTGGCGCTCGAGCGAAGGCTGTGATCGCATGGAATCGCCGAACGAATGAGGTCAAGTCCGGGCAGCTTCCGGCCGGCCGTGGCTTCACATACTGGCTGCTGAAATTTGACGGCGTCGCCGGCAACAAGGACAAGGAACTCGAAGACCCCAAGGGCTACGGCGCCATCGAGTACGCATACGCTCTCATGGCCAGGGCCGCCGGCATCACGATGACCGAGTGCCGGTTGCTTGAGGAGCACGGCCGCCGTCATTTCATGACTCGGCGGTTCGATCGTCTCGACGATGGGAGCAAGCTGCACATGCAGTCGCTTGGCGCGCTCGGGCACTTCGACTACAACCAAGCCGGTGCTTACGCATACGAACAGGCATTCCTCACGATTCGCCAGCTCGGTCTACCGATGGCTGCGACTGAGGAGCAGTTCCGACGGATGCTGTTCAACGTTGTTGCGCGCAACCAGGACGATCACGTCAAGAATATTGCGTTCTTGATGAACAAGGCCGGGGAGTGGAGCCTTGCCCCGGCCTTCGACGTCACCTACAGTTACGACCCTTCCGGGGACTGGACCGCCACGCATCAGATGACGATCAACGGCAAGCGCGACGCCTTTCTGAAGACGGACATACGCGCCGCCGGTAAGAGTGCCGGATTAAAGCAGGGCCGTTCTGATGCGCTGTTTGAAGAAGTTGTCGCGGCAGTTGAGCGCTGGCCAGAGCACGCTGCTCACGCTCACCTGCCCGCCGACGTCATCGAGAAGATTCGGAAGGCGCACCGCCTCGACTTGCGCGGCTAGGTCCGCCGTTGCCTGCACCTCTCGCTTCAGCCGGTCCCGCGATGCGTGCCAGAAGCCGGCCTGCCAGCCGCGATTGCGGGCCGCGACATATCATTCACACGGCGAAGTCGAGGGGGTGGGACACGCTCAGCAACGGTGAGTTGTTGATGGCTGCCGAGCAGGCCGGTTTCGAAGTGCTTCTCAACTTGGCGCCGTCCGAGAGTGTTGATGAAAAGATGGTGAGCCAGGAAGG
>VFZH01000090.1 GCA_016871255.1 Acidimicrobiia bacterium | reverse complement strand
TCCTCGACATGCTGGCGTCGATGCGGGCCGGGCGGAAGCGGGGCCCCGCAGTGGCAGGCGCCGCCGCCGGCACGGCGTAGCGGATCAGCGGAAGCCGGCGACGTACGGCAGGCGCGCCGCGACCCCGCGCACCTCGTCGTACCGATCGAGCAGCATGCCGGTCGTGTCCCACGCGCCGGTCAGGAACGCGTCCCGCACGGCAGCGGGAATCTGGAGCGACAGATGGCCGCCGTCCCAGTCGCAGCGGAGCTGCTCGAGGTCCACGCGCACCGCGGTGCCGGGTGTCGCCTCGATGGCGGCCATCAGCTGCTCGATGCCTGCCTTCGGGGCCGACACGCAGGGCAGGCCGATCACGGCGGCGTTGCCGAAGAAGATGTCGGAGAACGACTCCCCGACGATGGCGTGGATCCCACGGCGATGGATTGCCTGCGGCGCGTGCTCGCGCGACGAGCCGCACCCGAAGTTGCGGTTCACCACCAGGATCGAGCCCCCGGCGAAGCGCGGATCGTCGATCGGGTGCGGGCGGCCGCCACCCGCCGCCGCAGCGCGATCGTCTTCGAACAGGTGAGCGTCGATGCCTTCGAAGGTGATCGCGCGAAGGTAGCGCGCCGGGATGATGCGGTCGGTGTCGATGTCCTCGCCGCGCAGCGGAATCCCCCGGCCGCTCAGAGTCGAGATGCGTGCCGCGCCCGCCATCAGCCGATCAGCTCCCGCACGTCCACGACTTCACCTGAGACAGCCGCCGCGGCGACCATGGCCGGGCTCATGAGGAGCGTGCGCCCGGTGGGGCTCCCCTGCCGCCCCTTGAAGTTGCGGTTCGACGAGGAGGCACACACCTGGCGCCCTTCGAGCTTGTCGGGGTTCATGCCCAGGCACATCGAGCATCCGGCCTCCCGCCAGTCGAAGCCGGCCGTCCGGAAGATCTCGTCGAGCCCCTCGCGTTCGGCGGCCGCCCGGACACCAGCCGACCCCGGTACGACGAGCGCCTTGACGTGCCCGGCCACGCGGCGTCCCTTCACCACGCGGGCCGCTTCGCGCAGGTCGGACAGCCGGGCGTTCGTGCACGACCCGATGAACGCCACGTCGATCCGGGTTCCGGAAATGGCGGTGCCCGGCTTCAGGCCCATGTAGTCGAGCGCATCAGCGACGCCGCGCCGCTCGCCGTCGGGAACATCATCCGGAGCGGGCACCCGCTCGCCGACGCCGACGGCCTGTCCGGGGTTCGTGCCCCACGTCACGACCGGCGTCAGATCCTCCGCCTGCAGCTCGACCTCGTCGTCGTAGCCGGCATCGGGATCGGACGCCAGACTGCGCCACCAGGCCGTCGCGCGGTCGAACGCCTCGCCTGCCGGGGCGAGGGGCCGGCCCGCCAGGTACCGGAAGGTCGTGTCGTCGGGGTTGACGTACCCGACCCGCGCGCCCCCCTCGATCGACATGTTGCAGACCGTCATCCGCTCGTCCATCGACATGCGCTCCACGGTGTCGCCGGCGTATTCGTACGCGTAGCCGACACCGCCGCGCACGCCGAGCCGGCGGATGATCGACAGGATCACGTCCTTGGCGTAGACGCCGGCGGGCAGCCGGCCGCGCACCGCGATCCGGCGCACCTTGAGCGGCTCGATCGCCAGGCACTGCGTCGCCAGCACGTCGCGCACCTGCGAGGTGCCGATGCCGAAGGCGATCGCGCCGAACGCCCCGTGTGTCGAGGTGTGGCTGTCGCCGCAGGCGATCGTCAGGCCCGGCTGGGTCAGCCCCAGCTCGGGGCCGATGACGTGGACGATCCCCTGCCGGGCATCGCCGAGATTCCACAGCGGCACGCCGAAGTCCCGGCAGTTGCGCTCCAGCGCCGCGATCATGTCCTCCGCCATGACGTCGAGGAAGGGCCGCCGCCGACCGATCGTCGGGACGATGTGGTCGACCGTCGCGAACGTGCGCTCCGGAAACTGCACCGTCCAGCCGCGGGCCCGCAGCGTATCGAACGCCTGCGGGCTGGTCACCTCGTGGACCAGGTGCAGGCCCACGAACAACTGGGTCTGGCCCGTGGGCAGCACCCGTACGGCATGCCGATCCCACACCTTCTGGAGAAGTGTCTGTCCCATGTCCGCTGGCCGCACATCGTATCAACAGTCGGGCGAACGGGGCGAGTCGGCGGGGAGAACTTCAGGAGGTTGCGGACTCTCGCCCATCGACTCGACGCGGCCAGTGCCGGGAGGCACGTCAACAGGCGAATAACGAGGGGACACCCTTGGTACCCGGCTTGCACTCCCCGAAGGTCGACATGGAGGGCATCATGCTGCCTCCCGGCGCGTCACGATCGCTGCCACCCGTCGATCTCCTGTGCCGAGCCCGCGCGGAGTACGCCGAAATGCCAGGCTTGTCACTGACCGTGCCGCAGGCGGCGCGCCTGCTGGCCATCGAGCCGGCCCTGTGCACCATTCTGCTCGACCACCTGGTCGACGAGGGGTATCTCAGGTGCCAGAACGCGCAGTACAGCCGGAGCGACACCGGCCGCCGCTGCGCGTGACCCCGTCGCCCCGACGCGAAGACGGGGCCGACGCCTCCTATGGCGTTGCCCCAGGCCCCGCCGCGATGCGGCTGCGAGCGACGTACCGATGACAGCTCACGCAGCTCATCGTCATGGCCGAATACGCCGCCGGCGACTCGTCGAGATCCTGCCGCCGCGCGGCGTCCACCAGATCCTCCACGGCGCGCACGAACCGGTTCGTCTGCCGGACGTACTCCGCCGACATCAGCACCGCCCAGGCCGGATCGTCGGTCGTCTTCCGGAGGCCGATCGCGTGCTCTTCGAGCGCCGGCCAGTTGCTGGTCACCAGCGCACCCAGCAGAGCCTGAGCATGCGCGAGCTTGGCGCGCATCACCCCCTTGAGCGCCGTGGTCTGCGCCCCGGCCGGCCACGCACAGACGCACACCAGGAGAGCCGCGGTGCACAGTTGATGCAGAAGTCGTCTCATCGAATCACTCCATCAAGGGCCGACGTTCGGATGGCATCGACCGGACCGGCGGCCACGAGGCCGAGAATAGCAGACGCGCCGGTGGCGGCATGAGTCCGTGGGTCCGGGGCTGACGTGGCTCGGCGCGTACGTGGCTGTGGTGCTGCTCCCGCTGCCCGTGGCACTCGCCTCGGGGCTGCCATCTTCGAGGACTTCTGCATCGTCACGGAGGGCGTCCGCTCGGAGTTCCGGTGACGGTGGCCGTGCGCGCACGAGGGGTCTGACTCAGGTCTCCACGGCCCGGACGGTCAGCACGGGGCAGCGCGACTCGCGCAGGATCCGGTTCGTCGTCGAGCCGAAGAACAGCAGGTCGGCTGCGTTGCGTCCGTGCACGCCGGTCACGATCAGCTCCACTCGCTCCTCCTGCGCCATCGCGAGGATCTCGCGTGCTGGGTGCCCCACCGTCACGGCCTCGCTCACCTGGAGTGGCCCGGCCACGGCCTTCTGCACCAGGGCGTGCAACTGCTCGCGGGCCGCCTCCTGCTCCCGGCCCAGATCCAGCCCGGTGCCGATGGCGCCGACGTAGTCGGGGAACGGTTCCACGACGTGTGCCACCTTGACCCGGGCTTCCACGTCGCGCGCGAACGAAGCGGCCCAGGTCAGGGCATGCGTCGAGCACCGGGAGAAGTCCACGGCCACCAGCATGCGTGCGTACAGCGGTGGGCCCAGAGGCACCGCATCGGGAGCCATGGCGGGCACCGTCATCACCGGACAGGGCGCGTGGCGGATGACGCGCTCGGCCACCGAGCCCATCAGCAAACGCTCAGCGCCCGATCGGCCGTGGGAGCCCATGACAACCAGGTCCGCCCCGAGCGCCGCAGCCTGCCGGACCACCTCCCGTGCGGGATTGCCTTCGACGCACACCGCCTCGGCTCGTTCGTTCCCTTCCTGCTCCGCGAACCGCACGACACGCGTCCGCAGCGCTTCGAGGTCTTCAGGCCGCCAGGGTACGGGCGGCAGCCCGAGCGGATCGGCCACCGGGGACACGACCGGGACGGGCGGCACGACGTGCAGCGCGGTCAACCGCGCGCCGAACCACCTGGTCAGCGCCTCGGCGTGGTCCAGCGCGTGTCGCGACGCGTCCGAGAAGTCCACCGGACAGAGGATGCGGCTGATCGAGGTCGTCATGGTGTTCGGTCAGGGCAAGCCTGCTGCCAGTCCCGGACCTGCCGCCGACGCGTCCAATCGCCGGCCTGCCGGGAATCGACCGGCCTGCTCGACGAAGCGCGCCATAATACTCCGCGGCCAGGCGGAATATCCCGCGCGCCGGAGGCTCCGTCTCGCCGCCGGCGGGCAGCCGGCGCGCGCTCGTGATGCTGGCATCGCATTCGCCTGCATGTCTTGGGGAGGGAGGGAACGATGGACACCACCACCACCTACCTCGGCCTTCGGCTGCCGCACCCGTTCATCGCCGGCGCGTCGCCGTTCGCCCATCACCTCGACGGCGTCAGGCGCCTGGAGGACGCGGGCTGTGCCGCCGTGGTACTCCACTCGCTCTTCGAGGAGCAGATCTCCCTCGCCCGCGACGACCGCATCAGCGGAATGGCGTCGTCCGATGCCCGTTTCAGCGAGACGCTGGCCTTCTACCCGACGTGGACGCAGTACCCGAGCACACCGGACGCCTACGCGGAGCACATCGCTGCGCTGAAGCGGAGCGTGTCGATCCCGATCATCGCGTCGCTCAACGGCGGCACCGCACAGTCGTGGCTCACCTTCGCCCGGACGCTCGAACAGGCGGGCGCGGACGCGCTGGAACTCAACCTCTATCAGGTGGTCACCGACCCGCGGGTGGGCGGCGTCGCGGTCGAAGACGAATGGGTGCGGATGGTGACCGAACTGAAGCGGCTCATCGGCATCCCGCTGGCCGTCAAGGTCACGCCGTTCTTCACCGCGTTCGGCAACGTCGCCAGGCGCCTGAGTGACGCCGGCGCCGACGCCCTCGTGCTCTTCAACCGCTTCTACCAGACCGACATCGACGTGGCGACCGCCAAGCCGGTGGTCCGCGTGGAGCTGTCGCACAACGACGAGCTCCCGCTCCGCCTGCGCTGGATCGCGCTGCTCTATGGCCGTGTACCCTGCGCCCTGGCCCTGACCGGGGGCGTGGAGCGGCCCAACGACGGCGTCAAGGCGATCCTGGCCGGCGCCACCGTGGTGCAGATGGTATCGGCGCTCATGCGGCACGGCCCCGGCTACCTGGGCACGATGCGAGAGACGCTCGAGCGCTGGCTGGAGTGGCGACAGATCACCGGGCTCGACGAGGCGAGAGGGCTTGCCAGCCTGCGGCACACGGCGGATCCGGCGGCGTTCGAACGGGCCAGCTACCTGCACACGCTCCAGAGCTGGCAGTGACCGCCGGCGAAGCCCGGGCCTACTTCACCGGGAGCTGCAGGCCGAACTTCTCGATGCGGTAGCGCACCTGGTCGCGGTTGATGCCGAGCATCTGCCCGGCCTGGGTCTGGTTGCCCTTCGCACGATCCAGTGCCTGCACCAGGAGCTGCCGCTCCACGTCCTCGAGGTTGACCCCCTCGGGCGGCAGCGGGAACCCGGTCGCGGGCCCCACGGTACGCGTGAGCGTCGTGAAGTCGTCCGGCTTCAGCCACTCGGCGTCCACCAGCAGCATGGCGCGCTCGACGGCGTTCCGCAGCTCGCGGACGTTGCCCGGCCAGCCGTAGGTCTCGAGCAGACGCGTCGCCTCGGCGGTGATCCCCCTGACGCGCTTCTTGAACTCGCGGTTGAACCCGTCCACGAAGTAGTTGGCGAGCAGGATGATGTCGCCCTTCCGCTCGCGCAGGGCGGGCAGGTGGATCGGCATCACCTGGAGCCGGTAGAAGAGATCCTCGCGGAAGCGCCCCTCGCGCACGGCCTCGTCGAGGTTGCGGTGCGTGGCCGCGATCACGCGCACGTCCACGCGGATGTCCTGCAGGCCGCCGACGCGCTTGAACGTCTTCTCCTCGAGCACGCGCAGCAGTTTCGCCTGGAGCGCCGGCTGCATCTCGCCGATCTCGTCCAGGAAGACCGTGCCGCCGTCCGCCGTCTCGAACAGCCCGCGCTTCTGCTGGCGGGCGTCGGTGAACGCGCCCCGCTCGTGGCCGAAGAGCTCGCTCTCGAGCAGCTGCTCCGGCAGCGCCGAACAGGTGATGTTCACAAAGGCGCGTGCGGCCCGGCTGCTGTTGTAGTGGATCGCCTTCGCCGCCAGGTCCTTGCCGGTGCCGGTTTCGCCCGTCAGGAGCACTGTCGAGGCCGGGCTGACGGCGACGCGCTCCAGCAGCGCCTTGATCTCCGTCATGGCGGGCGACGAACCGATGATCGCGTCGATGCTGAACTCGCGGCCCGCCGAGCTGCGCAGCGAGCGCACCTCGCGTCGCAGGCGGCTCGTCTCCAGTGCCTTGTCGACGAGCAGCGCCACTTCGTCCACGTTGAACGGCTTGTTGACGTAGTGGAACGCGCCCAGCTTCATCGCCTCCACGGCGTTCTCGACCGTGGAATGTGCGGTCATCAGGATGACCAGCGTGTCGGGATAGAGTTCCTTGACCTTCCTGAGGACCACCAGGCCGTCCGAGTCGGGCAGACGGTAGTCGAGCAGGATGAGATCGACCGTCTCGCCCGCCTGCTCGAGCGCCGCTGACGCGGTGCCGGCCTCCAGCACGTTGTAGCCTTCGCGGGCCAGCCGCTCTCGGAGCGACCAGCGTACCAGCGGCTCGTCGTCGACAACAAGCACCGTCGCGTTCGCCATCGTCCAGTAGTATAGCGACGTGGAATTCTCCACGGGCGAGGTGGAAGATTTCATGCGCGCTCCCCTTCCTGGGGTCCAGCCGGACACAATCAGCAACTTTCGATCCGCCGTACGCGGTGGCGCGGGTTTCGCACTCCATGCCTGACGTGACCCTGGAAGGGAGCGTCACCGCCCGGGCGCCGTCCCGGTACGCCGATCGCGCGCGCATCGCGACGGCGTCACTCCTCGCGCTGGCGATCTTCGCGATCGACATCTCGACCCCCGTGACCTACGGCGTGGGCATGGGCTACGTCCTGGCGGTCCTGCTCGGACTGTGGGTCCGCTCGGCCCGCTTCCCGCTGCTGGCGGCCGGGGGGGCCACCGCGTTCCTGGTCGCCGACCTGGCCGCCGCCTGGTCGTCCGCCATCCCCCTGGCGGCGATCGTCAACCGGTCCCTGACGGCCGTGCTCCTCTGGGCCACGGCCCTGTTCGTGCTCCGCTTCAAGGGCGTCGAAGCCGACGCAGCCGGACACCTCGGGCGGCTCGAGGAAATCCGCCACGCCCTCGACGTCGCGGCCATCGTCGCGATGACCGACGTGGCCGGGCGCATCACGTTCGTCAACGACAAGTTCTGCGAGATCTCCGGCTTCTCGCGCGACGAGCTCCTCGGACAGGACCACCGGATCGTGAACTCCGGCCTGCACCCGAAGGCCTTCATGCAGGACCTGTGGCATACCATCGCGAACGGTCGCGTGTGGCACGGCGAGATCCGCAACCGGAAGAAGGACGGCGGCTACTACTGGGTGGATACGACCATCGTGCCGTTCCTCAACGCGCGGGGGAAGCCGTACCAGTACGTCGCCATCCGGGCGGACATCACCGAGCGGAAGCTCGCGGAGGAACGGCTCCGGAGCCAGGAGGCGCTCGCCCGGGTCGGACAACTGGCCGCCATGGTCGCGCACGAGGTGCGGAACCCGCTGGCCGGCATCAAGGCGGCGCTCCAGGTGATCAAGGCCACGCGGCCGCCCGGCGATCCGGAAGCCGCGGTCATGCAGGACATCATCGACCGGGCCGACGCGCTCAACGGGCTGGTGTCCGACCTGCTGCTCTTCGCCCGGCCACGGCCGCCCCAGCTTCAGATCGTGAGCCTCCACGGCGTCCTTGGCGAGGCGCTCGACATGGTCAGACGCGACCCGCTCGGCGCGGCCCTCCGCATCGCCATCAACGGGGAGGATGTCGCCCTCAGCGGCGACCGCATGCTGCTGCGCGGCGTCTTCCAGAACCTGGTCCTGAACGCCGCGCAGGCGATGCAGGGATCGGGCGCCATCACGGTGCGGACCAGCGTGAACGGACCGACCGCCCGCGTCGAGATCCATGACAGCGGACCGGGGATCCCCGAGACGCACCGGGGTCAGGTGTTCGAGCCGTTCTTCACGACCAAGTCGCGGGGCGGCGGGCTGGGGCTGCCGATCGCCCGCCGCTCGGTCGAACTGCACGGGGGGACCCTGGCGCTCGACTGTCCCCCCCAAGGGGGAACCGTCGCGACGGTCCAGCTGCCGGTGCGCGCCCCGGCGGCGAGCCCGGTCGCCTGATCGTCAGGGAACCAGGAGCACGACGGCGGTGGCGCGCCGCAGCAACGCCGCAGCGACGGATCCCGGGGCCCGCCCGTCTCGGCCCAGCACCACGAGGCCGACGTCGTCGTGGTCGACGACACGGGCAATGGCCGCGGCGGGATCCCCCTTCTGCAGGAGGATGCGCACCCGGCGCCGGCCGCCCAGCGAGCGGGCGAGCGTCTGGAGGCGAGCCAGCGCCGCTTCCTCCGACCGGCCGCGGCCGAGCACGTGCAGCAGCGCGAGGCGATGGCTCGACCCCTGCACCAGCAGCGACGCATACTGCACCTGCGCCTGCGGGTCGGAGCGCAGGTCCACCGGCACCACGATCAACCCGAAGCGCGGCACGCCCCCGACGCCGTAGACCGAGACGATTTCCGGATCGGTGGGAGGCACCACGGCCACCGGGATCGGCGACCGCTCGAGGACGCGCGCCGAGGTCGATCCGAAGAGCGCCCGCCCCAGCCGCCCGCGGCCGCGGCTGCCCATGACGATGAGCGACGCGCCGCATTCACGGGCCGTCGCCACGATCACGCGCGCGGCGCTGCCCGCTCGGACCAGGATCTCGGTGCGCCCGGCGTAGCCGAGGCTCCCGGGCACCGCTGCCAGGACGAGTTCGTTCAGGGCGGACTGGGCGGCCAGCGCCGGCCCCTCGCCCCGCCCGGCCCGCGGATCCACCCGCAGCACGACGAGCCGCGAGTCCGGGTGGTGCGCGAGACCCGCGCCTGCGTACGCCACGGCCGTGGCGTGGTCCGAGGCGTCTACCGCGCAGAGGATGGTGCCCAGTGCAGGAACGCTCATCGCTGACATGTCTCCCCGTGCAAGCCCGCGGCCAGGGCTCCGGCTCTCCACGTCGAGCCGGGGCGTCCCCTGTAAATTCCCGCAACAGAAGGGGAATCCATCGGAGGCCACCCCCTGCCAACCGGAAACTCTAGCGCAAGTGCCAGCAGACACGCTCCCTCAGCTACGGCACCATCCTTGCACGACCACATGACTGAACGAAGCAAGTCACGTGGCATCACATCTCAACACCGCCGTCCCGCACGCCCCGTGGACCTGCCACTGGGGGCTCGAAGCCGAAAAGGCCAGCGAACGCACTCCGGCCTCCGGCTGGATCTGCGGCCGGCCGTGGGCCCGGGGCCGCGAGACGACGCCTCAGCGTTGCGCGAACTGCGCCTTCTGGGAAGCCGCGAGGCCGGAGGGCAGGACCACCGACGGTCCGGCCCGCGCGGTCGTGGCTCGACCCGCTTCGGAAAGGAGCATCGACATGCCGTCTGTACCTCACCATGCGCATACCCTGACCCACTGGCTGGTGCTGGCCGAGCACGGGCTGCTGCGGTCGCTGATGGTGGCCGTCGGGGTGCTGCTCATCGCGGTCGGATTCGGGTTGAGCGTCACGATGGTGATGCTGCCGGCCGGGGTGGCACTGGGATTCACCGGCCTCGGCCTGTTCCTGTGGGGGGCGGCGGGCGACCTGCCAGACGACGACCAGTGACGCGACCGGGAGAGGGTCTGCGCCCAAAGCTCTTCCGTCGCCCTCTCCGGCGTCTCGTTCTTCGGCGGGCCCGCGTCCCCCTGTAAGCCGCTCGCGTGAGCCGCGGCCCCGCCCGCATTTCTCCTCCTCTTCCGGAACCGCTTTGCCCGAATTCGGGGCATCGCTGCGCGCCGTTCACCTCTCGACCCGCGCCTGTCATTCCTCCGTGCCCCCATGATCTCATCCTTGTGTACCAACGACCGATCGGGTAATCTCCGGCGGCACGCATGGCACCGTTGTGGCGCCGCTCGACCCTCTGCGCGCTGGCCGGCTACATCGCCCTGGCCGGGCTCGCCTCCTGGCCGCTCCCCCTCCGGTTCGACTCCCACCTCACGGGTCCGCCCGACGGCGACACGGGCGTCTACGTCTGGAACCAGTGGGTGTTCCGCGAAGAACTGCTCCAGGGCCGGCCTCCGTACTTCACCGATCGCATCTTCGCCCTCAGCCCGAGGCGCGCCAACCTGAGCCTGCACAACTACACGACGTTCCAGAACCTGCTCGCCGTCCCCCTTGGCGGCGTGTTTGGTGCGGTCGCCACCTTCAACGGGATCTACCTCGGCATGAGCGTGCTCACGGCCTGGGCCACGTTCCTGCTGGCGCGCGCGATCACCGGCGCGCACGTCGAGTCCTGGCTGGCGGGTGCACTGTTCGCCTGGTGCCCCATCCTGATCACGCGCGGCAACGCGCACGTCAGTCTCGTCGCCGCGGCCCCGCTGGCCGTCTTCGCCCTGCTGCTGCACAGATCAACCCAGACGCAGCGCACACGGGATGCCGTCGCCCTGGGGGCGTGCCTGTGGTGGGCAGCCGCCGCCGACGCCTACTACGCGGTCTACTGCCTGCTGATGGCCGCGGTGTTCCTCGCGGCCCATCTGTTGTCGGTCGATCGACGACGCGCGCCCGTCCGCTCGGCCACGCTCTGGGCGCTCGATGCGCTGCTGGCCGCCCTTGCCGGGCTCGTGCTCGCGATCGTGCTGACCGGCGGCTGGCGTGTCACCGTGCTCGGCCAGGTCATCAGCATGCGCGGCGTGCACACGCCCGTCCTCCTGATGACCGTGCTCGGGGGCGTCCGTGTGGCGCTCCGCTACCGCTTCGGCGTCGTGCACGTCAGCCTGCTGGCCGCTCGGCGGGCCTTCAAGCTCACCGCCGTGGCGGTCCTGGTCGCGCTCGTGTTCCTCGGCCCCAAGCTGTCTGCGCTGGCCGAGCGCATCGGGTACGCGGGTCTCGAGCGCGGCGACGTGTTCTGGCGCAGCAGCCCCAGGGGAGTAGACCTGCTCGCCTTCGCGATCCCGAACCCGAACCACCCGCTCGCCCCCGCCGCGCTGCGGGACTGGCTGGCACGAGGCCCCGACGGCTACGCGGAGGCGGTCGCGTCGCTCAGCCTCGTCGCGCTGGGCGTCCTGTCCCTCGCCGCGTGGCGCGGCTGGAGGCCGCCGCGGCCCTGGCTCTGGATCACCCTCGCGTTCGGAGCGCTCGCCCTGGGTCCCTTCGTGCACGTGGGCGGCTTCAACACGGTCGTCCCGGGACCGTGGGCCCTGCTGCGCTACGCGCCCGTTGCAGGACTGGCACGGACCCCGGCACGGTTCAGCATCGTCGTCGCGCTCGTCCTGGCGGTGCTCTTTGCGATGGCACTCCGCTGGCTCGCGGACCGGCGGCCGAGCGCGCGGCCCGCGCTGCTGGCAGTCGTCGCGGCACTGCTGTGTTTCGAGTTGGTGCCCATCCCCCGCACGCTGTACTCGGCGGCGATACCCCGCCTGTACGCGCACGTGGCAGCCGAACCCGCTGATGTCCGCGTGCTCGAGCTGCCGTTCGGAATCCGGGACGGCACGTCGAGCATCGGCAACTTCACCGCGCGATCGCAGTTCTTCCAGACGTTCCACGGCAAGGCGCTGGTTGGCGGCTACCTCTCGCGCGTGTCGAAGCGGCGCATCCGGTCGCTGCAGGCCGATCCGATGCTCGGCGCCCTCATCGCGCTGAGCGAGAACCGCACGCTGGACCCGGCGCTGGAGCGTCAGCTCCTGGCGGACGGGGCGCGCTTCGCGACCGAGGCACGGCTCGGGTTCGTCGTCATCGATCGCGCCCGCGCCTCGCCGGCGCTGGCCAGGTTTGCCATTCGTGCCCTCCGCCTCAGCCGCCTCGACGCGGACGGGCCGCTCGAGCTGTACCAGCCGCCGCCATCCACACGCCCCCCTGCCTGAGCGAACGCCACGCAGGCGCTCGCGGGCGTTCGCGCGTTTTCAGTAGAATTCCGGAGGCAGCGTCTCGATGCGGCGATTCCTCTCCACCTGGCCCTCTGCGGCCGCCCTCTTCGCGTTCTGGGTCCTCCTGTCGGGAAAGCTGGACGCGGCCCACCTGACCGCCGGCGTCGTCTCGGCAGCGGTGATCGCCGTCGCCGCCAGCCGACTCTGGGCGCTGCCCCCGACCATCGGTTCCGAGGATCTGCGTCCGTTTCGCGGGCTGCACTGGGGACCCGCCCTCGCCTACCCGTTCTGGCTGGCCTGGGAAGTGCTCCTCTCCAGCGTGGCCGTGGCCCGGCTCGTCCTCCACCCGCGCATGCCCATCGCGCCGGAGCTCGTGCGGATTCGACCGCGGCTGCCGCACCTGCTGGCCAGGCTGACGCTGGCCAACTCGATCACGCTGACGCCGGGGACGGTCACCCTCGACGTGAGCGGCAGCGAGTTCCTCGTGCACGCGCTGACCCCCGCCAGCGCCGGCAGCCTGAAGACCGGCAGCATCCAGCGCCGCATCGCGGGCCTCTTCCAGGCGCGCGACGACGGCCCCGAACCGGAAGCGCGCCCGTGAGCGGCATCGTCGCCGGCGTCACCGTCGCGCTCGTGCTCGCCATGGCGCTGTCGCTCTACCGGGTGCTCGCCGGCCCGACGGTGTTCGATCGCCTGACGGGAGTCGGCCTGATCGGGACCAAGTCGATCATCGTGCTGCTGCTGCTCGGCGTGCGTGCCGACCGGCTCGACGCCTTCGTGGACATCGCGCTGTCCTACTCGCTCGTCACGCTGGTGAGCACCCTGGTCCTGGCCCGGTATCTCGAGCGGCGGCGGGGAACCCGGTGATGGACGTCGCAGCGGCGGGGTTCCTCGTCGCCGGCCTCGCCTTCGTGCTGACGGGTGTGATCGGCGTGCTGCGCCTGCCCGACTTCTACGCGCGGCTGCACGCGACCAGCAAGTGCGACACGCTCGGCCTCGGGCTCATCGTCACCGGCATCGCGCTGCACACCGGGCCGACGCTGACGGCGGGCAAGGTGCTGGTGCTGGTCGTGCTGGTCGCCCTGGTGAACGCCACGGCCGCTCATGCCCTCGGCCGCGCCGCCTGGCGCTCGGGACTGCAGCCGTGGACCCGGGACAACGGAGGTTACAGCCGATGACCGACGGACTCGTCATCTTCCTGCTGGTCCTGATCCTGGCGTGCGCCGTCGGCGCGCTGCTCGCGCACGACTTGACCGAAGCCGTGGTGATCTTCGCGGCCTTCAGCTTCTTCTCGGCCGTGCTCTTCGCCGCCGTCGGCGCCGTGGATGTCGCGTTCACCGAAGCGGCGGTGGGTGGCGCCATCACGACGCTCTTCTTCGTGTCCACGCTCTTCCGCACCGACGACCCGGGAGCGCGATGAAGGCCACCGCCTTCGCGCTGACGCTCGTGGCAGCCGCCGTGTTCATCCACGCCTCATCGGCCCTGCCGGCCTTCGGCACCGCCGACGCGCCGGCGTCCGCACACGTCTCCCCCAGATACATCGAGCGCGGCTACGAGGAGACCGGTGCGCACAACCTCGTCACCGCCGTCCTGGCCGACTACCGGGGCTACGACACGCTGGGCGAAACGACGGTGATCTTCACGGCCGGACTGGCCGCGCTCCTCATCATCGGCGCCGGTGCGGCCTGGTCATGGGAGGGCCGGCCGCGATGAAGCAGCCGTTCGGATCGGCCGTCCTCGAAGCGGCGGCGAGGCTGCTCGCCCCCTTCGTCCTCCTGTTCGCCGCCTACGTCGTGTCGCATGGGCACAGCAGCCCCGGCGGGGGCTTTCAGGGCGGCGTGTTGTTCGCCGCCGGCCTCCTGCTCGTGAAGCTCACGCGGGGCGACCCCAGCCAGTGGGAGATTGGACCGCGCGCCGCGCTCGTCCTGGCGTGCAGTGGCGTGCTGCTGTTCGCGGGCATCGGGCTGCTGCCGCTGGCCTGGGGGGGCAGCTACCTCGACTACGACGCGCCGCCGCTCTTCGCCGATCCGGTTGCCGAACGGGTGCTGGGCACGGTCGGCATCGAGGTCGGCGTGGCGCTCGCGGTGGCCGGCATCATCCTGCTCGTGTTCGACGCCCTCGCCGGCTGGGGCGAGCCGGAGCGATCGGCATGACCGGCACCTGGGTCGCCTGGCTGCACTACTGGCTGACCGGCGGCCTGCTGCTGGTGGGCCTCTACGGCATGCTGGCCGCGCCGCACCTCGTCCGGAAGCTGATGGGCATGAACATCATGCAGACGTCGATCATCATCTTCTTCCTGGGCCTCGCCGCCAAGACCGACGCCACGCTGCCGATCGTGCCCACCGACGATCCGGCGCCCGCCGCGGCCGCGTACATCAACCCCCTGCCGCACGCCCTGATGCTCACGGCCATCGTCGTGGGCGTCAGCACCTCCGGCGTCGCGCTGGCCCTCATCCTCCGCATCCACCGGCACTTCGGCACGCTGGACGAGCGCGATCTCCTGTCGAAGCTGCGGGAATGACCGCGTACGCGCCGGTCCTGATCGTGGTCGTGCCGCTGACGGCGGCGGCGCTCGTACCGCTGGCCGCGCTCGTCTCCGGGCGCCTGGCACGCGCGGTGGCCCTGCTCGCGATCACGGCGGCTGCGGCGGCGGCGCTGGCGGCCCTCGTCGCCGTCCTCGAGCACGGCGCCATGCGCCACCGGTTCGGGGGGTGGCCGCCCCCCTGGGGCATCGAGTACGTCGTCGATCCGCTCAGCGGCCTCATGGCGCTGCTCGTCGCCGGGTTCGGCGTCCTCGTCGCGGTGTACGCCGGGCCGGCGGTGGCGACGGCCCCCCGGCTGCTGAACGGCGCCTTTCACGCGATGTACCTGCTGCTCCTGAGCGGCCTGCTCGGGATGGTGCTCACGGGCGACCTCTTCAACCTGTACGTATTCCTCGAGATCTCGTCCCTCGCCGTCTACGCGCTGATCGCGCTGGGCTCGGAACGGGCGACCATCGCGAGCTTCCGGTACCTGCTCCTCGGCACGGTGGCCGGCTCGTTCTACCTGCTGGGCGTGGGCTACCTCTACGCGCTGACGGGCACCCTGAACATGGCCGACCTCACCGTGCGCCTGGCCCCTCTGGCCGGCTCCCCCGGAGTGACGGTCGGCGTCGCCCTGATCGTGGTCGGACTCGCCATCAAGATGGCGCTCTTCCCGCTGCACGGCTGGCTGCCGGACGCCTACGCGTTCGCGCCGACACCGGTGACCGGCCTGATCGCCGCGGTGATGACGAAGGTGAGCGCCTACGTGCTCTTCCGCGTCCTCTTCTTCGTCCTCCACCCGGCGGCCACCACGCCGGATGCCCTCGCCCTGCTGGGCTGGGCCGCGGCCGCGGCCACCGTCGCCGGCTCGGTCATGGCGCTGGCGCAGGCCGACGTGAAACGCATGCTCGCGTACTCCAGCGTCGGGCAGATGGGCTGCATCGTCATGGGGTTCGCGCTCGGGACGCCTTTGGCGGTCACCGGCGCACTGCTGCACATCCTGAACCACGCGGTGATGAAAGGGTGTCTGTTTCTCGCCGCGGGCGGCGTGCAGTTTCGCACGGGTGCGGCCCGCGTGCCGGAGTACGACGGCGCCGCGAGCCGCGCACCGCTGAGCGTGGCCGCCTTCACCATCGCCGCCTGCTCGCTCGTCGGCCTGCCGCCCACGGCGGGATTCTTCAGCAAGTGGTACCTCCTGGTCGCATCGGTCGAGCAGGGGATGTGGCCGTTCACGCTGGCGCTCGTCGCCAGCTCGCTCCTCAGCGCGGTGTATCTGTTCCGGGTCGTGCAGCGGGCGTACTTCGGCCGGGCTCCCCAGGAGACCGGGCGGGCGCGCGCGGGGGCGGCCGAACTTCCGCTCGCGATGCTCGTACCGGTCGCCCTCCTTGCCGCGGCCGTTGTCGTGCTCGGCCTGCTGAACCAGGCCGTGGTCACGCAGGTGATTGCGTCTGCGCTGCCGGCCCTGGAGGCGCGGTAGCCTCGTGGAGGTCCTGACCCTGCCCGGGAGTCGCCTCGTGGCCGCCGTGCTGGTGTCGCTGGCAGCGGCCGTCCTGATCGGGCTGTCCGGCCGGCGCCCGC
>VFZH01000089.1 GCA_016871255.1 Acidimicrobiia bacterium | reverse complement strand
GGGCCGCGTGCTGGCGCTGGCGCTCGCGCTGGTGAACCTCCTGGTGGTGCCGTTCGGCACCGCGCTTGGCGCCTACGCCCTCTGGGTCCTCCTGTCCAACGACGGCCGGCGGCTGTTCGAAGCTCCCGCGGTAAGCTAGCTGACATGGCAACGACGCTGGACCGCGAAGCGGTGCTGGCCGCCCTCCGTGCGGTCGAAGATCCCGATCTCCACAAGGACATCGTCTCGCTGGGTTTCGTGAAGGACGTGCGCATCGACGAGGGCCGCGTCGCCGTCACGATCGAGCTGACCACGCCCGCCTGTCCGGTGAAGGACCAGATGCGCGAGCAGGCGATGGCGCTCGTCAGCGGCCTGCCGGGCGTGCGCGACGTCGAGGTGACGATGACCGCCAACGTGCGGTCCGCGTCGATGCCGGAGACGGGACGCCCGCCGCTGCCGGGCGTGAAGAACATCATCGCGGTGGGTGCCGGCAAGGGGGGCGTCGGCAAGACGACCGTGGCCGTGAACCTGGCGCTTGCGCTGGCGCGGTTCGGCGTGCGCGTCGGCGTGCTCGACGGCGACATCTACGGGCCGAACGTGCCGATGATGCTGGGGCTGCGCACCCAGCTCGCCACCGATGGCCGCCGGATCGTGCCGGCCGAGAAACTGGGCCTGCAGGTCGTGTCGGTGGGTTTCCTCACGTCGGACGACGCGCCGATCATCTGGCGCGGACCGATGCTGCACGGAGCCATCCAGCAGTTCTTCCGCGAGGTGGCGTGGCAGGATCTCGACTACCTCGTCGTGGACATGCCGCCCGGCACCGGCGACGTGGCGCTCAGCCTGAGCCAGACCGTGCCCGTCGTCGGAGCCATCGTCGTGACGACCCCGCAGCAGGTGTCGCTGGCCGACAGCCGGCGGGCCGTCCGGATGTACCAGAAGCTGAACATCCCCACGCTGGGCCTCGTGGAGAACATGAGCTACTACGCCTGCCCGAACTGTCACCACGAGGCGGACATCTTCGGCCACGGGGGCGGCGAGGCGCTGGCGCAGTCGATGGAGGTGCCGTTCCTGGGAAGGCTGCCGCTCTATCAGCCGATCCGCGAGGGAGGCGACACCGGTCAGCCGATCGTCGTCGCGGAGCCGCACTCCGTGGCGGCGCGGGCGTTCCAGTCGGTGGCCGAGCGCGCGGCCGCACGGGTGGCGATTGCCGCACACCGGTCGGCCCAGGCGAACAAGGGACGCATCCCCCTGATTCCGGTGTCCTGAACCCCGAGGGTCGCCGGCCCGGCGACGCCGAAGACCCGACACCGCGATGTCCAGCGCGTCTTCCCCTTCTCCGGTGCCCCTCGACCTGCCCTTCGTCAGGCACACCCTGGCCAACGGCCTCGACGTGATCGTGCACGAGGACCGCCACGTCCCGATCGTGGCGGTGAACGTCTGGTACCACGTGGGCTCCAAGGACGAGCGCCCCGGCCGTACGGGTTTCGCCCACCTCTTCGAGCACCTGATGTTCGAGGGGAGCGCACACTACGACCGCGGGTACTTTCCGCCCCTGCAGCAGGCCGGGGCGCTCGTGAACGGGTCGACGAACACCGACCGGACGAACTACTGGGAGGTCGTGCCCACGAGCGCGCTGGATCGCGCGCTGTGGATGGAGAGCGACCGCATGGGGTACCTGCTGCCGGCGCTCACGCGGGCGCGATTCCAGACCCAGCAGGCCGTTGTCCTGAACGAGCGGCGCCAGAACTACGAAAACCGGCCGTACGGTCTTGTGACGATGGCCCTCGCCGAGGCCCTGTTTCCACCGGGACACCCGTACAGCTGGACGACGATCGGCTCGGCCGACGATATCCGCGCGATGCAGCTCGACGAGGTGCAGGAGTTCTTCAGGACCTACTACCATCCGGCGAACGCTTCTCTGGTGCTCGCGGGGGACATCGGCGCCGCAGAGGGGATCGCGCTGGCCGAGCGGTACTTCGGGGATCTGCCACCGGGGCCTGTGCCGCAGCCGGTGACCGCCGACGCGTCCTTCCAGGACGAACGCCGGCTGTATCTCGAGGATCGCGTGGAGCTGCCGAGGATCTACATGGCCTGGCACACGCCGGCGATCTACACGGGAGGCGATGCCGAGGCGGACGTCCTTGCCGGCCTGCTCGCCGGCAGCAAGGCCTCGCGGCTGTATCGCGCGCTGGTCTACGAGCAGCGCGTGGCGCTCGACGTGTCGGCGTTCCAGAACTCGCGCGAGCTGGGGAGCTTCTTCCTGCTGGCGGCGACCGCGGCGCCGGGGCGCTTGCTCGCCGACCTGGCCGCGGCCGTGGACCTGGAAGTGGCGCGCCTGGCAGCCGAGGGGCCCTCCCCCGGCGAGCTCGCGCGTGTCACCGCTCAGGTGGAGGCCCAGTTCGTGTACCGGCTGCAGACCAACGGTGGCTTCGGTGGCAAGGCGGACCAGTTGAACGCCTACAACGTGTTCACCGGGGATCCTGCCTTCTTCGCCGCGGACTTCGCGCGGTTCCAGGCTGTGACCGCCTCGTCGATCCGGATGGCTGCCTCCACCTGCCTGGCGCCGGATGCGCGCATGCTGTTGAGCGTCGTACCCCGCGATCGGGCCGCCCTGGCTCTCGATGGGTCCGAACGGGTCACCCCATCGTGACCACCGTCGATCGGAGCCGCCTGCCGGACGTCGGGTCGGATCCGGCCTTCGCTTTCCCGCAGATGCGCCGGCACCGGTTGTCCGCCGGGCTCGACCTGCGGACGATCGAGCATCGGAGTCTTCCGGTGCTGGCGCTGGCTCTCCAGGTGGCGGACGGGTCCGGCTCCGATCCGGCCGGCCGGGAAGGGCTCGCCGCCCTGACCGCAGACATGCTCGACGAGGGTGTCGGCGATCTTTCCGCACTCGATGTGGCAGAGGCCCTCGAGCGGATCGGCGCCGAGTACCACGTGGACGTCGATGCCGACGCGACGACGATTGCGATGGTGACCCTGACGCGGCACGCGTCACGCGGAGCCGAGCTGCTCGCGGGTTCAGTCCTCAGACCCAGCCTTCGCGAGGAGGACTTCTCCCGCGTCCGTCAGCTGCGGCTGGACCGGTTGCGGCAGGTCAGGGACCAGCCGGCCGCGATGGCCGAGCGGGGGCTGCTGCACCTCCTGTACGGCACCCATCCCTACGGACACCTGCCGATCGGCGCGACCGGGTCGCTTCGCGCCCTGACGTCCGCCGACGTTGCGGCCTTTCATGCTGCCGCATACCGTCCGGATCGAGCCACGCTGGTCATGGTTGGGGACCTCGAGCACGACGCCATGAGGGACATCGCGGAAGCCGCGTTCGGCGGCTGGACTCCCGGCCGGGGACGGGAGGCGGCCCGGAGTCCGGTCGAGACCGTGACCGCTGCGCCCGGTCCGTCACTCGCCATCGTCCCGCGCGAGGGAGCCGCGCAGTCGTTCCTGCGCATCGGCCAGCTTGGCCCCCCCAGGCGCACACCGGACTACGAGGCGTTGCTCATGATGAACGCCGTGCTGGGGGGACAGTTCGTCAGCCGGATGAACCTGAAGCTCCGCGAAGAGAAGGGCTACACCTACGGTGCCCGGACCGGGTTCGACTGGCATCGGCAGGCGAGCACGTTTTCGGTCGAGACGCACGTGGACACGGCGGCGACCGTGGACGCCGTCCTGGATGCGCTGGCGGAGTTGACCGACATCCGCGGGGCTCGTCCCGTCACGGAGGACGAGCTCGCCGTGGCGAAGGCGTCGCTGACGCGCGGGCTCCCGCGCAGCTTCGAGACGGCGCCGCAGGTGGCGCGGATCGCGTCGCATCTCGTGCTGTACGATCTGCCCGACACGCACTTCGAGGATCTCTCCGCCCGCGTCCGCGGCATGCGGGCGGAGGAGGTGTCGCAGGTGGCGGCCGCGCACCTCCATCCCGACCGCTTCTCGACGCTGATCGTGGGAGACCCGGCGGTCGGCGCGCGGCTGGCGCAGACGCTCGGCCTGGGCGAGCCCGTGGTCCTGTCTCCGGAGGTCTGACGATGAAGGCGGTGCGCTATCACGAGCACGGCGGGCCCGAGGTGCTCAGGTACGAGGAGGCGCCGGACCCGGTACCTGGTCCCGGTGAGGCGCTGGTGC
Organism: Acidimicrobiia bacterium; assembly: GCA_016871255.1. Taxonomy (GTDB): domain Bacteria; phylum Acidobacteriota; class Vicinamibacteria; order Vicinamibacterales; family UBA2999; genus VFZH01. The sequence goes on along the minus strand of VFZH01000089.1, from coordinate 12,100 downwards.
GTGTCCGCGCCTGTGCCCTCAACCACCTCGACCTCTGGCACCGCCGCGGGCTCGATCGGCAGGCGACGCCGTTGCCCATGGCGGGTGGGAGCGATGTCGCCGGCGAAGTCGTGGACGGCGGGCAGAGCGGGTTCGCCGCCGGCACGCGCGTGATGCTGCAGCCCGGCGTCAGCTGCGGCCGCTGCCGCGCGTGCGTGTCCGGCCGCGACAACGAGTGTCCGTCGTACTCCGCGCTCGGCACCCGGGAGCAGGGAGGCTACGCCGAGCTCGTGAAGGCGCCCGCCGCCAACCTGATTCCGATTCCGGACCACATCGACTTCGTGACGGCGGCGGCGTTCCCGCTGACGTTCCTCACGGCGTGGCACATGCTGCTGACGCGGGCGGGCCTGCAGGCGGGCGACACGGTGCTCGTGCTGGCGGCCGGCAGCGGCGTGGGCCAGGCGGCGGTGCAGATCGCGAAGCTGCACAACGCGCGCGTCATCGCCACGGCCGGTTCCGGAGAGAAGCTCGAGCGGGCGCGGGCGCTCGGCGCCGACGAGGTGATCGACCACTACCGCGAGGACGTGCCGAAGCGCGTCCGCGCGCTGACCGATCGCCGCGGCGTGGACATCGTCGTGGAACACGTGGGGCAGGCGACCTGGGAGGGCAGCGTCCGGTCGCTGGGCCGCGGCGGCCGTCTGGTCACGTGCGGGAACACGTCGGGCTGGGAGGCGGCCATCGACATCCGCTTTCTCTTCGTGCGCGAGCTGTCGCTGCTCGGCTCGTTCATGGGGCGGAAAGGAGAGTTGCTGCAGGCGGCGCCCTTCTTCTTCGACGGCCGGCTGCGCCCGGCGGTGGACCGGACGTTTCCGCTGGCAGAGGCCGCAGCCGCCCATCGCCGTCTGGAGGAGTCCGCGCAGTTCGGCAAGGTCGTCCTGACCGTGGACGATGCTCGCTGAGGGGCAGTGCTAGGATCGGTCGCCGTGGCTGTCCCCCCTCCGCACGATCGCCGCGTGGTGCGTCTGGCGGGCGTCGCGGGGCTGATTGCGGTGGTGGCAGCCGTGCTGGCGGCGGCCACGATCTGGCTGATGCTGACCGACCCGGTGACGGTGGTCACGGCGGTCGATGAAGGCGAGATCTCGCCCCTGATCCGGGAGCTTGCGGAGGTCATCTACCGCGCGCTCGCCGGGTTGCTGCAATACTTGTAGGGACTGCGTCGGGAACCCGACCCGGACCAGGCGGCGCGGCGCCGCAGGGCCGGGCTCACCATCCACTGGAGGACAGCATGCGGAACGTCGGGAAAGCCATCGTCACGGTGTTCGCCGTGATTGGCGTCGTGTCGTCAGTGCAGCATCTGCGCGGTCAGAGCGCTGCGCCGCTGCAGAGCGCGACGCTGACGCACATCGGGATCATGGTCAACGACATGGAGAAGACCAGCCGGATCTTCCAGGAGGTTTTCGGCGTCACGGTTCCTGCCGCACGCGAGGTCGGGCCGCTGCCGCTTCTGCCGGGGACGCCGAACGCGGAGGCGTCGAAGGTGAGGTTCGTCCAGTTCAAAGTCGGCGACACCACCATGGAGCTGATCCAGCCGGTTGCCGGCCCGGGCCCGCATCGCGACCACATCGACAAGTTCGGCCAGGGACTCCAGCACCTCGCGTTCGCGGTGCCCGATCCGAAAGCGGCCATTCAGGCGCTGGTCGACAGGGGTGGCAAGCACACGATGTCCAGCTACGTCGACCTGAAGGACTCGCTCGGCTTCACCGCCGAGATTTCGGGGCCGCCGCGCCAGTAGCGGCCGCTCGACCGGCTAGAGGTTCCGTCGCAGGAACTGCACGAGCAGATAGCCGTCGTAGTACTTGAACGGCGCCACGCCCGTGCTGTAGTGCCCGCAGGGCAGCAGCCGCACCTCGTGCGGGAGGTTCCTGCGGCGGAACTCCTCCACCAGCGTTCTCGACAGGTCCACCGGGAAGGTCAGGTCGTACCGCGCGTAGACCAGGAGGGTCCGCGTGTCGCGGACCCGGTCCAGGTATGTCCACGGGCTGATGGGACGCCACAGGTCGCGCAGCGTGTCGAGGTCGATGTGCCCGTCGAGCCCTTCGCGCACGTGGCGCGTCGAGAGCCCCCGCCAGACCACGTCGGCAAACCACGGCGACACGTGATTGAGGGCCTGCGCACGGATCCGCGGTTCGTGGGCGGCGGTCAGCAGCGACAGGCACGAACCGAGGCTCGTGCCCACGATGCCGATGCGCGTGAAGCCCTGGAGGGCCAGCCAGGCCACCGCGCGGCGCGCGTCCATCACGGCCTGCCGGCACACCTGCACCGTGCGGGCGATGTTCGAGCTGACGATGTAGTCGGCCCGTGTCAGCTCCGGGGGCATCCGTTCGTCGTGGTAGGGCAGCGTGAGGCGCAGCGCGGAGATGCCGGTGCGCGCGAACAACCGGCACAGCCCGACGTGTCCCTCGGCGTCGGAGTTCCACTGCGGGAGGACGACGACCGCACGTCCACCCGGGTCCGACGCGGCGCCGGCCGCGGGCAGGCGCCGATCGCGCGGGTCTCCGTCGGGGGTGGCCACGGGAAACCACCGCGCGGACACCGTATTGTTCCGCTCGTGTGGCGTCGCCAGCGCGCTGGGAAAGCGGACGGTTCCGGCTTCGCCCTGGCGGCGGACCTCTGGTGGGGCCGGGTCGAAGCGGTAGTCGTTCGTCGGAGGCGCGCCGAAGAACGCATCCGAGTCGCGCACGCAGTCGTCGGCCCAGGCGCGCAGGTGCTGATGCGGTGGCGCGCGGTGCCCGTCGGGAGACACCCAGTCCAGTCCCCATTCGAACGGCCGGACGATGCGGTCCTTCGTCACCGCCGCCAGGCGGCGTTCCCACGCATGAAAGAAGAGGCCGAGCATGGCGGTGCGAGGGCGGTCAGGCCCTGGATTGGCCCGGGTCCGGCCCGAGGAGCGGCGCCTCGATGCCGCGCGCCAGCTTGAGGAGCTTCCCCGTGGCATCCCGGTGCCCCACCAGTTGCGCGCCGACCGGCAGGCCGGTCGCCGTGCGTCCGCACGGCAGCGACAGCGCGGGATGCCCGGTCACGTTGAAGAGCTGAGTCAGGCGAAGCATCACGCTCCGGATGGGTTCCGTCCGCGTACCCAGGGTGATCGTGGGTGCGCCGATCAGCGGGGCAGGAATGGCCAGAGACGGCAGCAGCAGCCCGTCGCGTCCCTCCAGTGCGCGGGTGACTTCCGCACGCAGGACGTCGCGGCCGGCCATTGCCCGGACGTAGTCCTCGGCCAGCACATAGCGGCCCGCCTCGAGACGCAGCCGCACGCTCCGTGTGTAGTCGTCCGGCCGGCTGTCCAGCGTGGGGCCGTGGAAGGCGGCCGCCTCGGCGAGCACGATGTGCAGGTAGACGGCTGCGCCATCCGCGGCGTGCGGGAGCGTGACGTCGTCGAGCACGACACCGGCGGCCTCCAGCCGCTTGCAGGCGGCGCTGAATGCCGCTGCCACCTCGCCGTCGAGCGGCGCGGACGCGAACTCGCGCAGCACGCCGAGGCGGACGTCGCTGCGCGGGCGGACGGCGGAGGGCGTGTCCGTGCGGCCCCCCAGGGCCGCGAACACCAGCGTGGCATCCTCGACCGTCCGGCAGATCGGCCCGACGTGGTCGAGTGTCCGGCTGAGCGGGACCACCCCGTCGGTCGACAGCTCGCCGAACGACGGCTTGAGGCCGACGAGCCCGCAGGCCGCCGCCGGAATCCGGATCGACCCGCCGGTGTCGGTTCCGATTGACGCGCAGGCCATGCCGGCGGCCACCGAGACGGCGGAGCCTCCCGAGGATCCGCCGGGCGAGCGCGAGGGATCGAGGGGATGGCGCACCGGGCCGTACGCCGAGTCTTCGCTCGTCGTGCCGAACGCGAACTCGTGCAGGTTGCACTTGCCGACGAGGATGGCCCCCGCGTCGCGCAGCCGGGCCACGGTGGGCGAATCCTGTGCGGCGACGTGACCCGTGCGCACGCGCGAGGCCGCGGTGGTGGGAACGCCCCGCACGTCGAACAGATCCTTGATCGAGATCGGGATGCCGTGCAGGGGGCCGCGGTACCGGCCCTGGGCGATCGCCTGGTCCGCCTCACGCGCCCGCTCGAGCGCATCCGGCAGCACCGTGATGAAGGCGTTCAGCGACGGGTTGGTGCCGGCGATCCGCTCGAGACAGGCTCGCGTCACCTCTTCCGAGGTGACGTCGCGAGCTTCGATCAGCGGCGCGAGCCTTGCAATGCTCAGGGACTCAGCGCCCATCGGGCCCGGGGACGCGACCGGCCGTAGCTGCGGCGTGGTCGTTCCAGTCCGCGGCACGCAGGGTTGCGGTGGCACGCGCCAGCGTCTCGAGAATGGGCCGCAAGTCGGCCAGCCCGCGGCGTCTGGCATCCGCAGCCGCGGCGTCGAGCCAGTCGGTGATCGTCACGCGAGCATTGTACCCTTGAGGAGAAGGCGCCCGTGACGTGGCAGGTGTCCGCGGGTCGGCGTCGCTTCTGTCATGAATCCATTTCGCCACACCAAGATTGTCGCGACCATCGGCCCGGCGTCGAACAGCGACGCCATGATTCGCGACCTGATCGCGGCCGGGGTCGACGTGGTCCGCCTCAACTTCTCGCACGGGGACCACGCGTTCCATGCCCGCGTGGCCGACGCGGTGCGACGGGCGGCGGCCGACCTGAACCGCTGCACGGCGATCCTGCAGGACCTGAGCGGGCCGAAGATCCGGACCGGCGCGCTCAGAGACGGTGGCGTCGAGCTGGAGCCTGGCCGGGAGCTGCGGATCGAGGCGGGCGACTTCACTGGCGACGCGGACCGCATCGCGACCACGTCACCCGAGCTCGTCCGGGCCGTGCGGCCGGGGGACACGCTGCTGCTCGACGACGGCCGGTTGCAGCTCCGGGTGGAAGACGTGGCTGGCGGCACGGTGCGGACCGTCGTCGTGGACGGGGGGCATCTCGGCGAGCACAAGGGCATCAACGCGCCCGGTCGCCCGCTGCCTCACCGGGGGCTGACGCCGAAGGACGAAGCGGACCTGCGGTTCGGTGCGGAGATCGGCGTCGACGCGATAGCCCTGAGCTTCGTGCAGACGGCGGCAGACGTGCGGCGGGCGCGGGAGGCCTCGATCGAAGCGGGGCGTTCCGACGTGCCGATCGTGGCCAAACTCGAGCGCCCCGAAGCGGTGGCCAATCTGGACGCGATCCTCGGTGAAAGCGACGGCGTGATGGTCGCGCGCGGCGACCTCGGGCTGGAGCTGCCGCTCGAGCGGGTTCCACGCGTCCAGAAGGAGATCACGCGCAAGGCCCGGGCGCTCGGGATTCCGGTGATCGTGGCGACGCAGGTGCTCGAGTCGATGCGCACCGAGCCCCGTCCCACGCGCGCAGAGGTCAGCGACGCGGCGAACGCCGTGGACGACGGCGTGGACGCGATCATGCTGGCAGGGGAGACGGCCGTGGGCCGCTACCCGATCGCGGCGGTGAAGACGCTCGACGCCATCATCCGGGACGCCGAGGCGATCCCGTCGATCGGTTCCATCGTGCTCGACGACGCGCACGTGATGTCGGGTCACGGCCGGGCCCTCTGCGAGGCGGCGGTGACGCTGGCGGACCGCAGCCGTGCGGCGGCGATCGTGGCGATCACCCGGGGCGGCAAGACCGCCCGCCTGCTGTCGGCCCTGCGGCCGCGGGCCGTGGTCCACGCCGCCACGGACCGGCCGGAGGTCGCGCACACCCTCGCGCTCGCCTGGGGTGTCAAGCCGGTGCTCACCGATCTCGCGGGCGAAGTGGGCACGGTTGCGCCCCGCATCGGCCGCGAGCTGGTCCAGCGCCGTCACCTGGCGCCCGGGAGCGTGGTCGTGGTCGTCAGCGTGAACCCGGATCTCGCGCCAGGGAGCACGAACTTCCTGAAGCTGCTCCGGCTGTAGTGCGGCAGCCGGAGCCGGGCCCGGTCAGCGCGCGGCGCCCTTCTCGAGGAGATCTTTCAGCGCGCTGAGCGCCGTCTCCCACCCCGGCGTGATGACCTCGTAGTAGCGCCGCCAGCGGGGACTCTCCTCGAATCCGGACTGTCGCACGTGCAGCTCCGCACCCCAGGCGTGCCGGCTGCACGTCGCCTCCAGGGCCATCGGTCCGACCGGGTCCCCTTCCGGCGGCAGCCAGTAGGCGTCCGCCAGGAAGAACTCCCGTCCGGCCTTGTACTCGACCACCGTCCCGTGCAGGGCGCCGCCAAGCCGGCCCAGCAGGTCGTCCTTCCACTCCGTGGGATCCCACTCCACCGCGTAGCTGCCCAGGGGACGGGGCACGCAGAGCGAGCGCTTCACGCCCCACCAGATGGCGAGCGCGCGCTGGTCGAAGAAGGCGTCGATCACGGCGGCGGGCGTGGCGATGATGACGAGCGTGCGGCTGAACTCGATCATGAGGCGGGGCGGAAATCATAGCAAAATGGCGCGATGCCTCCGCAGCCGCTGGCCTACCTGGACCGGGAGTTCCTCGAGAGCGACGAAGCCCGGCCACTCCGGATCCTCTCCGAGTACCTCGAGCCGCTGAAGCGCTTCAAGGCTCAGCGCATCCACGACACCGTCGTGTTCTTCGGGTCGGCCCGCGTGCAGAGCCGGGAGGACGCCGAGCGCATCCAGGCACGCTCCACGCAGTCGGCTCGGCCGGCCGGCCCGGACCATGACGAGCGCCTGCGACGGCTGGCGAAGGCGGTCGAGTGGTCCCGCTACTACGAAGACGCGCGGGAGATCGCCCGTCGGCTGACCGAGTGGTCCATGACCCTGGGCGGGGAGCGCCACCGGTTCGTGGTCTGCTCGGGCGGCGGCCCGGGCATCATGGAGGCCGCCAATCGCGGAGCACACGAGGCGGGCGGCAAGACGATCGGCTTGAACATCCGCCTGCCCTTCGAGCAGGGCGCCAACCGCTACATCACCGACGGGCTGCAGTTCGAGTTCCACTACTTCTTCATGCGGAAGTTCTGGTTCGCGACGCTCGCCAAGGCCCTCGTCGTCTTCCCCGGCGGCCTCGGCACGCTGGACGAGATGTTCGAGATCCTCACGCTGATGCAGACGCAGAAGCTCGCCAGGCAGATCCAGATCCTGCTCTACGGCGAGGACTACTGGGACGACATCGTCCGGCTGGATCCGCTGGTGGACTGGGGGGCCATCGCGGCCTCGGACCTGCATCTGCTCGAACGGGTGAACACGCCGGATGCGGCATTCGACCTGCTGAAGCGCCACCTGACCGAGCACCACCTCGGCTACGACGAGTCGTCGGGCATCGACATGCCCGGCATGGCGAAGACACGATCGTGAGCGAACGATCCCCTGGACCGACCGCCGTCACGCCGGATCAGTAGAGCAGGTACGGCTGGCGTTCGACTGCGAACGCGCGCTCGTCTGCCTGCCAGCCGTCCGCGATCTCGTCGAGGCTCGCGTCGTCGTCGATCTGGTGGCGCAGGCGATCCGAGCCTGCGAGGATGTCGAACGGCTGCTTCTCGTGCTCGTATTCGTAGGGTGGCTGGCGCCAGGCAAAACGCGCGGCCGCCAGCCGGCGGAACGTCGCGATCAGTGCGACACCGGTCCGGACGGGGCGGAACCGCTCGCGGTCGGTGACGTGGATCTGGCAGCCGCCGCACGCCTGCTTCGCGTGCTTCTGGAAGGTCGGCTCGAAGACTGCCGGCCGGAAGTGCGCGCCCGCCAGGGCCCGCGCGTTCATGGCGTCGGCGAACGCGTCCGCATCGATGCCTGGCAGGCCCACCAGCTCGAAGGGGCGCGTCGTGCCGCGGCCTTCCGACAGCATCGTGCCCTCGAAGAGCACGGTTCCCGGATACACGATCGCGGTGTCCAGCGTCGGCATGTTGGGCGACGGCATGACCCAGGGGAGGCCCGTCTCGTCCCAGTACTGATCGCGGCGCCACCCCGTCATCGGCACGACATCGAGGGTGGCGCCGATCCCGTGGCGTTCGTTGAAGAGCCGTGCGAGCTCGCCGATGGTCATGCCGTGCCGCATCGGGATGGGGAACTGGCCCACGAAGGACTCGAACCCGGGTGCCAGGCAGGCGCCTTCGATGGCGACGCCGCCGATCGGGTTCGGTCGATCGCAGACGATGACCGGCACGCCGTGGCGGCTGCAGGCGCGGAGGCAGTTGGCCAGCGTGTAGACGTAGGTGTAGATGCGGGCGCCGATGTCCTGGATGTCGACGACGAGCACGTCGAGGCCGTGCAGCATCTCGGCGGTGGGCTCCCGGGTCTCGCTGTACAGGGAGTGGACCGGCACCTGCCGGGACGGATGGCGGGCGTGAGGGGTCTCCACCATGTTGTCTTGCACGTCCGAATGGAAGCCGTGCTGCGGGCCGAAGATGGCGGCCAGTGTCAGCCCGTCGGCGGTGGCCAGCCGATCGGCGATGTGGCGGAAGCGCGCATCCACCGACGCTGGGTTGCAGAGGACCCCTGCGCGCGCGCCCCGCAGCCTCGCGGAGTCGAGCAGCACCTCGCTGCCCAGCCGCACCCTCGCACCCTTCACTTCGGGGTCTGACCCGGGTCTGACCCCGTGGGTCGCCGAAGTGCCCATATTCCGGGCTGATTCGATGCCTGTGCGCAGTTTCTGCGTACAGGGGTCTGACCCGGGTCTGACCCCGATCTGACCCGGGTCAGACCCCTGTCAGCGGTCAACGGCGACGCCCCGCAGGTAGACGGCCGAGATGCGCCGGGTGTTGGTGATGTCGTCCAGGGGATTGGCGTCGAGCACGACGAAGTCAGCAGCCTTGCCGGCCTCTATCCGGCCCGCATCGTCGATGCCCAGCAGATCGGCGCCGTTCGCCGTGGCCGCCACGATCGCCTGCGCTGGTGTCATACCGGCCGACACCATGTCCGCGATCTCCATGTGCGGGCCCCACGGCGTGTTGCCGTCACTGCCGAGGGCGATCGTGACGCCAGCCTCATGCAGGCGGGCGAGGTTCCGGGCCTGAATGCCGAAGAGCTTCTGCGCCTCCGGGCGATCGGTGGCGGCGGCCTGCAGCTGCTCGAGCTGATCGGCCGGCACAAAGCCCGAGAGCCAGCTCAGGTCGGTGGCCACCCCCCGGTCCGGGAGATTCGGCACGAGCACGACATCGGGACGCTCCCGCATCATCGCCACGAACTCGTCGTCCACGTCGCGATCCCGCACCCCGTGGGCGAAGGCATCCACCCCCGCCCGCAGCAGGCCCTTCGCGTCCTCGAGCGAGAAGATGTGCGCCGTGACCCGCAGGTCACGGAGGTGCGCCTCGTCGATCACGGCTCCGTAGAGCTCGGGAGACAGCTTCGTGTACTTGCCGTCGCGATCGTCCACCCAGATCTTGACCAGGTCGACTTCGAGCGACGCCAGCTCGAGGACCGCAGCCCGCGTCCCCTCGTCCGTGGTGACCCAGAACGGAGCAGCGGAGCGTCCCGGTTCCGGGGCGGTGATGCCGCGCCCGGCTGTCCGGAATCGTGCGGCGCCGGGGAGCTCTTCGCCCCGGACCTCGAACGGCACGGTGCCGTCGTCCAGCCCAAGGCTCATGGCGACGCCGACGCCCCAGTGCGCGCGCCGCCGCAGGTCGTCGACCAGCGCGTCACGCTCGGCACTCGTATGCACGTGCGTGTCGATCAGCGCCGGCATCACCGTCTTGCCGGACAGGTCAATCCGGGTTGCGCCTTCGGGCGCCTGGACGCTCGCCGCCGGGCCGACAGCCGCGATGTTCCGCCCGGTGACGACGAGCACGGCGTTCTCGATCGGCGCCGCATCGGTCCCGGTGATGATGCGGGCCCCCTCGAAGACCGTCACCGGTTCCCGCTCCTCTGCGACCGGGTCGTCCGCAGGCTCGGTGGGCGCCTGGGTCGCCGTGCAGGCAGGAAGGGCGGCCAGTACCACGGGCAGCAAAATGGACAGAAGCGATGTGGCGGCTCGATGTCCGCAGGATCCGGTCGTAGCGTTCATGGGCACCTCCGTGCACGGTGGCGACACACCGGCGCCAGAGGATTCTGACACGAGCGCGGGCGGTGGGGGAGGCGGGCCCGGTGCGGTGTACACTCCTCGTCGGTTCCCCAGCGCTCTCTCGGAGGAGGCACGGACGGCCGTCGGCGACCTCAGGGAGGCGCTGTGGCCGTGTCAAGCCAGGTGTACCGCGGTTTCCGCGAGCAGGTGCTGGGTGCCCGCAGCGTCGAGCGGACGCGAGCGCTGCACCCGGGGCCGGAGACGTTCGCCCTGTGGGTGGAGTGGAACAGGAGCCACATCCCGACCTACGACTAAGATTGGTCAACCCCGGCGCCAGGCGGCAACCGGCCACGGCGGCCGTTCCACGAAGGAGGAGTGATGAGCGCTCACGAGGATCGCATCAATGGCATCAGAACGGCGTTCGAGCAGGCCACGGCGCAGCTCGTTGCCAGTCTGGAGGCGTTGGACGACACCAGGGCGACGACGCCACCAGCCAGCGGGTGGAACGCGGCACAGATCGGCTGGCATGTGGCGCTGTCCACGGAGTTCCTCTCCGGCGTGATGGCGGGGAGGGTGGCGGAGATGAACGTGCCAAGACCGCCGGACTTCAGGGAAACGCTGGCCACGATGCAGTTCCCCGACAAGGTGCAGACCTTTCCCATGCTGGAACCACCCGCCACGGTCACCCGGGCGGACACCGTGGCGAAGCTCCAGGCCAGTCGGCAGCTGGTCCGAGACGCCCTGTCGGCGGCGACGCCGGACCGGTGCGCGAGCACCTGCATCGAGATGCCCTTCGGGACCATGTTCTCGGTGTACGAGGTCGGGGAGTTCATGGCCGCCCACGTCACGCGGCACATCGGACAGTTGAAGCGTACCGTCGGCTCTTAGGGCCCTGGCCGGAACAAGGTTGCCAGCTCGGCCGACGATGCATCCCGCCTCGCGGCGTTGCTCGTCGGTCACGGGCACCCGGCCTGCTCCCTCCTCGCGCCTGGCGATCCGGGCGTCTCGCCGCCCGGGAGTCGGCAACCTTATTCCGGCAAGGGCCCTTGGTCCCCGACGTCGATCAGCACCTTGAGTGCGCCGCCGCGGGCTGCCTCGAGCGCGTCGAGGCCGCGGTCCAGGGGAAACCTGGCGGAGATCAGCGGCCGGACCTGGACGGTCCGATCGCTCAGTGCGGTGAGCGCGCGATCGAACGGCCCGCAGCGCGATCCGACCAGCGTGAGCTCGTCGATGACGATGCCGGCGAGCGCCATGGCGTGCTCGCCGGCGACCGTCGTCTTCATCACGATGGTGCCGCGGGGGCGGACGATCCGGAGCGCCAGCGGCAGCCCGCTGTCTGATCCGGTGCAATCCACCACGACGTCCGCCGACCGGTCCACTGGCGCGTCGGCCAGCAGGCAGGTCGCGATGCCCATCGCACGAAGCACCTCCAGCTTCTCCGGATGCTTTCCGACCACCAGCACGTGCCCCGTCAGCGTTCCCAGCACCTGTGCGTACAGGTTGCCGAGCCGGCCGTCGCCCAGGACCACCACGTTGTCACGGGGATCGATGGTCATCTGCGCCGGGATCTGGAACGCGGCGGCCAGCGGTTCGGCGAACACCGCCTCATCCGTCGCGACACTGCCGGGAACAGGGTGCAGGTTTGCCTGCGGGAGGACGGCCGTGTCGGCGAACACCCCGTCGTGGTTCAGGATCCCGAGCACGGACCGATGCGGGCAGTGGGTGCGCAGGCCGGACTCGCACGTCGCGCAGGCGCCGCAGGCGCAGTTGATTTCCCCGACGACGCGGTGGCCCGCGAACGGGCCGCTCTCCGCGACGCCAACGAACTCGTGGCCGAGAATGCCCTGGAAACCCATGTACCCCCGGACGAGCTGCAGATCGGTCTCGCAGACGCCAGCTCGAAGCACCCTGATCCGTACGTCGCCGGGGCCGGCGACCGGCTCCGGGTGACTGCGTTCGACGCGAACGCCGTTGCCGTCGAGCACCAGGGCGCGCACCCCGGAATTACATCACACCACCCTGCGCGTCCGGACGCGCACACCGCCCGGAAGGTGCACTAACATCTAACGAGGCCCTGCCTCAGACCGTCGAGCATGTTGGGGTGGACGCCGACGTGACCGGCCGGTCTGAGGCAGGGTCTCGTTAGAAAAAGTGGAGCCCCGG
>VFZH01000088.1 GCA_016871255.1 Acidimicrobiia bacterium | reverse complement strand
CTCGCCCCACTCGCCCTATCCGCCCCGCCCGGCCCCGCCGATGCGCGCCGCGAGCAGCACCGCCTCCACCAGGCTCGACGGATCCGCGCGCCCCTGGCCGGCGATGTCGAACGCGGTGCCGTGATCGACCGACGTGCGCACGATCGGCAGGCCCAGCGTCACGTTGACCGCCCGGCCGAACGCCAGCAGCTTCACGGGGATCAGACCCTGATCGTGATAGCAGGCGACCACCACGTCGAACTCGCCGCGCGAGGCACGCAGGAAGAGCGTGTCTCCCGGGTACGGCCCGGACACGTCGAGCCCGCGCGCCCGGGCAGCCTCGACGGCCGGGGCGATCACCGCCGCGTCCTCGCCGCCGATGACCCCCGCTTCGCCGGCGTGCGGGTTCAGCCCGGCGACCGCGATCCGCGGCCGCGCACCCAGGCCGAACCGCGCGAAATCGGCTCCCGTGAGATCGATCACCTCCTCGACGCGCCTCCGCGTCAGCGCCGCCGGCACCTGGGCGAGCGGGATGTGGATGGTGGCCAGCACGACCTTCAGCGGCTCGGACCAGAACAGCATCGCCACGCGCGGCGACCCGGTCAGGTGCGCCAGCAGGTCGGTGTGCCCGGTGAACGGGAGGCCGGCCATGCGGAACGCCAGCTTGCTGATCGGCGCCGTCGCGATGGCGGCCACCTCCCCGCGCTGCGCCGCGGCGACGGCGCGCACGATCGTGTCGTGCGCCGCCCGGCCCGATTCCGCCGACGGCCCGCCCATCCGAACGCGGACGCCTGGCGCATCGAAGACCACCGGCTCGCACACGGCGAGCACGCGCGGATCCGCCGCCGCAGCCGCCGCAATCTCCGGCCCGATGCCAGCCGGATCGCCAGCCGTCAGCGCAATGCGAGGCAATGACATGGCATTGACAATTGAGGACTGATGATTGGGGATTGCATTGCAGATTGGCAATTCCGCATGGGGATCTGACGTGGGATTCGGAGTTTGGGACTTGGAGTTTGGGACTCGGAGTTTGGGATTTGGAGCTTGGGATTTGGCTTGGGATTTGGGCTTTGGGTTTTGGGATTTGTCCGCATCAGATCCGTACGTACACCCAATCCGCCACGACCTTCGCGCTGGCGTTGCGATCCAGCGCGCCCAGCGCGCGATCGACCGCCACGAACGCGCGCTCCACGCGCGCGCCGTCCCACGCCGGCAGCATCGCCTCGAGATCGCTTCGCAGGTCACCGTTGGCGAGCAGCCCCGCGTCGGCGCGGGCACCGAGCACCTGCAGATCGCGCAGCAGCGACAGCAGGACGCGCAGCACGATGGCGAGCGCGGCCCGCTCCTCCGCGGGCGTCCGCCTGCGGGCGTCGAGCGAGCGGGCCGCCGCCAGCCGCCCGGCCGCATCGCGGCTTCGTCCGACCTGCTCCAGCACGCGGCAGGCCGCATCCCGCGCCGCCAGCACATCGGCCGAACCGGTTGCCAGTGCCCTGGCGACGCTGCCCCCGGCCTCCGCGGCGGCCGCACGGGCGTCTGCGGCGGAGTACCCGTGCCTCCGCTCGAGCAGGGCCGCGACCTCTGCGGGTGCGAGCGGCCCGAAGCGCAGGCGCGAACAGCGCGACCGCACGGTGGGCAGCAACACGTCGGGCGTCGACGACACCAGCACGAACACCGTCGCGGGCGGCGGCTCCTCGAGGGTCTTGAGCAGCGCACTCTGCGCCGCGGCCATCATCGCGTCCGCGCTGTCCACGACGACGACCCGGCGGCGGCCCTCGAACGGGCGGTACCCCGCCGCCCTGATCACCTCCCGCACCTGTTCGATGCTGATCGCGCCCGTGTCGCCAGGCTCCACGACGACCACGTCCGGAAAGGTGCCACGCCCGATCCGCCGGCAGGGCGGACACGTTCCGCACGCATCGACGGCGAGCCGCGCGCCGGCCGCGCCGGATACCGGGGCCACGCAGTTCAGCACCTCCGCCAGCGCCTGGGCCGTGAGCCGCTTGCCCACGCCGTGGGGACCGGCAAAGAGGAACGACGAAGGCAGCGTGCCCTGCCGCACCGCACGCGACAGGAGCGCCGTGGTGCGGACGTGGCCGGTGATGTCACGAAACGGCATGTCGGGATCGGTTCACCGGGCCGGATCGTACCACGCGCGCACGGCACCTCACGGCAACCAGGAACGCCGATCCGCGGTCATAGAATGTGGAAGCCGCCCAGGAGGTCACCGATGTCCATCCGTCCCGTTCGGCGCGTCGTCGAAGCCACTCCCACACTGGAAGGCGCAGGCGTGCACCTTCGCCGGGCGTTCGGCTTCGGCACCACGAGCGACTTCGATCCGTTCCTCCTGTTCGACGACTTCCGCAACGACGACCCGGCGCGGTACCTCGCCGGGTTCCCGTGGCACCCGCACCGCGGGATCGAAACCATCACTTACGTGCTGGCCGGAACGGTCGAGCACGGCGACAGCCTCGGCAACCGGGGCACGCTGGGCGCCGGCGACGTGCAGTGGATGACGGCGGGCAGCGGCATCCTGCACCAGGAGATGCCGAAGGGCGACGGCGCCGGCCGGATGCACGGGTTCCAGCTCTGGGCCAATCTCCCGCGCTCGCTCAAGATGACCGCGCCCCGCTACCAGGACGTGTCCGCACGCGACGTGCCGGAAGCGACCGACGACGACGGCACCGTGGTGCGGGTGGTCTGCGGCGAGTTCCGGGGCCGGACCGGGCCGGTGGACGGCGTGGCGGCCAGCCCGCGCTACCTCGATGTGTCCGTGCCGCCAGGCCGCCGGAAGCACCTGCCGGTCGAGACGACGCAGCACGCCTTCGCGTACATCTTCGCGGGATCGGGCACCTTCCGCGGCGCCTCGGACCCGCAGGGCGTCCTCACGGAGGATCCCTCGACCGACGCGCCTCCGGTGCGCGAAGCCGTGGGCAACCGGTCGCTCGTGCTGTTCGATCGCGGCGACGAAGTGGTGGTGACGGCCGGCGAACAGGGCATCCGCTTCCTGCTCGTCTCGGGAACACCCCTCGGCGAGCCGGTCGCGTGGCGTGGCCCGATCGTCATGAACACGCAGGAGGAGCTGCGGCAGGCGTACGACGAGCTGCAGAGAGGGACCTTTATTCGATAGGGACAAATCCCAAAGCCCAAGATCCAAAGCCCAAGCCAAATCCCAATGACCAAATCCCAAAGTGTCTTGCGTGTCTCGCGTGTCTGGCGTGTCTTGCGACGGGCGCGGTCGGGACCGGGTCCCGCCGCGCACCCGGCTGGCAGCCGCCGCTCATGACGACACCGGCGGCGGTGACGCAGTTCGCCGTACCGCTTCGATCACCGCGTCGTGCAGCGGCGCCGCCGTGGCCAGCACCCCCGTGTTGCGCTCCAGCCGCCGCCCCGTGGTGAAGTCCAGCCGCCGGCCGTTGACGTCGCTCACGCGTCCGCCCGCCTCTTCGATCAGCAGACTGCCGGCCGCCTGATCCCAGATCGCCTCGCGGTAGGCGGGATCGGGGGGATCCCGCATCAGCACCTCGGCCGCCCCCGCCGCCAGCAGCACGTGCTTGGCCTGGCTGTCCATCAGGACCGGCGGGGCGGCGCTTCCGATGAGGGCCATCACCCGGTGGAGGCGTTCGACGTTGCCGTGCCGCCGCTCGACCGAGTGCAGCGCGCGCGCCCGGGTGGGGTCCGACTCGGCTGAGCTTCGCAGCGCGAACAGGTGCGGCTGCCCCAGCGGCTGCCACCACGCGCCCCGCCCGCGCACGGCGATGGCCAGGCCCCCGGACGACCCCGCCGTACCGGGTTCGTACACCGCGTGCGCGGCGTCTGCCGAGGGTGCGGCGGCCGGTGTCAGCGTCAACAGTGGACACCCGATCACCCCCACCTGCACGAGGCCGTCGACGATCAGGGCCAGGGCCGTGACGTACTGGCCGCCTCGCAGCAGGCCCTTCGTCCCGTCGATCGGATCGAGCGTCCAGAAGCGAGCAGCACAGGGGGCGTTGCCCCGATCGATCCACGCCAGCACGTCTGGCGCGGACGCGCCGGGCACGGCTGTCCGCGCGAGGTCAACGACCGACGACAACAGCGCTTCGGCACCGCCAGCCGCCAGCGCCGCCGCGCCCTCTTCGGCCACCAGCGGGTCATCGGGGAACCGATCGGCGAGTCGCGCGGCGATGACCGCCTGCAGGGCGAAATCGGCAATCGTCGCGGGCGACGCATCGGCTTTGGTCACCACACCCGTGACGGCATGGTCCTGACGCCCCCGCATGAGCCTGACCGCGTCTTCGACAGTCGCGCAGGCGGCCACCGCCTCCGGGCCGAGGTGGTCGACGGTCATGACAGGGTGCGAGAAATCACGCGGCGCCGGGCAACGTTCCGCACTGCTGAGGCCCGCCGCCCCACCTCGGCCACAGACCACCAGCGCACCACGCCCGCCGTACCTGGTACGGACCATGCTCGTACCCGTTCGGCGGGCTCCTTCGCCCGCCAGTCAACGGAGGCACCGATGAAACCGGACATCACGGACATCCTGGTTCCAGTGGACTTCAGCGACCACTCCGAGGCCGCCGTCACGTACGCCGCGCAACTGGCCGAGCGCCTGGGCGCCTCGCTGAACCTGCTGCACGTCGTCGAAGACCCCGTGGCCACCGGCGCGTGGGGATCCGACCTGCAGGTGCCGGACCTGCCGCGGATCCGCGAGCACATCGCCAGGGCCTCCGAGGAGCGGCTCAAGACGTTCGCGGACACGGTCGGCACGGGAGGCGCGCCCTTCGTCACGACGGTACTCGTCGGACGCGCCCACGACGCGATTCTCGACTGCGCCCGGGAGATCGACGCCGACCTCATCGTGATGGGCACCCGCGGGCGGAGCGGCCTCGCGCACATGCTCATGGGCAGCGTTGCGGAGCGGGTCGTCCGGCATGCCGCCTGCCCGGTCCTGACCCTGCACGCGCCACGGCGACCCGTCGAGACCGGGCCGGTCGCGCTGGAAGACAAGGCGATCCTGAGTCCCGGATAGCGGCAGGACTCACGGGAGCCGTCCAGCCACCCTGGCGGGGGCATCGGGCCGCAGGAACCGATCGATCTCATCCGAGCGCGCGCGCGCATCGGCTTCGCCCAGATCGATGAGCCGCGCGATGTAGTCCTGCTGGAACATCACGAGGCTCAGCAGGTCGTTCGATCGTGTCTCGCGGCTGCCGAGCCCCCGCACCATGAACCGGAACGCGGGCGGCAGCTCGGCCTCGAACTCGTTGGCGAGCTGGCCGAGGTCGCGCGACGGCCGGATGACCAGCAGCTCGATGTGCTCGAGGCGGTTGCGCAGCTCGGGCGGCAGGCAGTCGATCAGCGCGTTGATCTGCTGCAGCCGCAGCGCGTCGGCATCGAGCTGATCCAGGAAGATCGCGTTCAGCAGGACCCCCGCCACCTGCGCGGGCGGGGGGTAGCCGGTCACAGCGGGGCGCTCGGCCTCTTCGACCGTCGCCGGGTAGCGCGTCGAGACGGCCAGAATGCGGCGGGCCCCGAGGTGGATCGCGGGCGACAGGGGCGCGGTCAGCCGGATGCCGCCGTCGCCGTACCACGCGTCGTCAATGGCCACGGCCGGAAACAGGAACGGCAGGGCGGACGACGCCATGACGTGATCGACGCGCACGCAGCCGTTGACCCCGCGGCGCTCCGGCCGCTCCCATGAGAGCACCCTGCAGCCTTCGGCGCTCTGCACCCATGTGACCGACCGGCCGGTGGTGTAGCTGGACGCGGTGAGCGCCAGTGCCTGCAGCGTTCCCCGGTCGAGGCTGCGGGCGATACCCGGGATGGTGCCGTCGGGTTCCGCCTCCAGCACGCGCTGGAGCGTGGCCCTGAGCGGCGCCGTGTCCACGAAGCCGCGCGCCTGCGGCGTCGCCTTCGCGCCCCCGGAGGTCAGCCGCAATCCCCAGCGCAGGACGTTGGCAGCCAGGCTGCCCGGCCGCGCCCGGAAGACGTCATCGATCGAGAGCCCGCGCCACAGATCGTCCAGCGCAGCCACGGTCTGGACGAAGGGAGCCTCGCGCGCCGCCAGCCAGCTGGCGATGATGCCCCCGGCGGACACGCCGGTCAGGAAGGCCGGGGCCAGATCCGGATAGCGGGACGCGATGTAGCGGAGCACGCCGACCTGGAATGCCGCCCGGGCTCCGCCTCCGCCAAGAACCAGGGCGAGCTGCGCGGGTGTCGTTGACTGGGTGTCCATCCCTCGCTCCGAGCTTACGAAAACCGGCCCGGCGAGTCACCCGCCTTCGCGCCCGCGCCCGGCAAGGTGGGAGACGCAGGCCGCCCCACCCCTGTTGCAATGCAGGGCTTCGTCCGATATTTGCGGTGTGCCGGCATCGGCGCCGGCGCGAACGCCATGCACGTGACCCCTGCTCTTCTCCGGCGCATCCGAAGCGAATACGACGAGATGCCCGGGTTGTCGGTGACCCTGCAGCAGGCGTGCCGGCTCTGGCAGATCGACGAGCCGACGTGCCGGGCTGCGCTCGACACGCTGGTGGCGGAGCACTTCCTCCGCCAGCGGCGCGATGGTGCCTATACGGCGCTGCCGCGCCCGAAGCCGGCCTCCGCGAAGGCCGGGCACCCCGGATCCCGCAATCCGCGATCCCGCCACACCGCCTGATCCGCCATCTCCGGCTCAGGGCTGGTACGCTGTCCGGGTAGCCGCTGGCGTGCGCCTTGCTGGTGAGGCTGTACGTCGCGTTCCGGCGGAAACAAGGAGGCTTCACGGTGAACGCCCCGCGCGCACCCAGGCGGGCCGCCCCTGTCGACGTGGACGACCAGCGCCCGGTCATCGACGTCCTGATGGCCCCCGCCACCCACGGGGGAGCCCACGTCGAGCGGATCGACACGCACAGCGCGATCGTCTTCCTGGCAGGTGGACGCGCGCTGAAGCTGAAGCGCGCCGTGCACTTCGACTACGTGGACTTCTCCACGCCCGCCTTGCGCAAGGCCGCCTGCGAGGCGGAGATCCGCATCAATCGGCGCACGGCTCCGGGCATCTACCGCGGCGTCGTGCCGGTGACCCGCGAGCCGAACGGGTCGCTGGCGCTCGACGGACGTGGACAGCCGGTCGAATGGCTCGTGGACATGGCGCGCTTCGACCAGGAGGGGCTCTTCGACCGGCTGGCGGCGCGCGGCAGCCTCGGGCTGGACCTGATGGCCCTGCTCGGCCGGGCGATCGCGGCGCTGCACACGGAGGCCGAGGTTCGCAGCGACCACGGCGGCCGCGCGGGGATGGCGTGGGTGATCGACGGCAACGCCATGGGCTTCGAGCAGCAGGGAAAGGGGGCGCTGGATCACGCCAGGGCGGCGGCGCTGACCACCGCGGCGCGGGCCGCGCTCGCCACCGCGGCACCCCTGCTCGAGCAGCGGCGCAGGGCCGGCTTCGTGCGCCAGTGCCACGGCGACCTGCACCTGCGCAACATCGTGCTGATCGACGGCCGGCCCACGCTGTTCGACGCCATCGAGTTCAACGACGAGATCGCGTGCGTGGACGTCGCCTACGACCTGGCGTTCCTGCTGATGGATCTCTGGCGGCGCGACCTGCCGGCTCACGCCAACGCCGTGTTGAACGCCTGGCTCCTGGCCACCCACGACGTGGAGAGCCTGGGGCTGCTGCCGCTGTTCCTGTCCTGCCGTGCCGCCGTGCGCGCCAAGACCAGCGCCACCGCGGCCGGACTCCAGCGCGACGCCGCGAGGCGGGGGGAGCTGCGCGCCCTGGCCCGGCGCTACCTGACGCTGGCGCACCAGATGCTGACGCCGGCCCCGCCGCTCGTCGTCGCCATTGGCGGGTTCTCCGGCTCGGGCAAGTCCACGCTCGCACGGGCGCTTGCGCCCCGGCTGGGCCGCCCCCCCGGGGCCGCGCTGCTCCGCAGCGACGAGGTGCGCAAGTCGCTCTGTGGTGTCGATGCGCTCCAGCCGCTGGGACCGGAGGCGTACACCCCCGCGATGACACTGCGCGTCTATCGCCGGCTGATGGAGTGCGCGACGACCGCCGCGCGCTCGGGCCACGCCGTCATCGTCGATGCCGTGTTCGCGCAGCCGTCGGACCGCGCCGCCGTCGAAAGCGTGGCTGCGCAGTGCGACGTGCCCTTCGTCGGCCTGTGGCTCGAGGCCCCGACCGGCGTGCTCGCGGAGCGGACCGAGCGGCGGGGCCCGGATGCGTCCGACGCAGACCGGTCGATCGTGGAGCAGCAGGTGGAACGGGGTGCCGGCGGCGTGCGCTGGCGGGCGGTCGACGCGTCCCGGACGCCGGACGAGGTCTGCGACCGCGCGTACGCCGCCGTGCGCCGGGCCACCGCGCCGTAGGCGCGGCGGCGCGAGGCCCACGGTGAGCGACGATCGAGGCGTGAGATCCGCGTTCGGATTCGATGCCTGGGACTCGGCTTGGGACTCGGGATTCGGGATGTCGCAATCCGCCCTTCGACTCAGCCTTCGATCGCGCTCAGGGTTATCGCGGTGAGGTAGATGGCGACGATCGCCAGCACGTCCCATGACAGGCGGAACCGCTTGCGGCGGGCACGGAAGGTGAGGCCGATCACCGCCACGCCGGTCATCATGATGGCCGACACGACCGTCACCATGTGGGACGGGGAGACCGCGGCGAGCAGCGGCTGCCCGTACAGCAGGTCGTCGATCCCCAGCACGGCCACGTTGAACAGGTTGCTCCCGAACAGGTTCGCGGCAGCCATGTCCACCGCGCCGATGCCCGCGGCCGCGGTCGACACGACCAGCTCGGGCAGCGACGTGGCGGCGGCCACGAACAGGCTGCCCACGAAACTCTGCTCGAGGCCGGTGATCCCGGCCAGCTGCTCGGCGACCCCCGGCAGCATCGTGGCCGCGCCGACCAGCACCGACGCCATCGCCACGTACAGGGTGACCGCCCGCCTCAGCGTGAACTCCCGGTACTGGAAGTCGCCGGTCAGCTCCTCCGCGATCTCCGCGACGCGGGCGCGCTCGAACAGAAAGATCGTCCGCACGGCCAGGACGTAGATCGCGATGAACGCGACGCTGTGCAGGCCGAACCAGCCGAACACGGGTGCACGGGTGCCGGCCAGGATCGCGAGCCCCACCAGCCCGAGCTGCACGATGCCGAAGCCCGCGGAGAGGATGTGACCCCGGTGGATCCGGGCCGAGATCGGCTCGGCGTGACGGGCGTCCAGGATCCCGAGGATCACCAGGTTGAACAGGCAGCTGCCGATCGCGTCTCCCGCGGCGATGTCGGGCACGTCGAACACCAGCATGGAGCTGGCGCCGGTGATCAGCTCCGGCAGCGACGTCACTGTCGCCATGAGGACCAGGCCGATCCAGGTGCCACCCAGCCCTGTCTTCTCGGCGATCACGTCGCCGTAGCGGGACAGACGGATCCCGGACCACAGGATCAGCGCCGCGCAGAGAAGGAACTGCCCGGCAATCACGCCAAGTCCGGTCACGACAGGCTCCTTCCGGGATGTCCCGTCGCCGCGGGACTGGATCCAGCCGGGCGGCGCCGTCCGGACTCGCGCCGGCCGGCCGGCAGGCTCTCGGCGCTCACCGGGCTACAGCTCGTTGCCGCTCTGCCGGCCCTGGTCGAACGCCGACACGTTGTCGAGGGTGGTCTCCGCGATCGCGCGCAGGGCGTCCTCGGTGAAGAACGCCTGGTGCGCCGTGATGACCACGTTGGGGAAGGTCAGCAGCCGGGCGAACACGTCGTCCTGGATCACGTCGGCGGAGTGATCGGCGAAGAAGAGCTGCTCCTCCTCCTCGTAGACGTCCAGCCCGAGAAAGCCGATGTGCCCGGTCTTCAGCCCGGCGATGAGCGCGGGCGCATCGACCAGGGCGCCCCGGCTCGTGTTGACGATCATCACGCCGCGCTTCATCAGCGCGATGGTCCGGCTGTCCACGAGGTGCCGCGTCTCCGGCGTGAGCGGCGCGTGCAGCGTGACGATGTCCGATTCGGCCCACAGTCGGTCGAGCGGCACGTACTCCACGCCCAGCGCCCGGCACTCGTCGCTCGGCGCCACGTCGCTCGCCAGCACCCGGCAGCCGAACCCGATGAGGATGCGCGCGACCACCGCCCCGATCCGGCCGGTGCCGACGACGCCCGCCGTGCGGCGGGAGAGATCGAACCCGAGCAGGCCGTCGAGCGCGAAGTTCCCCTCGCGCACGCGCGCGTACGCCCGGTGGATCCGCCGGTTCAGCGTCAGGATCAGCGCGACCGTGTGCTCGGCAACGGCGTGAGGCGAATAGGCCGGCACGCGGGCGACGGTCAGGCGCAGCTCGCGGGCGCGGGCCACATCGACGTGGTTGAAGCCGGCGGAGCGGAGCGCCACCAGGCGGGTGCCCCCCTCCGCCAGCTGCGCGAGGACCTCGCCGTTCAGCACGTCGTTGACGAACGCGCAGACAACGGGCGCCCCCGCCGCCAGCGCTGCGGTCGCAGGCGCCAGGCGGGGTTCGAGGTAGTGCAGATCGTGCCCGCGCGTCAGGTTCGCGGCGTCGAAGAACTGCCGATCGAAGGCGTGGGTGCTGAAGACGGCGACGCGCATGCTCGGATCTCTCCGGGCCAGAAAGATGCCTGCGTCCGGCCACCGCGCCGGCCGGACATCATTCCACATGATACGGGCATGGCGCCGCAGCGCCCGATCCGGCGCGGCTATCTGGGAAGCCGGATCCGCAGCTCGCCCCACCAGGTCATGCTGCCGTCCTCCAGTTCCACGTGCTCCGTGTACACGATCCGATCGTGCAGCCGCGTGAGCCGGATGTACCGCCCCGGGCCCGCCGACAGGTACGTCGATGCCTCCGACGTCTCGACCCGCAGCGCCTGGTTGTCGCGGCTGGTCCAGCGCAGGCGGCCGTCCTGCGCGGACACGGTGAGCCGCGCCGTATCGGCCTCGAGCCGATCGAGCACCCTGCGGGTCACCTCGCCGTGGCGCGTGTCGATGCGTACCTCCGGGATCCCCTCGATCTCCGCGTCGGCCGGAATCGTCACCGCCTGTCCGGGGGGAGGGGCCTGCGCCGCCACCACTCCCGCGGGCAGGATGGCCCCGAGCACGAGCAGGACTGCGGCAGTACGGTTGTGTGCCACGACTGTGACCTCCATGGGACCGCTTCTTGGCCCGAGGGAGCAGGAAGGCCGGCCCGCCGCCGGGAGAGGCAAGCCTCGTGCGCTCGCCGGCGGACCAGCCACAGCCGCCCCATGTGTGCGCCGTATCCAGGCCACCTCAGCCACCTCCGTTCGAACAGAGCGACGGAAAAGATTCCCCCGTGCCGGACTATGTCGCGCCCGGGACGGTGCCGGTCGAGGTCCGGGCCACCCGGCTTCGCCGTACGAGCTGTCACGAGCACAACACGTGCCGGCCGCGCGGCAGCCTCCGGCTGCGCTGTCCGCACCCGAGGCGCAGCCGACGCCCTCCGGCGTACGACCCTGATTTCACCCCGGGGCCGGCGGCGACGGTACGCCCGTTGCTCTCCTGACGTGCGGGGCCCGCGTTCCCCGGCCAGGCAGCCGGCGGCCGTGACCACGATCACCGAATGGCAGGCCGGAAGAGCCGGAGTGGCGCACCGGTCTACGGAAGGAGAACAGGATGACAGGCCCGTTCACGGTGCTCGTGGCGACCGATGGCTCACGCTCCGCCCACTCGGGGATCGCGCTGGCCCGGATCCTGCCGTGGCCGGACGGGACACGGGTGGTCGGGCTGGTGGCCACGGCCCCGCCACCGATTCTCGGGCTGGGCCGATCGCTCCGGGGCCTCCTCACGCAGGCGTACGAACAGGAGGCGCAGCAGCTCCGGAGCCGGCTGGAATCGAGGTTCGCCGACTTCCGCGTCGCTCTCGTGCGGCAGCCGCCCGCCGCCGCCATCCTGGAGGAGCAGCGGCGATGCGGCGCCGACGTGATCGTGCTCGGATCGCGCGGGCTCGGCCCGCTGGGCAGGCTTGCGCTCGGCAGTGTCAGCCGCCGGATCGTCCGCGAGGCGCCGTGCGCCGTTCTTGTGGTCAAGAAGCGGGTACGCGCGGTCCGGCGGATTGTGATTGCGGTCGACGGTTCGCCGGCGGCCACGCGCGGCGTCCGGCTGATCGAGCGCATGTCCCCGTCGAGCGCGATCCGGCTCACGGTGGCCGGCGTGGCGGCCTCCCTGTACCTGCCGCCCGTGGGACGGGTGCCTCCAGGCCAGCAGGCGGCGGTGCGGCGCGGGATCCAGGCCGGCGAGCGGACGCGGGTGACGGCCGTGCGCCGGCGCGTGGATGCCGCAGCGAGGCGGCTGGCCCGCGAGGGGTGGAAGGTCACCACGGATGTCCGTCTCGGCAGGCCGCTCGACGAACTCCTCGCCGCAGTCTCGAAGCCGCGGGCCGACCTCGTCGTGTGCGGGGCCGCGAGCGTCAGCGGGGTGAAGCGCATGTTGCTCGGGAGCGTCGCCGACGGGCTGGTCGACCGGGCGGCGGCGTCGGTGCTGGTCGCCCGGTGATGAATCGGGCGGCGGCCGGACCGGCCAGGGCCGCGTCGCCCGCTCGTGCAGCTCCATCACGACCACGATGGTCGCGGCGTAGCGGGCTGAGACGAAACGGCGAGATCGGCTCCCAACGCGCGTTGCCGGCGCCCCCCAGCCACGACGCCCAGCACGCGAGCCCGATGCCGCCGAACACACGCCGGCCAGCAGCGGCCGCTGATGGAGGACCCTGTTCACGCCGTGGCGCGCCATCGATCCCAGCGCACCCCCCGATCCGACCGCCATCCATGGAGCCATGACGCTGGCTTCTCCCGGAAGCCGAACCTGCTAGGCTGGTGTGCCCATGGCAGAGACAGTGCACTTCCGCAGCAACGGCCATGACGCGTCCGGCTACCTGGCGACGCCGCCGGGCGGGTCCGGCCCGGGCGTGCTGGTCATCCAGGAGTGCTGGGGGCTCGACTGGGGCATCAAGGCGATGGCCGATCGGCTGGCGGAAGCCGGGTTCGTCGCCCTGGTCCCGGACCTGTACCACGGTGCGCTCGCCGGCCATGACGAAATGGACAAGGCCGCGGCGCTGATGCAGGCGCTCCCGGCCGACCGGGCCGCGCGCGACATGGGCGGCGCACTCGACTACCTGTCAGCCCATCCCGGGGTCACCAGCCGGCAGCTCGGCGTGGTGGGCTTCTGCATGGGCGGCATGCTCTCCTTTCTCATCGCGGCCGGACGTCCGGACCGCGTGGCCGCGGTCGTCCCCTTCTACGGGTTCCCGCAGGGGGACGCCGAGCCCGACTGGACCCCGCTGGCCGCCGTCGTCCGCGGCCACATGGCCGAACACGACAGCTTCTTCAGCCCGGAAGCCGCGCGCGGCCTGGAGGCGAAGCTGCAGAGCATGGGCAAGGACGTGACGCTGACCGTCCACCCGGGATCCGGCCACGCCTTCATGGGCCCGCACAACGCCCTCGGCACACACGACGCCAATCTCGCCGCGACGATCTGGCCCGGCGTCGTCTCGTTCCTGAAAGCGACGCTGCTGTGATCCGGGTCACGGGCTCGCCGGACGAGCCGGCCCGGGTGGCCGGTCCGCTGGCCCTCGCGCTGTCGGCGGCCTGTCTGCTCGGCGCCGCCACGCCCGCGGCTGCGCAGGTCACGGAGACCGCCCGAGGCGTACGGTCGGCAGCCGCGACGCTGGCGCAGTCGGCCATCACCATCGACGGCGTCCTCGACGAAGCCGCCTGGACCTCGGCGCCGACCATCGGCCAGCTGGTCCAGCGGCAGCCCGACGAGGGCCGGCCCCCCACCGAGCGGACCGAGATCCGGATCCTCCACGACGGCACCGCGCTCTACATCGGCGTCATGTGCTTCGACTCGGAGGCCGGCCGCGTCATCGGCACGCAGATGGGGCGCGACGCGGCGCTCGGATCCGACGATCGCATCGAGATCCTGCTCGACACCTTCCGCGATCAGCGCAACGCCTTCTACTTCGCCACGAACCCGGCCGGCGCGCTGGTGGACGGCCTGGCGTTCGCCAACGGCCAGACCAACAACGAGTGGGACACCATCTGGGACGTCCGCACGCAGCGGAGTCCGGAGGGCTGGTCGGCGGAGTTCGCGATCCCGTTCAAGAGCCTCAGCTTCCCTGCCGGCCGGACGGTCTGGGGGTTCAACGTCGCCCGTCACATCTACCGCAAGCTGGAGGAAGTGCGGTGGACCGGCGCGCGGTTGGATCTCCGCTTCGCCCAGGTGTCCGAAGCCGGCGAGCTGACGAACATGGTCGGCTTGTCCCAGGGCATCGGCCTCGAACTCCGGCCGTTCCTGGGAGGCACGCTCGTCCACACGTCCGCCGACGGCCGCACGAAAGTCACGGGCAAGCCGGGGCTGGACATGTTCTACAACGTGACACCCAGCCTGAAGCTCACCGCCACGGTGAACACGGACTTCGGAGAGACCGAAGTCGATGCCCGCCAGATCAACCTCGGGCGCTTCTCGCTCTTCTTCCCCGAGAAGCGGGCGTTCTTCACGGAAGACGCCGGCGTGTTCAGCTTCACGAGCACCGGCCCCTCGGCGCCCGGCGGCATTCCGGCCACCGGTGCCGACGTGCATCCGTTCTTCAGCCGGCAGATCGGGCTGCTGGCCGGCGAGGAAGTGCCGCTCGACTTCGGCGTGAAGCTGACCGGCAAGGTGGGGCGCACCGACCTGGGGCTGCTGAACGCGCGCACCCGCGCCACCGACGCGGTGCCCGATCGCAGCTTCGTCGTCGGGCGGATCCGGCGCAACATCCTCGAGCAGTCGTACGTCGGCGGCATCTTCACCGACGGGCATCCCGCGCTCGACACCTCGAGCCGGACGTTCGGCGCGGACATCCGGCTGGCGACCTCGCGCCTGCGGGGCGGGACGCGGAACTTCGTCGTCGAGGGCTACGCCGTGCGCAGCCTGACGGAGGGGCGACACGGCCGCGACTGGTCGTGGGGGGTGTCGGCGAACTACCCGAACGACTTCTTCAATCCGCAGGTCTCCGTGAAGGAGGTGCAGGAGAACTTCGAGCCGGCGCTCGGGTTCGTGCAGCGGCGGAACGTGCGGATGGTCCGGGCGGGTGGCGGCGTGAACCCGCGTCCGCGGAACCTGTTCGGCATCCAGCAGATGTTCCACGACGTGTACTTCACGCACTTCACCCGGCTCGACACGGGGCAGACGGAGAGCTGGGACGTCTTTCTCACGTTCGTCGACTGGCACCTGAAGTCGGGGGACAACCTCCACTCGATCTTCGATCTCAACCCGACCTACGAGCGGCTGTTCGCGCCGTTCCGGATCGCACCCGGCGTGGTGCTGCAGCCTGGGGAGTACCGCTTCACGCGCATGCGGGTGTTCAGCTTCATGAGCGCCTCGAGGCGCCCCTGGTCCGGCAGCTTCAACTGGACGACCGGCAACTACTGGTCCGGCACCGCGGATCAGCTCTCGTACGGGCTGACCTACAAGCTGCCGCCGAAGCTGACGGTCGCCTTCAACTCCAACCAGACCTTTGCGCGGCTGCCAGAGGGAGACTTCCGGACCACGATCCTCTCGTGGCGCGCCGACTACACGACATCGCCGTTTCTCGCCTTCTCGAACTACGTGCAGTACGACAACCGGTCGCGGAACCTCGGGTGGCAGAGCCGCGTGCGGTGGACGATGCAGCCGGGCAACGACGTGTTCTTCGTGCTGAACCAGGGGTGGATTCAGGAGGAGGAGCGGCGGCTCGCCTTCGATGCGCAGGATCGCAAGATCTCGGCGAAGGTCCAGGCCTCCCGCCGCTTCTGAGGACCCGGAAATCGAACCGGGTCAGGGGCCCAGCGTCTCGAGCAGATCGCGTGCCTGCTGCTTGAACTCGCGATCCTCGGGGGCCCACTCCGGGTTGATCGGCGCTTCGAGCACACGCTCGGCAGCCGCGCGCGCCTCGTCGTCGCGATCCATCTCCGCCAGCGCCTCGGCCAGGAAGAAGAGCGACGCGGTGCTGTGCGGGTCGTACTCGAGCGACCGGCGGTAGTGCTCCACCGCCCGGTCCCGGCTGCCGCCAAACAACCGCGGCACCTTGAAGTACCAGCGTCCCAGCGCCCGGTCGGCCGAGCCGTCCTGGAAGGCGGCGTCGATGGCGAGCACGCGCTCGAGCGCGTCCTTGATGGCGCCGCGGTACCGGAGGCCCTGCCGGAGGCCGAACGACTCGGCCAGCGCGCCCATGTTCGCCGCCATCCAGAAGTGCCCCTCCGGACGATCGGGGTCGATCCGCGCGGCCTGCCGCCCGGCTTCGACACCCGACTCCAGATACGCGCGTCGAGCGTCGTTCGGGGTCGCGTGGCCGCCGAGCCAGTACCGGGCACGGGCGAGCTTCCAGGCCGACGCGAAGTCCTGCGGATCGGCCGCAAGCCGCGCCGCCCACACGCCGGCCGCCTCTTCCGCGCTCGTCA
>VFZH01000087.1 GCA_016871255.1 Acidimicrobiia bacterium | reverse complement strand
AGCGCGACCGGTGGCCCGCAGCCGCCGCGCTACGCCCGGTCCAGCGTCGGCACGCCCGCTGCCCCCTGGGCCTTCGGGCGCAGCCGGGCGAGCCGCCGGTAGAGACTGCGGCGGTTGATGCCGAGGCGCGCCGCCGCGGCGCTCTTGTCGCCGCCAACCTGTGCCAGCACGCGGTCGAGGTGTTGCTGCTCCGCCGCCGCCAGCGTGTCGGGACGTGAGTCGCCGCACGGCGCGTCCAGCGGTTCCGGGTACCGCCCCTCGGCGAGACGATCGGGGAGCGGTCGCCGACCCCCGGGGGTCAGCGCGTCGCGCACCTCGCGATCGCCCACCGCCGTGCCGTCGGCCAGCAGGCAGGCCCGTTCAACCACGTTGCGCAGCTCGCGGATGTTCCCCGGCCAGGGTGCGGCGCCGAGGAGGCGGAGCGCCGAGGCCGACGCCCCGGTCAGCGGCTTGTCGAACCGCCGGGCGCAGTCTCGGATGAACGTGTCCACGAGGAGAGGGATGTCGTCCGCCCGTTCCCGCAGCGGCGGGAGGTGGACGTCAACGACGTTCAGACGGTAGTAGAGATCCATCCGGAAGCGCCCCGCGGTCACTTCGTCTTCGAGCGATCGGCGCGCCTTCAGGAACGCGAGCGCCTCGTGGCCCCTGAATCGTCCCTGCGTGGCAACCGGATGGTGCCGACCGGGCGGGCAGGCGCACACGTGGAGGCGGGTCCGCACGTCTTCGAACATCAGAAACCCGGTTGCGCGAAAACCGGCGCGTCCAACGCTTCGCGCACCTTCGCCGTGAGCTCGTCCAGCGAGAACGGCTTCTGGATGAACGACGCGCTCGTGGTCCGGATGCCACGGCCCAGCAGCGCGTCGTCCGAGTAACCGGACATGAACAGCACCCGGGTGTCCGGTCGCGCACACGCCAGCCTGCCGGCCAGCTCGCGCCCGTTCATGCCCGGCATGACGACATCGGTGAGCAGCAGATCGAGCCCGGCCGGAAAGCCCTGGGCGAGCCGCAGCGCTTCTTCGCCGCTCGAGGCCGACAGCACCCGGTAGCCGGCGCGCTTCAGGCCGGCAGCCACGAGCGCGCCCACCGAGGGCTCGTCTTCGACGAGCAGAATGGCCTCGGTCCCGGGCCGGATCGCGGCAGGGGCGTCTCCCTCTGCGTCTTCCAGCGCAGCGCCGGCCTCCGGCAGGAAGACGTGGAACGTCGTGCCGTGCCCGACTTCGGACTCGACCTCGATCACGCCGCCCGCCTGCTGCACGATGCCGTGCACCGTTGACAGACCGAGTCCCGTGCCGCGCCCGGCCGCCTTGGTCGTGAAGAAGGGGTCGAAGATCTGCGGGCGGACGGCCTCCGGAATGCCACAGCCGGTGTCGGACACGGACACGCGGAGGTAGCGAGCGGCGCCGGGCTCGCGGGCGGCGCCGTTGGGCGCGCCGCGCGCGAGGCCGATGTGCAGCGTGCCGCCGTCGGGCATCGCATCCCGCGCGTTGACGGCCAGGTTCAGCAGCACCTGCTCGATCTGGCCGGGGTCGGCGAGGACGTGCGCGTTCGTCGCACCCACGCTGGTCGTGAAGCGGATGTCCTCGCCAATCAGCCGTCCCAGCATCCTCTCGGTGCCGGCGACGATGGCGCCCAGATCGACGATCCGCGGCTCGATCACCTGTCGCCGGCTGAAGACGAGCAACTGACGGGTCAACCCGGCGGCGCGGTCCGTGGCCTTGAGGATCTCGGCGATGTTGTCGTGGCGCCGGTCGTTCTCGGAGAAATCCTCCTGGAGCAGCTCGCCGTAGCCCTTGATCGTCGTCAGCATGTTGTTGAAGTCGTGCGCCACGCCGCCCGCCAGCCGGCCGATGGCCTCGAGCTTCTGCGCCTGCCGCAGCTCTTCGTCCTTCTTCCGCGCCTCCGTGTACAACCGCTCGACCTCGCTCGCGTGCCGCTGCGCGTCGTCCACGCGGCGGGCCGCTTCGCGGTAGGCGACGTACGCGACCAGCAGCAGCGGCGCCACGAGCGTCATGGCCCGGAAGTCGAGCTCCAGGTCCTCCGACACGGCCAGCGTGGCCAGGGCGGCCGCGGCGTAGGAGTTCACCGCCAGCGGGATACCGTGCCCGCGCCAGAATGCGGCGCCGGAGGCCCCGGTCTCGAGCGCCAGCGCGATGGTCTGGAGCGACATGTTCGACAGGAAGAACACCGCGGCCATCGCGATCATGGGCACGACGACGAGGGGTGTGTCGGTGTGCTCCGCGACGGCGGGGATTCCCGCGACCAGCGTGAAGGTCCGGCCGGCCAGCCAGATCGACAACGCCGCCTCCGTCACGTTGAACACGGTCCGGAGCAGCCGGCGGTTCCGCTGCCGCAGCGACATCACGAGCCCTTCCACGGCCACCGTGACCGTGCCCGCGGCCGTGCCGGCCATCAGAAGGATCGTGAACACGAACACTTCCGAGACGGACATGGTGGTCGGCAGGCCAGGGACCTTGACGACCAGCGGGGCGCTGGCGATCGCCAGCACGGCAAGGGCAATCGTGGAGAGATCCACCCTGACGTCGGGAAGCTCCGCCAGCGACAGCGCGATCACGGTCGCGCCACACAGCGCGACCGCGGCCACGAACGCGTGGATGCCGACGGTGTTGCGACGGTCAGCAGGCATGGACGTCAAGACTGCGCCGGACCGGCCGGGAGCGCCTGTGCGCGCCACTCCTCGGCGAGGATCGACCACATCACGTGGTTCTCGACGCGCCCGTGCGATCGGAACCCCGCCCGCAGCGTGCCCTCGACGGTGGCCCCGAGCTTCTCGATGGTGCGGCTGCCCCGCTCGTTGGTCTCCACCAACCTGGCTTCGAGCCGCCGGACGCCGAGGTCGTTGAACGCGCCTTCCAGCACCAGACGCGCGGCGGCGGGAAAGACGCCGCTGCCCCAGAAAGCTTCGCCCAGCGCGAACCCCCACTCGGCCGTCGAGAAGTCGAGCTCGACCGGCCAGATCTGCACCACGCCCACCGCCTGCCGGCGTCCCCGCGGTACGATCCCGAAGGTGAAGTACCGGCCGCCGCGCCGCTGATCCCGGGTCCACCGGATGAACCGGCGAAACCCGTCCAGCGTGGCGGGCGGCGCCGGCATGAACCGCACCACCTCCGGCGTGGACAGGTGCCGTAGCAGTCCCGCGGCGTCGCTGTCGTGCAGTTCCCGCACGAGCACGACGTCGTCCGACATGCGCGGCAGCTCGCGCTGCCAGGCCTCGCGCGACCCGGGACGCGCCTCGCGGCCGGCGCCGCGGCGGGCCGCCATCATGCCCCGTCGCGCCCCGCAGGAGTTCAGCTTCTGTACTGCGACCGCCACAACGGTTTCTCCGACAGGCCGAGGTTGATCGAGTGGCAGCGTTCGCGGCTGATGCCCGCCGCGTCGGTGCCCCTGCTGACGTGTCTGCGGTCGGCGAGGTTGCCCCACACCAGAAGGTCTCTCCAGGCGACCCGGTCCCCCCAGATCAGCCGGTCACCGCGGATGAGCTGTTTCCCCCACGGGATCGGCTCGCCGTGGATCACGTCGCTCGGCGTCGGCCAGCTGTGCATCCAGCTCGCGTTCACCCCTGCGGACGAGTCGATCGCTTCGGCCATCCGAACCGCACCCGCGGCGTTCACCGGCCGGGCCGGCGCGGCACCTTCGACACCGGACGCTCGTGACATGACGACGCAGGCTTGAGCAAGGGCGGTGCCGGCCTGTCCCCGAGCCGTTCACGCCCGGAGCCCGCCGGTGAGAAGCGACGCCGCTGCAGATAGTTACGTGCCTGCCACCTGAGCTGCAGGCCCGCTGGACGATGGAAGACCGGCAGAGGGGGGACGCCGGGGCGTGCGGGTCCGGAAGCCGTCGGCCCGATGCTGCACGCTCATGTGTGCGGATCCGCCCGTTGGCGTATAGTTCGTGTCGTCCCGGTCGACTGGTTGGTGGTGATCGCCCGGATCTTCGAAAGAGCTTCGCCGGAACCCGAGTGATGACGAGTCAAGAGGGGACGTCCACGTCGCCGCGCCAGCCCCGCCTCCTCGTGGTGGACGACGACCCTGTGATGCGGCGCCTGGTCGAACGGTTCGCGGAGAAGCACGGCTTCGTGGTGACGGCCCACGAGGACGGCGACGCGGCCATCCGCCACCTGGCGGCCTTCCGCACCGAAGTCGCGATCGTCGACGTGCAGATGCCGACCGTCGGCGGGATCGACGTCCTGCGGGCGGCCCGCGAGGCCGATCCCGAGTGCCACGTGGTGCTGATCACCGGGTCGCCCACGCTCGATTCCGCGATCGAGGCCGTTCGCCTCGGTGCGTACGACTACCTGAAGAAGCCGCTCGACTTCGATCGGCTCGAAGCGCTGCTGACCTCGGTCGTCGAGGGGATCGCACGGCGTCAGGGGCTGACGCACGCCGAAGCCGACGTGGCGGGGCGCTTCGAGTTCCAGGGGCTGATCGGCATCAGCCCGGCCATGCAGGGCATCCACGCCTCCATCCGGCGGCTGGCGCCCCACGTGCGTACGGTGCTGATCACCGGGGAAACCGGGGCCGGGAAGGATCTCGTGGCGAAGGCGCTCCACGACGTAGGTCCTCGTCGCGGGCGCCGATTCGTCACGGTGAACTGCTCGGCCATCGTGGAGAACCTGTTCGAGAGCGAGCTCTTCGGCCACATGCGCGGCGCGTTCAGCGGCGCGACCGACGCGAAGGCGGGGCTCTTCGAGCACGCCAACGGCGGCACGATCTTCCTCGACGAGGTCGGCGAGCTGCCATCGACCGTGCAGGCGAAGCTCCTCCGCACCGTCGAGAACGGCGAAGTGCAGCGAGTCGGATCGGTCAACACGAACCACGTGGACGTCGTCGTGGTCGCCGCGACGAACCGCGATCTGCGGGCCGAGGTCGAGGCCGGCCGCTTCCGGCAGGACCTGTACTACCGCCTGAGCGTGATCGAACTGCACCTGCCCCCCCTGCGGGAGCGCCGCGAGGACGTCCCGTACCTGACGGCCGCCTTCCTGCGCCAGAACGCCGCGCGGATGCAGCGTGAGGTGATGGGGCTGACGCAGGGCGCGGAGCAGGCGCTCAGGCGGGCGCACTGGCCCGGGAACGTGCGCGAGTTGAAGAACGTGGTGGAGCGCGCGTGCCTGACGACGGACGGCCACCTGCTGACCGAGCGCGATGTGCTGGAGGCGATGGGTCCCGCGCTGGCCGCGCCCCTGCCCGGCGCGCAGGACGCGCCGCCGGCGCCGGAAGACACCGATCGCCTCGATGCCACGCAGCGGGAGCTGATCGAGCGCGTGCTGCGCCAGGCGGGCGCCAACAAGGCCGAGGCCGCGCGGCGGCTGGGCGTGAGCCGCCGCGCGCTCTACCGGCTGATCGAACGGCTGAACGTCCAGCCCGACTGAGCGGATCGGGCGTCAGTCCGAATCGACGACGCAGTACGCGTTGTAGATCGCCATCGCGGCGTGCTGCAGCCCCACCGTGCCGTGCGCCAGCACCGCCATCGGCTTGCCTTCGACCTTGGCGTAGCCGTGGGCCATGCCGACCGACGATTCCTCGTGGCAGCAGGTGAGGAACTCCGGCATGCGGTTGCTGCCACAGGTGACGAGCTATTCGTGGAGGCCGCGAAAGCTCGATCCCGGGTTCGAGGCGACGTACTCGAGATCCGGCGTCGCCGCGGCGTGCGTGGGGGTCCAGCCTGCACGACCGGGCGCCCGGAAGCGCCGGTCCCACTTGTGGGGGCCGGCTTCAGACGGCCCGTCGAGCCCCGTGCTACGATGAGGTTCCCTCCGCAGACAAGTGGGCCAGTGGCGCAGATGGGAGCGCGCGTGAATGGCATTCACGAGGTCACCGGTTCGATCCCGGTCTGGTCCACCACACCTTCGCTCACCCTTCTGGTGAGCTGCGCATGGCGGGCCATGCCCCTGGCCCACCCGGGCCAAGCGCCTGTTGCCCGGCCGGTTGTGTGAGCCGCCGACGCTGCTGTTTCGTCGGCGAAGACTGGCGCCGCGGTGACGCCGGGTGTATCCTCAGCAGGTTCAAGGCTCAGGCGGCATCCCCCGATGGACCGGAGGTGGCTGCCAGGAGAGGTGCGGCGGGTCGGCCCGGACGGCCGGCTGTGCGCGGCGGCGGAACTCGTAACCGGCATTCGTGGAGGATCAGCACATGACGAAGGCAAGGAAGGTCAGCATCGTTGCCGCGCTGGTAGCGGTGGTGGCGGCAGGCGTGTACGTCCAGCAGGCGGGTGCCAAGGAAGGGGTCACCCAGCTCACGGCGCTCGATCACGCCGAGATTCGCAACATGTACGCGATGTACAACCACTACGTGGATTCGGGGAAGGACGAGGGACGCGCCTACGCCAACCTCTATACCCCGGACGGCATCTTCCACATCAACCTGCAGACCAAGCGCACCGTGCGCGGGCATGATGCACTGGCCGAGCTGGCCCGGGGCGCCGGGTCGCCCCCGCCGGTGTTGAAGGCCGCGCACCACGCGGTCAACGTCATGATCGAGCCGACGGCCGCCGGCGCGAACGGCTCGGCGTACCTGATCATGATCTCGTCGCCCACGCTGGGGACTTCGACGACCGGCCTCAGCGCGATGTACTTCGACAAGCTGGTGAAGACCGCCGACGGCTGGAAGTTCAAGGAGCGCCGCGTCGAGCTGGTCACGCCGCGGGACGCCGCCACCAGCAGCCGCGCCTCCGCCAACTGAACCGCGGCAGGACGGAGCCATGGTGACGCGGGGCACGCCTCACGGCGTGTCCCGCGTTTGTCGTTTTCAGGAGGTCCGGGAGCCGTAGGCCAGCGCCAGCCAGCGGCTGAGTTCCCTGGCGGCTTCGTCGGGCGTCTGACCGTAGAACGGCATCAGCGCCGTCGGCATCCCGGGCGCGCGCCGGATCTGTGCCCGCCATCGTGTGCAGTCGGTACTCGCAGGTGTGACTTCGATCTGAAAAGCCCGCCCCCCGATCACCTCTTCGAACCGATGCATCATCACGATCGCCGCTCCACGTCGAAAGCCGAAATTCTATGCACCGCGCGCGCGAAGACAAGCGAAGAGGATCGCGAAGACGGGTCGCACAGCCACCGCCCATACAGCCGCACGCCGCACCGGCGTCACGAAAAAATTTCGACTGACAGGATCTCCACAAGCTTTGCACCCTTCGTGCACAGCTTTTCCACACTGACGGCGTTCTCCACCCGGCCGGCACCGGGGTGACCTGGGCTGTCCGGCCACAGGCAGTACAATGCGCCATCGACGGCATGCGTCTTCTCCGCTGGCTTGCTCCGGTCGCGCTGGTCGTCCTTCCTGCTGCATCGCCGGCTCTCGCGTCGGACGCGGATGCGCTCTGGCTGCGCCTGTTCCTGTCGACGGGCGGCTCCCTCGTCAGCTACGGCGAGTTCGCGCGGCTCGATGACCGTGTCGTCTTCTCGATGCCGGTGGGCGGGCAGTCCGACGAACCTCGTCTGCAGGTCGTATCGGTGCCGGCCAGCGCGGTGGACTGGGCACGCACGGATCGCTATTCGGCAGCGGCTCGCCACGATCGGTACGCGACGACCCGTGGCCCCTCCGACTACGACCGCCTGACCGCGGCGGTCGCGCGCACGCTGGGCACGATTGCACGGTCAACCGAGCCGGTCCGCGCGCTGGACATCGCGACGCGCGCCCGGCGGGAGCTGGCCGCATGGCCGGCGATGCACTACGGGTACCGTCAGGACGACGTCGAAGAGATCGTCGGGCTGCTGGACGAGGCGATCGCCGACCTGCGCGCGCGTGTCGGGGTCGGGGCGTTCGACCTCGTGCTGGCGGCGCGACAGGAGCCGCCGGCGCGGGAGCCGCTCCTGCCCCCTCCGACGTCCCGCGACCTGCTCGAGAGCGTGCTGGCAGCGGCCGGGCTGGCGGAGCGGGCGCAGGATCGCGTGGCTCTCTATCACGCGGCTGTTGTGCTGGTCACGGAATCGCCGGCGGACTTCTCCCGCGAGTACGTGGCGAACCTGACCACCTCGATCCATGCGGTGCTGCGCGACGAGCAGGCGATCGACCTCAGGTACTCGGAGCTGTCAGCGCGCGTGCTCACGGCTGCCGCGGCGGCGGCGGCCAGCGGCCGCGTGGCCGACGTGGAGCGGGCCGTGCTGGATCTCTCCGCGGCAGACGACCGGCTCGGGGGCCGTCGCCCTGACGTGGTGACGTCGCTCCGATCCGCGCTCGACGCGCACCTGGCGCGCGCCCGGCGCAGGCGGCTGCTCCTCGATCGGTTTGCGTACAGGCAGGGCGTCTACCGCGAGTACCAGCGCGCGGCAGGCACGCAGTTGCTGCAACTGGTGCGCGCGCGCACCGAGCTGGAGGCCGTCCGCCAGGTGTCCGGCCCCGACCTGGACGCGCTCGAGCGTCTCCACGGACGGTTGCAGGGAGGCAGCGCGCAGTTGCAGCGCGTGGCCGTTCCGGGTGACCTCCAGGCCGCACACGATGCGCTCGTCAGCGCCTGGCGCTTCGCCGAGCAGGCCGTGGCCATCCGCCACGGCGCGGTGCGCTCGGCGGACATCGAGACCGCCCGGCAGGCGTCGTCTGCGGCGGCGGCCGCCCTGCTGTTCCTCTCTGACGCGCAGCGGCAGATCCGGACCTTCATCGAGCCTCCCACGCCGGAGTGATCACCTGATCACCCCCCGCGCCACCCGTCTGCTGCGGGTTGCGGATCCGCGACGCTTCCGCGTCACCCTTGCGGCACTCCTGACGGACGGCCAGCCCCTCGACGCGAGGGACCGTCTCGTGATCGTCCCGACCCGGGGCGCAGCCTCGCTGCTCCGCAACGTGCTCGACGACGAGGCGCTCGATGGCCGGGGCGCGCTCGTGGCACCCGACATGGTCACGCGCGATGAGTGGCTGCCAGCGCTTGCCGCTCGCCTGCCGGATCCGCCGGTGCTGCTCGGCGCGACCGCGCGCGAGGTCCTGCTGGCGGCAGCGTGCCGTCACGCGATCGACTCGGGATCCGCACCGCCCTTCCGGCTGCGGCCGGGGCTCGTGGCGCAGATCCTCGCCTTCTACGACACACTCCGGCGCAACCTGAAGGCGGTGGAGACCTTCGAGCGTCTCGCGGTCGAGGCGCTCGAGCCTAACGCGGCGATCGACCGCGGCGCCGAGCGCCTGCTTCGACAGACCCGCTTCCTCGTCGCGGCGTTCCGCGAGTTCGATCGGCGTGTGGCCGCAGCGGGCGCGCTCGACGAGCACGGCCTGCGCGACCGTCTCCTCGCGACCCCCCTTCGGCGGCCCATCCGGCACCTGGTCGTGGCCCACCGTGACGCGATCGCGACCGCGTCGGGGCTGTGGCCCTCGGACTACGACCTGATGACCCGCCTGCCGCACCTCGAGCGGATCGACGTGGTGGCGACCGAAGAGACGCTCGCAGGGGGGCTTCTCGAACGCCTGCACGGCCTGCTTCCGGGTGTTGAAGACGTGCGCGAGGAGAGGCCCGCGATCGTCGAAGGGCCGCTGCTCGTGCTCCCTCCCGCGTCCGGCCGAGGGCCCGACCTGCCGCCCGCACTCGGGTTGTCGCGCGATCGGGAAACCGAGGTCAGAGGGTTCGCGCGGTGGGTGAAGGCGATGGCACGGGAGTCCGGTGCACCGCCCCTCGACCGGATCGCGCTCGTGGTGCGGCGGCCCCTCCCGTATGTGTACCTGGCTCGGGAGGTGCTGCGGTCGGGCGGCGTCCCGTGCCAGATGTTCGATACGCTGCCGCTCGCCGCCGAACCGTTCGCCGCTCTGCTGGACCTGGTCCTGTCGTTCGTCACCACGGGGCCGACGCGCGCGTCGATCGCCGGGTTGCTGCGGTCGCCGCATTTCGCGTTCCGGCAGCAGGTCGTTCCGCCGCCGGATCCGTCCCGCCCCGTCGACGACGGGGGGGAGGGCCGGCTGATTGGCAGGACGGACGCGAACGTGCTCGATCGCGCGCTGGCCGAGGCCGGGTACGGCGGGAGCGTCGCCGAACTCGATCGCCTGGCCGGGCGCTGGCGTGCTGTTCCGGCGCACCAGGGTGCCGCGGCGACGGCGGCGGCCGTTCTCGGTCTCGCCCGGGAGCTCGCGCCGCTCACCGATGCGAGCTCGCCACACATGCAACTGGAGGTACTGCGTACCTTTCTGACGGTGCACGGAAGCCGGATCGACGACGACGACCCGCTGGGCCCCAGGCTGCTGAGAGCGCGGAGTGCCGTCGCGACAGGGCTTGCCCTGCTGGCGGAGGCGTACGCGGCTCACGACGAAGCCCCGATGGCGACGACCGATCTGGCGGCGGTCATAGGCCACTGGATCGAGCGGCGGACGTTCGCGCCCCGGACGGGCGACTCCGGTGTGCACGTCGTGGACGCCGAGACCGCGAGGTTCGGTGCCTTCGAGGCGGCGCAGGTGGCGGGCCTGGTCGAAGGCGACTGGCCGCACCGGGGCGAACGGAACATCCTCTACTCGCCGGGCATCCTGAGGCAGCTGGGTTGGCCGGCGGACGCCGATCGCGTGGCAGGCGAGCGCGCGCTGTTCCGCGACCTCCTCAGGGTGCCGGCCGGCCGCCTGCGGCTGTCGGCGTTCCTGCTCGAAGACGACGCGCTCGTGAGCCCCGCATCGTTCGTGGACGACGCGAAGTTGCCGGGACTTCGCGAGATCGACGAGCCGGACCTGTCGGCACGCATCTTCGAAGACGAGGCGCTGACCGTCGGACCGCCGCGGCCCGAGGTGCTGGGTCCGCCGGCCGCGGACTGGGCGCGCGAACGCGTCCGCCGCCAGGGTGAGGTCGAGCGGCAGCCCGGCCGCCGGTACAGTCGGGTGCGATGGTCGCCGGGTCCCCGCGGGTTCGCCGTCAGCGCGATCGAGCGCTATCAGGACTGCCCGTTCAAGTTCTTCGCGGCCCAGGTGCTGCGGCTCGACGAGGCGCCCGAGGATCAGGCCGCGCTGACCCCGCGCACCCGCGGTCGCTTCCTGCACGAAGTCTTCGAACGCGTCTTCACGGCCTGGGATGCGCAGGAAGGCGGCGCCATCACGCCCGACCGCGCCGATGAGGCGCGAGCGCGGTTCGCGGAGGTCGCCGAGGCGGCATTGGCGGACCTCGCGCCGGACGACGCCACGATCGAGCGGATCCGGCTGTTCGGCTCGTCCGCGTCCGCAGGCGCCATCGACGTGCTGCTGTCAGTGGAAGGCGCGCTCGAGCCGGTCGCGAGCCGGCTGCTGGAGCACCGCCTGAGCGGCGAGTTCACGCTCGGTGCGTCCGACGGCCGGCGCGTGGCTCTGCACGGCGTGGCCGATCGCGTGGACCTGCTCGCCGGTCATCGGCTGCGCGTGTTCGACTACAAGACCGGTGCGGTTGCGCCGGACGCCCGCCGCGCGTTGCAGGTCGCGGTGTACGCGCTGAGCGCCGCCGAGGAACTGTCGCGGCGTGATGGCCACCCCTGGGCGGTCGATCAGGCCGCCTACCTCGCTCCCGCCGCCGGCCGCCCCGTGGTGCCGGTCGTGACATCCGGATCGGGTGACGCTGGAGAGACGCTCGCCGGGGCCCGCGAGCGGACGTTCGCCCTGATCGACGCCATCCACCGCGGCGAGTTTCCCCCTCGGCCGTTCGATACGGCGATCTGCGCGAGTTGCAGCTACGCGTCGGTCTGCCGCAAGGAGTACGTGGGTGACCGGTAGGCCGGCATCGTCGTCGCCGCGTGATGGCGACCCGGGGCGCGAGCGCGCCGCGAGGGACGCGGACGCCCGTCGGCACGCCGTCGACCCGTCAGCCAACGTGGCGCTGCTGGCGTCGGCTGGCACCGGGAAGACCCGCGTGCTGGTGGACCGCTATGTGAACCTGCTGCGGTCGGGGGTCGATCCGGCCAACGTCCTTGCGATCACCTTCACCCGGAAGGCGGCGGCGGAGATGCGCGAGCGCGTCGTGGCCTCCCTGCGCCGGGCCGCGACAGAAGGGAATCTGCCGGCCGAGCGCTGGCGCGGGCTGCGCGACCGGCTGGGTGAGGTGTCGATCAGCACGATTGACGCCTTCTGCCATGCGCTGCTGCGGGAGTTTCCGCTCGAGGCCGACCTCGATCCCGCGTTCCGGCTGGCGGACGACACGGAGGTGCCGCGGCTGGTGGAGGTGTCCCTCGACCGGGCGACGCGCGTTGCTCGAAGCCTCTCCCGAACGGACGCGGAGGTGGCGCTAGTGCTCGCCGAACTGGGGGAGCGCCGGCTGCGTGACGGGCTGGCGGCGCTGCTCGCGAGACGCCTGGTCGTTGACGGCCTGCTGAATCGGTACCTGTCGGCGTTCCCCTCGTCACTCACCGCCGCGATCGTCGAGCGAGCCGCCTGGTCACGTCTGGAGAGGCTGTTTGCGGCCATGCCGGGCGGGCTCGAGGCCTTCCTCGATAGTGGTCCTCTGGTCCCCGCGTTCGGCCTGCTCGCGCGCGACCTGCGCCGGGTCGCGGCTGCCACCGCGTCTCAACAGCCGGAGGGTGAGCCAGCGTCCCCGCTCGGAGCCGTGATGGCGAGGGTGGCGGAGCACTTCCTGACGCAGGCAGGGACCCCGCGACGGCAGCTCGCGTACGTGAAAGCGGAGTTCGCCACCGCCTCCGACTTCAGGCTCCACCGCGCCCTGGTGGTCGACCACGCCGCCGTCGTCGGCCGCGCCATCGACG
Source organism: Acidimicrobiia bacterium (assembly GCA_016871255.1). Lineage (GTDB taxonomy): Bacteria > Acidobacteriota > Vicinamibacteria > Vicinamibacterales > UBA2999 > VFZH01. Next base: position 3,864 of record VFZH01000087.1, on the reverse strand, counting down.
CCTGGCGGCGGGAAGTCAATGCGCTGCTGGCGCGCGGAGTCCAGCGGATCTACCGGATCGCCCTGACGGAGTACCGGCGCACGCTGGATGCGCACGCCGCACTCGACTTTCCGGATCTGCTGGCGCGAGCGCTCGATCTGGTGCGGCAGATGGACGAGTTCGCGCAGAGCCGCTTCCGGCTGGAATCGCGTTACCACCACATCCTGGTGGACGAGATGCAGGACACCAGCCGTGCGCAGTGGGAGCTGATCTCGCTGCTGGTCAGATCCTGGGGCGAGGGGGCAGGAGTGGCGGACCTCGGTCCGTTGCCGCCGTCCATCTTCATCGTCGGCGACCCCAAGCAGTCGATCTACGCGTTCCGCGACGCCGACACCGGCATGCTGGACGACGCGGGCCGCTTCCTGGAACGGCTGCGGCCCGGCGGGCGTGTCCGGCACTCCATCTCGCGGAGCTTCCGGTCCGTGCCTGGACTGTTGTCGTTCGTGAACGACGTGTCGGCCGGCATGGCGGCGGACGGCGAGCGCGCCGACGCCTTCCGCTATGGCGACGAGGACCGCTTCCCGCTGGTTGAGGAGCCGGCGGATGAGCAGGTGCTCGGCCTGGCCGCGGCGGATTCGGCCGAGGCGTGCGCGGAGCGGATGGCGGACGAGGTGCGGAGGCTGATCGGGAGAGCGGTCGTGCGGGACCGCCACACCGGCGTGGCCCGCACGGTCACACCGCGTGACATCGCGATGCTGTTCCGGACGCGCGACAGCCACCGCGAGCTGGAACAGGCGCTCGAGGCCCGCGGCGTGCCGGTGTACGTGTCCAACGGGCTGGGCTTCTTCGACGCTGATGAGATCAAGGACCTCCTGGCGCTGGTGGCGTTCCTGGCCCAGCCCGAGTCGGATCTCCGGGCGGCCGCCTGGCTGCGGTCGCGTCTCGTCGGTGTGTCCGACGATGCCCTGGCGGCGCTGGCCCCGCGGATTGCCCGGTCGGTGATTGAAGCCCCCGTCCCTGCGGCGCTCGCCATGCTGGGGGAGGAGGATCGGCGGCTGATCGAGCGGGCGAGGACCGCCGCCGGCAGGTGGGTGCCGCTGATCGACCGCCTGCCGCCGTCGGAGCTCATCGACCGCGTGCTCGGCGAATCGGCCTACGCCGTCGAGCTGCGCGGGGCGCGGACGTCCCAGGCGCGCGAGAACCTGAACAAGCTTCGTGGGATGGTGCGCCGGATGCAGAACCGCGGGTCTCTCACGATGGGTCGCCTTGCCGCGTCGATCCAGCGGCTCTCGCTCGGCGACGAGTCGAACGCCGCGGTGGATGCCGGCGACTCGGTCAGCCTGATGACCGTCCATGCAGCCAAAGGCCTCGAGTTCCCGATCGTGTTCCTGGTGGACCTGGCGCGCGGAACGGGACGGCGGCGGGAAGCCATCCGGATCGCGGGCGGGCCGGGGGACGCGGCGGACGTGTCGGTTGCGGTCGGCGACTTCCAGTCGGACGCGGACGCCGACCTGGCGGCGCGCGATCGGGAAGAGAGCAAGCGCCTGCTGTACGTGGCGCTGACGCGCGCGCGGGACCTCCTGTACCTGGCTGCCGTCGTGAAGGACGGGGTGGTGCGTCCTGCCCGTGGCAGCCTCGCCGAGGTCCTGCCGCCGTCGCTCCTCGGTCTGTTTCCACTGGCCGCCACGTGCACGCCCGGACACGGCCCCCTCATGTGGCGCGCCACCTCGGGCACCGCACACCAGTTCCGGCTCTGTGCCCGCGATGGGAGCATCGGCGGCCCCGGACTGGCGGATGGCGTCGAACCCGGGGCTGGCGCGGTGGCAGACGACTTCCGCGCGCTGGCCGCGACGCCGCGCACCCTGCCGGTCGTGACGCCCGATCCCGGTGGTGCGGGGCACGCCCGCAGCGGGATCGAGCCGGATCGGATCGCGGGTGCGCTCGTGCATCGTCTGATCGAGCGCTTCGGGCTCGATGCGGCACTGGACGAGGCCACTGTGTCGAGGTGGCAGGAGGAGCTGCTCGGCCCCGACGAGGCACCGGGTGTGGATCGCGTGCAGCTCGCGCGGCGTGCGGTACGGGCCTATCGCGCGGTGTCGCAGCGCGAGGACGTACGCGCGTGTCTCGCGCGGGGCGTCGCCTTTCACGAAGTCCCGGTCACCGTTTCGATCGACGGCGGGCGCCGCCGAGGCCGGATCGATTGTCTCGTGCGCGCGGCAGACGGTGGCATCACCCTGCTCGAGTTCAAGTGCGGGCGACCCGGTGCGCAGGACCAGCGACAGGTGGAAGCCTACCGCGAGGCTGCCAGGCGCCTCTTCCCCGAGGCGCCCGTGGACGCGCTTCTGGTCTACGCAGGGGACGCGATTGACGCCGGACGGGAACCACCGGACGCGATCGACAGTCTGAAGAAGCAGAGGTAAGCCGAATGCCCGTTCCACGACCGGCCAGGAGCGTGCCGATGACGCTGCTGTCGCTCGCCGCGCTGCCGTGTGGCTGCGTGTTCGGCCTCTATCGCGCGGAGCCGGGCGTGGTCGAGCTGGGTCTCCTGGAGGCGCGGGGTCCGTACTGCGTCCGGGCGCTCCACCGGCAGGGTGCCGTCGTGCAGTTCGGCGTGGCCGACGACGAGGGTTTCGACGGCCGGATCGAGGGGGAAATCCCGCTGGCGTGAGCCTATTGCGGCCCCTGGGCCTGTTTGTCGTTGCTCTGCCGTACGGGCTTCCCCTACAATTCCGAAAGAGGAGTTGGAATGGTCCGAGAGGAGACGCGCGTGGCACTGACCTGCCCGAGTTGCGGCAACGATCAGAACTTTCTGGTGAAGACGCTTCAGATGCACGTCGTGCACCTGGACGATTCTCGAGTGGACGTGTCGGAAGAAGGGCGGCCGGCCGTGCTCGAGCTGCTGTGTGATGAGTGTGAGACCGCCCTCAGCATCGACGAGATCGACGAACCCACCCGGCGCGAACTGCTCCTGACGCTCGGCGCGCGCTGACGCGCGCTCGCTCCGCACCACCGCGGCACCACCCATGTTCCCCGCGCTCCGGCTGCGGCACGCCGCCGTGGACGGTGAGGTGTGGTGCGTCGTGCGTCTGCGTCCTGCAGCGGCCGCACCAGGCGGCATTGACTTCGCCCGCGGTGGGACCCTATCGTAAGCCGTCATCGATGCGTGGCAGCACCCCTGGACCCTTCGGCAGGTCGGCCGCCGTGCCGGCAGCAGGAGGCGTGCGCGCCGTGGCGTGGCCCGAGTGCTTCTCCGATGAAGTCGTGGTGGACTTTCCGTCCATGGCGGACGCTGTGGATCGCATGCGGAGCCCGTTTCTCGACGACACGTCCGAACCCACGATCGCCGCCGAGCTGTCGCTGACCGCGCGCCAGGCGTTCGACGGCGCCACGCTCACGCTGGACCTGCCGCTGTGCTGGACGTGCCGCACCTGTGGCGGCCGCGGCGAGCAGTGGCCGGATCCCTGCGACGGCTGCGGCGGCTCGGGCACCCAGTCACGGCCGCGGCGTCTGCAGGTGTTCGTTCCGCCGCGTGTCGCGGACGGCACGCGCTTCCGCTTCCTCGTGTCGCCATCCGGCCACCCCGCCACGCGGGTGGATCTGCGCGTCACCGTCCGGTAGCGGCGTGGAACGCCACGTCCGCGTCCTGGCGATTCTCTCCCGCCTGTGGGGCGCGCTCGCCCTGGTGCTGGGCGCCTCGCTGCTGCTGCTTGCCGCCGGGGCGGCCGCGCTGCGGGGGCAGCCGTCCGGGGCCGTCGGCTTTGCGGCCGGGCTGACCGCCGCGGTCTTCGGCGTGGCCGGCCTCTCGGCGCTCCTGTGGGGCGGCGCGAGCGTCTGGTCCGGCTGGCTGCTGCGGGCGCGCGCACCCCTGGGCCGCGTGCTGGTGCT